>CAYRRZ010000038.1:0-2556 GCA_964426815.1 uncultured Gammaproteobacteria bacterium | reverse complement strand
TTCATCACCTTGGCATGGGCATAGGCCACATCGGCGGATTCATTGACCGCCAAGCTGTATTTTTGTCCGAATTCTTCTTGCGTATTGGTTATGTCGAGAAGTTGTTTGATGGCGGTTTTAATTTCTTCATCTTGTTTGCGAACATCTTCGCGATCTAGACCGTCAGCTGAGACAATGGCTTCGGACAACGTTCTGAGCCAAGCAAAGGCCGGATGCTTGATGACGATGTCGAGATATTGATAGGGAGTCGCGATTTTTCCGTAGACGGCTTCGTATTTTCCTTTTTCAAATTCGAGCAGGGCTTTGTGGAGTTCGAGTAATTCGGTGTGGAGTTGATTGAGGGTGTGTGATGGCATATTAGGTTTTTTCTTTTCCGACATTGATTGATCCAAAACGACCATTTCGATAATCGGTGATGGCTTCGAGAATTTCTTTTTCGGTATTCATGACGAATGGACCGTATCGAGCAATGGGTTCATTCAAGGGTTCGCCGGCCAAGAGAATAAGATCGGCTATGCCTCGTGCATTTGGTGGAACCGTTATTTTGACTTGATCTCCATCATGCGCAAATAGAATGAGGTCGCCACTTGAAGCTTCGGTATGGTCTTCAGAGAATTGGGCGGAGCCATGGAGGATATAGGCAAAGGTATTTGCGGTTGGTGATATGTCTTGCACAATGCTGCCGCCGGGTTGAATGCGTAGATGCAGATAGGTGATTGGGATGCGGGTTTCGATCTGAGCCGAAGCGCCGAGCGATTTTCCGGCGATGACGGTGACCTGAACCAAGCCATCGGGCGAGGTGACCTTTGGGATGTGATTGGATGGAATGTCCTGATAGCGCGGCTTCATGCGCTTATCTCCTTTGGGAAGATTGACCCAGAGTTGAATGCCATGCATTTTTCCGCCGGTTGCTTGAAAGGCTTCATCAGGCATTTCAGAATGAATGACGCCGTCGCCAGCTGTCATCCATTGGACATCACCGGGGCCGATGATGCCGATATTTCCATGGGAGTCGGTGTGCTTCATGCGACCGGAGAGCATATAGGTTACGGTCTCAAAGCCGCGATGTGGATGATCGGGTGCGCCTTGGGCTTCGCCTGGGCCATGTTCGGCGGGACCCATTTCATCTAAAAGCAAGAAGGGATCAATTTCTGGCGTTTTGTGGATCGGAAAAGGTCGGCGGACAGGGAAGCCGGCGCCTTCAAAGGTTTTTTCTGCTGGAGTGATGCGCTGGATGGTTCGAATAGACATATTGTTTGTAGTACCTGAATCACTATACTTGACAAATACTTGATATGTCAAGTATTATGCTCGGCATATGAAATCTGTCCATCCGAGTTTGTCATTCGTTTTGTCCCTTGCGCGCTTGAACGCGATTTTGTCTCGTAAGGGTTTTTTGAGTTTGGGTTTTTCAGACTTTGTGATCTTGCATCATTTAGCTCAAGCGCCTGAAGAAAAAATGCGCCGGATTGATTTGGCAGAATGTGTCGGGCTTACCGCATCAGGAATTACACGCATGCTTTTACCGATGGAAAAGATTGGCTTGGTTGAGCGCGAAGTTCATCCAACAGATGCGCGTGTTAGTTTTGTGGTTTTGGCAAAAGGAGGCAAGCGGTTATATGAAGAGTCGCTTGAATCGGTTGAAATGGTGTCGGAGAAAATTACCGAAGGGATATCGGTCAAAGAATTGCGTGGTCTACAGCAGATTCTGCAAGACGCCGCGGATCATGTGTAGTTGAATTTGCTCGGCTATTGGGTTGTGGTATCTTTATATAACCCATATGTCATCAAAACGACTTGTTTCGTGTGCGTGTTTAGCTCTTTGTCTGTTTGTGGTTGCGGGCCCAGTTGTTCAGGCTGCCGAGGCTCCAGCTTCGAAATGTGTTACGGCAGGTACGCTTGGTACGCATGCGGCAGTGATGACGCGTCTTGAAAAAGATATTGCTCCCTATCTCAAAAATGAAAAAGCGGCAGGTATTATTACGGTCTATCGAGATGCAATTACGGTGTCTTGGGATGCGATGAAAGAGCCGTACTGTGGTTTTGGTGTCTATGGCATCAAGTCGGCCGTTAAATCGTATTCCAAGAGTACGGATCGTGCGCGTTTAGCTTTTATGGAAGCTGTGAAGGGCTTGGCAAAGGGGATTGTGCCGGTAACCACACCGATGGTTGCAGCGGCTTCGATTCCAGCTCCTGCTCTCAATCCAGAACCGGTAAAGGTTGTGGTTCCGGCAGTAGTTGCTGCTCCGGTTATGAAAAAAGCATTGGGTGGTATTCCACGTGGTTTAGCGCGCGGGATGCGAGGTGACATGGTGAGTGCTTTGCAGGCTCGTTTAGCGACGCATTTTAAACTTGCAGACGCCTCTTCAATTCAAACAGGATATTTTGGTCCAAAGACACAAGAATATTTGATCAAGTTTCAAATTGAAAAAGGAATTGTGACGAGTGCGGTTGCACCTGGTGCAGGATTGGTTGGTCCAAAGACCGCTGCCGCCTTGAATGCAGAATAAAAAAAAGGAATACAAAAAACCCTCGGTCATGCCGAGGGTTTTTTGT
>CAYRRZ010000037.1:5823-7604 GCA_964426815.1 uncultured Gammaproteobacteria bacterium | reverse complement strand
GATGGGTGTAACCCCAACTTCCACAGCGGCTGCGGCTGTCCTTAACCTCAACTCTCCCCGGAATACCGGGGTTTTTTGTTGGTATGGGTCTTGATACTTGTTCCAAAATATGATGAATTGAAGCTCGTTCTTTTGAACGGAAAGGCGTGTCATGGAAAAAGTGAAGAAAAAGATTGTGGTGCTTGGTGGTGGGACTGGGAATTTTACGGTCCTGACTGGACTCATGAAATATCTCGACCGTGTCGAACTTTCCGCGATTGTCAGCGTGGCTGATGATGGCGGTTCGACGGGCGTGCTCAGGGATGAGTACGGCGTCTTGCCTCCGGGTGATATCTGTCAGTGCTTGATTGCGATGGCGCAATGCTCAGAAGGGATGCGTATCGCTTTCAACTATCGCTTCAGCGAAGGCTCGCTCAATGGACATCGGTTTGGGAATATCTTCTTGACGGCCGTTGAGAAGAGCACCGCAAATCGTTTGAAAGCAATTGAGATGATGCATCAGATGCTGGCGGTGCGTGGTCGAGTGATCCCGGTTAGCGAACGGGAAGCCGTCCTGTGTGCCGAGCTCATCAATGGCCAAGTATTGAATGGCGAACACTTGATCGATGCAGTGGTTAAGAACCGCTCACCGATTAGGCGCTGCATGCTTGAGACGCGCATCCCGGCAAATCCAGCGGCGCTTGAAGCGCTTCAGTCTGCGGACTTGATCGTGCTCGCGCCCGGTGATCTCTACACCAGCTTGGTGCCGGTATTGCTGGTCGATGGGATACCAGAGGCCCTCAGCACAACTTCTGCCAAGATCGTTCAGGTGGTGAATCTGGCGATTAAAGAAGGACAGACGGATGGCTTTGGGGCGCTGCGCTTTTGTACGGAGGTTGGAATGTATCTATCTCCGGCAAAAATTTCGGCGGCCTTGGTTAACTCCGCTCGGCCGTCGGCCTTGATCACCAAGCGCTATGCGGAGGCTGGTGACCAGATCGTTCAGAATGATTTGAAGTCTGACGAATTGCCTTTCCAAGTGGTTGCGACCGATTTGATCGCGGATGAAATCGCCGAACGTGTTCCAGGCGATCAACTCAAGCGGAGCCTGCTCCGACATGATCCGCTCAAACTCGCGAATGCGATCCTGAGTATCCTGGAGGGCGCATGGTGACGTTCCCATTTCCTCGGTATCGAAACCCGCCGCCGCCGACGAAAAAACCTGCGGTCGCAACTCAAGCGATGCAGGTTCTGCAAATTGGATGGTCAGCACCGCATCGGCAAAGACTGACTTGGATGAAGATGGAACCAGCTGGCCGATTTACGGTCGGCAGGAAATCCCGTTGCACGATGACAATTGCTACGTTTCCATGGGATCACTTTGTCCTGTTCATGCAGGATGGATTGAATACACATGGGATTGAAGTACATCTGCTCCAAGGCATGCGGGCGCGTATTCGACTGCCCGAGACGTCATTGTCACTCGGTCCGGAGGATTATTCGCCCGCCTCATTTTCGGACTTTAGCGGATACTGGACCTGGAGACTGCCGCAACGTTGTATCGGCAGTATCGATGTGTTCGGTACCCTGATTTCCTTTCGGAGCGGAAACCGGATGGGAAAAGTCCCGGGATTTGAGGATGAATCTCCTTGACCCACTTGCTTTGCGAGTGGGTTTTTTCGTTCTTGACGCAAAAGCCGAAGATTGATTAGCTCGTATACGCACCTTGGAGGTATCCATGAAACAGAGAAAGCAAACGATTGTGTTCACTCTTGTCCGACATGGAGAGAGTGCCGCCAATG
>CAYRRZ010000037.1:0-5723 GCA_964426815.1 uncultured Gammaproteobacteria bacterium | reverse complement strand
ACCAATCAACTTGGCGCTGACTATGCGACGCCGGGTGGCGAGAGCTTTCGACAGGTCGAGCGACGGATGGGCCTTTGGCTCGAAGATGCACTCAAAACCGGGCGCCTCTTGCACCAAGACTTGGTTACCTACCTCGTGGTGAGCCATGGCCATGCTCTCCGCTGCCTGATTGGTCCTCTTTTTGGGATCAGTGCTCCAGCTTATTGGCGGATGACGATCGACAATACATCGATCACGCAGATTCGCTGGACGGATGAAAAGGGCTGGTTCTTGGACTGCCTAAATTCCAGACCACATCTCGAAACCTGAGCGAGATTCCCCACCTTTCCTTGGTGGGTTTTTTGTTTGTTTTTGGCTAGCCCTTGCCAAAATCTCTGATTTTTGATAGCTTTCCGTTGTTCGATTCTTATTTATTACGTCCGTTTGGCTTCGGCTTAATGAGACGCGTATCCGGAATCGATCGTCCAGAAAGACATTTTGGCCTTGCCTAGATGATTTGTGGGCGATCGGTACTGACAAACACATGTTGGATCCAAACAAGAAAAAGCGTGTTATAGAAAAGTATAAGGTTCATGCAACCGATACTGGTTCTCCTCAAGTTCAGATTGCTCTTCTCACCGAAGAAATCAAGGATTTGACGGATCACTTGCGCACACACAAAAAGGACTTCTCTTCTCGCCGCGGTTTGATCAAAAAGGTTGGTGAACGCCGCCGCCTCATGAAGTATCTTAAGCGCGAAGACGCAAAGGGATACGACGAACTCATGGCAAAATTGAAGGTGTAAAAACCAAAAACCCTCTTTACAGAAGAGGGTTTTTTGTATCGCGGGATTGACAATATCGCTTATTCGGACTAGAAAAGAAGCGGCACTTTCCAAGGAAAAGGAGATCGCGCATGAAAGAAAGTTATTTGGCGTGCATTCTCAATGGAATAACTTATTTGAGCAGCATTGTATCGGTATCGCTTATGCATCGAGCAATGTTGGCTGGCTTGAACTCCACACGATGGATGACCATCGGTGTAGTTAGCCTCTTGTTTATTTGGGAACTCTTCATCAGAGAAGAGAGTCCTGACGATCCACACTACGCTTTGCGTGCTGCTGAAGCTGTACTGCTCGTGGGTGCAGTGGTATTGATGAGTACCTCAATTTTTTTGAGCCGAACAGTATGGCTATTGGGTGGTGGAATTCTTGAGCTCTGCCTCGTTTTGCTAATACTCGCGGCATTTGTTGATATGCGTAGATGTTGGCAAGCGTAGAATACTCGTCGCAATCAAAGCCGAACGAGAATGAGAGGCGCCTCTCGTAGATCCTAAAACATTCGTGGTTGCTGTGAGTGATACGGGAGGATATCGGGACAAGCCGATGCGTCTGCTCGTGAATCCAGAGAATAAACCGCTGAAATCATCAGCGGTGCTCCGAAGGAGGAAGTTGAGCTTCGGCGAATGCGCAAGGCAGTAAAGCTAAAGTTAGCTCTCAAGTCCCGTTCGTTCGTTTGTACGACGGGCTTTTTTGTTGGCTGAAGATTTTCGTTTCTATTCCTGAACCCTTCAGGGTGGCTCGGGAATAGGCATTTCAATTGTCTTTCAAAGATTGAAAACAAGATGAAATGCTTTTGTGAAAGAATGCGATGACCATGTCATGCGATTCTTCAAAGAGAGAAGATAAAGAGAAGGGACAAATCAGGCGATGATAAGGCGAAGCGGTTCGGTACGGATGCGAGAAGGATGCGAGTAGTAGTACTTACCGGTAGCCTCCCAGACTAGATGACGATCCTCGTGGCGGACAAATCCCTGAAAAAGCAACAAGAGTTGATCAAGAGCGTTGTTAGCCCAGGCTAGGCCAATCAAGTAATACGAGTAAACGAACCTCAACGGACGTGGGAAGAGCTCTGGGGGTTTTCCTTGATACTGAAGCTCGACCTCAAAACCGGCATCCATAAGACCAAGCGCAAAGCTCACCGTCTTATACTTAGCGTCATGTCTCAAACCCGTACTCCGGCTCAGAACCGTGACCGGGTCGATATATTCCTGACACACCTTGTAATCGCTTAGAAACAAAACCTTAAGTTCGCGCTCAAGGTTGAGCTGGTGCTGACCCGGACGAATGATGCGGACATGGTTTACTCCGAGAGTTACCCTGGTAGGCATGGGACAAACCTTGCTTTCTCCTGCCGGTGTTATGGGCAGGAATATCGTTGGTTGAGCGATATTTCTGACCAGAACATCGATTTATTAACTCCTTTGTATACCTGAAAAATAGGTTTTTGTCAAGGTGAGCCTGATATTGGGTTTTGGTTGACAAAAGGCCATTTTTTTGCTATATTAAGCCCATCATTCTTCTTTTTTATTGTTATTTTGCCTGTAATAAGGCTTTTCTATGTTTACTCGGATAGATCAACGTGTCGCCTTTCTTATCGACACACAAAACATGTATCACAGCGCCAAACATATTCATGGCGCACGTTTAGCTTTTGCCAAGGTGGTGGATATGGTGGCAGATCATCGGCCGATTATTCGGGCGATTGCCTATGTTGCTAAGTCAAAAACCGGTGATGAGCAAGCTTTTTTTGATGCTTTGACCGGAGCTGGGATCGAATTGAAAGTGAAAGATGTGCAGGAATTTCATTCTGGGGCCAAAAAGGCAGACTGGGATGTGGGTATGGCAGTTGATGCGGTTAAGTTAGCCGAAAAAGTTGATGTGCTCGTGCTCCTCACAGGTGATGGCGACTTTGTGCCTTTGGTTGAATATCTCCATGGTCGTGGGGTGATTGTTGAAGTGGTGGCTTTTGCCGAATCGACCAATGCACAATTGCGCGCGGTGGCGGATCGTTTTTATGACATTTCTTCGGAAGGAAAAGAATGTTTGATTGGGGCTCACCGCATGTATCGTCAGCCATTTGCACCAAAGGCGGCGAATGGAGTGGCGACAGATATAGAAAAAGCGAGCATGCCTTCGTTTGAAGAACTCGCCGGACTCGGTCCTGAGTCGGTGCCAACTTCTCCCAAAAAAGGACGCGGTCGTCCACGCAAAGAAGTTGATGCGCCAAAGGCAGAAACTCAGAATGATGGTATTGATTTAGGTGAGGATAGCGAAGCCGGAACGAGACCAATTCGGGTGACTTTTTAAGTCATCTCTCGTCCCCCACTTCTCAGACATGAGAATTGCGGGACGGGAATCGCGCCAAGACATCGATCCGCCGAGCGGATTAGGTCTTGGTACGCATTTCTGGCATTCCACTCTAAGGAATTTATTTTAACGTATGAAAACACAACAAGAGTTTTCGATTGAATGGGGTGGGCGCATGCTCACTATTGGGACGGGACTTCTCGCCCAACAGGCAAATGGTTCGTGTACGGTGCGCTACGGAGATACGGTGGTTTTATGTACCGCTACCATGGGTGGCGTGCGTGAAGGCATGGATTTCTTTCCTTTATCGGTTGATTTTGAGGAACGCATGTATGCCGCTGGTCGTATCAAGGGCTCACGCTTTATTAAGCGCGAAGGTCGTCCAACGGATGAAGCGGTGCTCAGCGGTCGCTTGATTGATCGTGCGATTCGCCCACTGTTTAATGAAAAGATTCGAAATGAAATTGCGGTGGTTGCAACCGTGTTTTCGCATGATCAAGAAAATGATGCGGATATTACGGGTTTGATTGGTGCAGCTTGTGCTTTAGGCATGAGTGATATTCCTTGGGATGGTCCTTTGGCTGCTTGCCGCATTGGTCGCAAGGATGGTCAGTGGATTTTGAATCCAAGCTATATTTTGACGGATGAAGGTGAAATGGATTTGGTGGTGGCTGGTGTGAATGGCAAAACCGTCATGCTTGAAGCTGGCGCCAAACAGGTCAGCGAAGAAGACATGGCTCAAGCAATTGAATGGGCTCATGAACAAATGAAGCCTGTCATCGAGCTCATCGAAAAAGTGCGCGCAGCCGTTGGCAAGACCAAGCTCGACATGATGACGCCAAAGACGGATGAAGAGAAAGTGGAAAAAGAAAATCGCGCTGCTTTGCATGCCAAGGCAAAGGAAATTTTGACCAAACTCTCCCCTTCGATTTTGTTTGCGGAGCCATTGAAGAGCAAGGATGATCGCAAACAAGCCGTGAAGAAATTAAAGGAAGCGGCTGACAAAGAACTTGAAGCGCAACAAGTTTCCAAGGATGATCGCAAAAAGGCGCTCGAAATCTTGGAAGATTTTGTTGAAGGCGAAATTACCAAGTTGATTTTGGATCAGGGCAAGCGCGCCGATGGTCGTGCGTTGGATGAAATTCGCGACTTGCAAAGCATGGTCGGAATTTTGCCACGTACGCATGGCTCCGGTTTGTTTATGCGCGGTTCAACCCAGGTGCTCACCAGCGTGACTCTTGGTTCGCCGGGCATGGAACAGACTTTGGACACGATGGAATATCAGATCAAGAAGCGCTATTTCCATCACTACAATTTTCCGAGCTATTCCGTGGGTGAAACCAAGGGCAATCGCGGACCAGGTCGTCGTGAAATTGGTCATGGTGCTCTCGCAGAACGTGCGCTCATGCCAGTGCTTCCTACTAAGGAAAACTTCCCTTATACGATTCGTGCGGTGAGTGAAGTCTTGGGTTCGAATGGTTCATCCTCAATGGGTGCAACCTGTGGATCAACTTTGTCCCTCATGGATGCCGGCGTGCCGATTTCGGCTCCAGTTGCCGGTATCGCCATGGGTATGGCGAGCGATGAAAAAGCTGGTCGTTATCAGGTGATTACCGACTTACAAGATTTGGAAGATGGCGCCGGTGGAATGGACTTTAAGGTGGCTGGTACACGCGCGGGTATCACCGCGATTCAGATGGATACCAAGACGCATGGCATTCCGCACAAAGTGATGCGCGAGACCTTGAAGATGGCGTATGAAGCCCGCTTAAAAGTCTTGGCTTCGATCGAGTCGGTGATCTCAGCTCCACGTCCGGAGTTGTCCAAGTGGGCTCCTCGGATTGAAACCCTTCGCATCAATCCAGATAAGATTCGCGATGTGATTGGTCCAGGCGGCAAGATGATCAATGAAATTATCGCCGTGTGTAATGTGCAAATTGATATTGAAGATGATGGTTTGGTGATGATTACCTCGGTTAATCCAGAAGGCATGAAGAAAGCCGTTGATTGGGTCAAGCAGCTCACGCGCGAAATTGCGGTCGGTGAATTGTTTACGGGTCCCGTGACGCGTCTCATGGAATTTGGTGCTTTTGTGGAAATTGGTCCAAAGCAAGAAGGCTTGGTTCACATTTCTGAAATGGCGGCACAGCGTGTGGGTAAAGTCACAGATGTGGTTAAAGTTGGGGATATCGTGACGGTGAAGGTGTATGAAATTGATTCACAGGGTCGCGTGAACTTATCCATGAAGCGCGCAGCCCCAGGATATGTGGAATCCGATAAGGACAAGCAGCCTTTGCGCCGCGCTCCAGGTGGAGGTGGTAGCGATCGCGGACCACGTCCAAGCGGACCTCGCCCATCCTTTGGTGGAAAGAGCGACAATGCGGATCGCACGCCAAGACCACTAACAAATGCCAGTGGAGAAATCGTGAGCGAACCGAAACCATTCGATCTTCCGTAAGAAATAAACAAAAAGAAAAACGAGCTGAGAGGCTCGTTTTTTATTGGTAAAAAAGAGAGCCTCGTTCAGTTCGACATGTGTCGAGCTGAACGAGGCTCAGGGAGCTGAGTGACCGAGGGTCAAAGTGCTACTTGCGAA
>CAYRRZ010000036.1:0-7637 GCA_964426815.1 uncultured Gammaproteobacteria bacterium | reverse complement strand
ATGAAGCAGGGGATGAAGAATCCACGCGAAGAATTAGGGCGCGAGAAATTTTTAGAAGAAGTGGTGAAGTTTGCTGAAGAATCAAAAAACACGATTAATAAACAAGTACGCAAGATGGGTTGTTCTTGTGATTGGTCGCGTGAACGCTATACCTTGGATGCCGATCGCAATCGTGCGGTGAATGAGATGTTCAGAATGATGTTTGAGGATGGGATTATTGAACAGGGATATCGCATTGTAAATTGGGATCCGCAGTTTCAGACAACGCTCAGCGATGATGAAGTCTTGACTAAAGAAACGACGGCGAAATTATTGACCTTTAAATACGATGCTGATTTTCCAATTGCGATTTCGACGACACGACCCGAGACAAAATTTGGCGATGTAGCAGTGGCGGTTCATCCAGAGGATGCTCGGTATAAAGATTTGATTGGAAAGACATTCGCGCCGGTTTTTTGTGGCAAGACTTTGTCGATTAAGATCGTTGGTGATGAGGCTGTGGATCCAGCTTTTGGAACGGGTGCGCTTGGTGTGACGCCAGCTCACTCGATGATTGATGCGGATATTGCCGTGAGACATGGTTTAGCCACGATTCCAGTGATTGGGAAGGATGCTCGTTTATTGCCTGAGGCTGGTGCGGATTTTGCTGGTTTGTCGATTGTTGAAGCGCGTAAAAAGGTTGAAGAGTATTTGAGTGCGGCAGGTACGCTCATTTCGGTTGAAGACATTGCGCAGAATTTGCCGGTGGCGGAACGCGGTGGAGCAGCTGTTGAACAATTACCGATGAAGCAATGGTTCATTCGGGTGAACAAGATGTTCGCTTTGCGAAGTGATACGCTTGGAAAATGGAAAAAGGGCGAGATGGTTTCGCTTAAACAGTTGATGATTGCGGCGGTTGAATCTGGTGAAACCAAGATTGTTCCAGAGCGTTTTGATAAGACATATTTTCATTGGATTAATAATCTTCGCGATTGGTGTATTTCGCGTCAGATTTGGTTTGGGCATCGGATTCCGGTGTGGTATTCGGGTGAACAAATGCAGGTGTCTGAAGCCTCGCCAGGTGAAGGATGGGTTCAAGATCCCGACACGCTTGATACGTGGTTCTCTTCTGGAATGTGGTCATTTTCGGCTTTGGGTTGGCCAAATAAAAAATTATGGGAAGAACATCGGGACTATCATCCAAATGCGGTGTTGGAAACCGGCTATGACATTTTGTTTTTTTGGGTGGCGCGCATGATCTTGATGTCGACCTATGCTTTGGGTGAAGTGCCGTTTAAGGATGTGTATTTGCATGGTTTGGTACGTGATGAGCAGGGGAGAAAGATGTCGAAGTCGCTCGGCAATATTTTGGATCCATTGGATTTGATTCCGAAATATGGAACCGATGCCGTGCGTTTGTCGCTCGTGATGGGGACAACACCGGGACAAGATGTAAAATTATCCGAAGCGAAAATTGAGGGCTTCCGGAATTTTACGAATAAACTGTGGAATATTTCGCGCTTTATTCTTCTTCAAATTGGAGAAAAAGAAACTCAGCTCTCTGCGCTTGGTGCGCAGGATGAAGAGAGAATGACATTGGCTGATCAATGGATTTTGGGGAGATTGAATGAAGTAGCTTCAAGCGTAACCAAGAAGATCGCTTCGTATCAATTTTCTGCGGCTGGCGAAGAGCTACGCGATTTTACCTGGACGGATTTAGCTGACTGGTATTTGGAAATTGCGAAGATTGAAAAAGGGAAAGAGCAGATTTTGCAACACATCTTGAAAACAGTTTTGGCTTTATGGCATCCATTTATGCCATTCGTGACTGAGTCGATTTGGCAGCAGGCTGGATTTGGTGGGCAATTGATTGTTTCGGAATGGCCTCAGTTTGAGATGAAGGAGTATGGCATGGCGGCTTTGCCTTTATTTGAGCGCTTGCGTCAGATTGTAAGTGATATGCGTCGGCTTCGAAGTGAGCAAGGAATCGAGCCTGCGGTTCAGGTTGAATTTGCTTTGACGGTCGATTCATCCGTAAAAGATTTGGTATTGAATACGAATGAGATTATTCGCGTTCTTACTCGTGCCTCATCTGTACAGCTTGTTGATTCATTGCCTGCGGGTTGGCCGACCTTGGTTGGGACAGGAGTGACGATTGCGGTGAATGCGCTGGCCACGGTTGATGTTGAAAAGGAAAAAGAGAAGATTGCAAAAGAGCTGACCCAGCTTGAAGCATATGTGGCTTCAACTGGAGAAAAATTAAAGAATGCGGAGTTTTTGTCCAAAGCGCCAGAAAAAGTGAAGCAGGATATGGAGAGAAAGTTGGTCGAAGCGCAGGCGAAGATTGAGGCTTTAGAAGCCAAACGCGTTTTGTTCGGGTAAGTCTTGACATTCTTGAAAAGGGCGTGTGTACTGCGACACACGCCCTTTTTCGTACCCTCTCAACCCGAGGATCCTTCATGGAAGCTCATAACCAAAGTGAGTTGATTACCCAGCAGCAGACATATGCAGTTAGTCTGTTTGAAGACATTGTTCGGCTCCTGCAAGAGCCGCCGTCTGATCAAGCGACGGTTCGGATCTTGGTCGCCATGGGTGATTTGTACCGCATGCGGATGTTTCCACCGCCTCCGCAGTTGGAGGAGTGGAAGCGGCGTTTGAAGCCGAATGAGGTAAGTGGTGCCATCGCGTGCGCGTTGGGTCACGGTCCTCAGGGATTGTTCATCCATCCAGAGGTGGTTTCACTTCAAGCAGATGTCGACATATCCATCCTGAATCGAGATCGATTGCAGTCTTTTCTGATTGCGCTCACTCGGATCACGATGCACCGGGTTAGTCTGATTCAAGGCTCGCAGGTTGGCCAACTTGAGCCGCTACGCGAGACCTTTGATACGTGGCTCGGAGAAACGATTTATTCGCTCCGTCTCAGCTTGCTTGAGATTGATGCGAAGCGTGGTGATCGAGTCTTGATCGAAAGTCAGCCCGCTTGGGTGACGTATGTGTGTTTCACCAAGCGGCCAGTTAATCCGAACGGAGGTAGGCCATGAGCCAGCGAAAACAGTCTGAGCTTTTCTACCAAGAACGGCTGGCACGTATGCGGCGAATGTCTTTTCCGCAAACGGCTGAGGCCATTCTGGCTTATCTTGCGCTGATTGGCGACGTGTATCGTCTTAGGGAGGGTGTGGTGAGTGGTGCGGATGAGCCTGAACTGGATATGGTGCAGGACTTCTTCAACACGGTTACTCCAGAGATGATCGATAGCGCGCTCAGCCATGTTTGCGGGCGTTCAACTTCGGAGGTTGCTACGCAGCCCGATGTGGACGATGCGAAGGCACTTGGCACGTTTGTTACAGATCGAGATCGATTGGTTTCGATCAAGATTGCCTTGAATCGGCTTTGTCAGTGTCGACGCTGGTCTAAAAGCAGGCTGCTAAACCTTGAGCTGTTTGAGCATGCGCTGCAGGCCTATGATGCCTGGCTTCAGAATCAGTATGTCGCGCATGGCATCGGTGCCAGCGACATACCTGGTTTGTTGGGTGAGCGTTCGGTCCTTGGTTTCTCGTCCCGGTCGGTCTAGCCCTAGAGGTTGGATGACCGGGTTTTTTGTTTGCCAGCGGCATTTTTTTGGGCTAAGCTGCGGCGTATATGAGTGTCCAGCATTTTTTGACTCGTGCCGTACAGAATGTGTATCCGACCCCTGAAAAATTGGCTGATCGGATGGTTTCTGGTCCGCGTTTAACGGTGTATGCCGGGATTGATCCAACGGGTCCGACTTTGCATTTGGGACATGTGATTTGGTTGCGTAAGTTGGCCGAGCTGCAAGAAATGGGTCATCGGGTGATCATGCTCATCGGAGATTTTACCGCCATGATTGGTGATCCGACGGATAAAAAGGCGACACGTAAACAGTTGACGCGCGAAGAAGTGTTAGCGAACTGCAAACTGTATAAAGAACAGGCTTCGCGTTTTGTGCGTTTTGATGGAGAGAATCCGGTTGAATTGAAATTTAACGGGGATTGGTTAGGGAAAATGTCTTTCGCCGATGTGGTTGAATTGTCGTCGCATTTTACGGTGCAGCAAATGTTGGAGCGCGATATGTTTCAAGATCGATTGCAGGAAGCGAAGCCGATTCATGTACATGAATTTTTGTATCCGCTGATGCAGGGATATGATTCGGTGGCGATGGAAGTGGATTTAGAAATCGGTGGAAATGATCAAACGTTTAATATGTTGGCTGGTCGCAGTTTGTTGCGTGAAATGAAGAATAAGGAAAAATACGTGCTCACGACCAAACTTTTAGTAGATCCAACGGGAAAGAAGATGGGAAAGAGCGAAGGTAATATGGTGTCGTTTTTGGATGAACCAAATGATATGTATGGCAAGATTATGTCTTGGTCAGATGGGTTGGTTTTGCCCGCTTTTGAATTGCTGACGGATGTTTCAAATGAGCGTTTGGCAGAAATGAAATCCGCGATGGAAGCTGGAGAAAATCCAATGACGTATAAGCGTGAACTTGCAAAAGCGGTTGTGCGACTTTTGGTGTCTGCTGAGGCAGCTGAAGTGGCCGATGCGCATTTTACGTCGGTTCATCAAAAAGGGGAGAAGCCGGAAGAAATGTTGGAGTACGCTGTATCCAGTTCTCAATCTGCCGTGAAACTGATTGATGTTTTGGTTGAGATGAAGATGGTGCCTTCAAAGACCGAGGCGCGTCGGCAAATTGAGCAAGGTGGGGTGAAAGTGAATGATGTCGTGGTGACGGATATCACAACAGAAATAGGTGTGGGGAGCATTGTTCAAAAAGGGAAACGTCATTTTGTGAAACTCGTATGAGCACTTGGGAAGCTATTTTGAGCCATATTGCGCGTCGTTTGAGCGAAGTGGCAGAAACGCCCGTGAATGCGAGCGAGATTGTGATACCGCCAACATCTGAGGTTGGGGATGTGGCTTTTGGCTGTTTTAAACTTGCGAAGACATTAGGCAAATCTCCGGCAGAACTCGCAATACAATTGGCAGAAAAATTGACGGGGACGGATGTGACGATTGCGTCGGCGGTAGCTGCAGGGCCATATGTGAATTTTCGTTTGCATCTCCCTTCACTCATGCAACGCGTAGTGGCTGAGGCAGCGACGCAAGGAGAGGCTTTTGGTCAGAATGATTCGCGCAAATCAGAAACGATTTTATTTGAATATGCGAATCCAAATACGCATAAAGAAATTCATGTTGGGCATTTGCGGAATTTTATTTTGGGCGCGTCTTTAGTGCGTATTTTGCGTCGTTCAGGAGCAAATGTGATTCCAGTGAGTTATATCAATGATATTGGGACGCATGTGGCCAAGTGTTTGTGGCAACTTGTGACTTCGCAAGGAGTTTTGATTGAAGGTTTTGGGATGGCGCAGGTTGATGCGGTGATCGACGCGGTTCCGCTTGAAAAACATTCGGCGCGTTATTTGGGTCAGGTGTATGCGGATGCGACGAAGGCTTTAGAAGAAAAATCTGAAGAAAAGCAGGCGCAGGTTTCAGCCGTGCATGCGGCACTTGAAGGTCATGATCCTGCTTGGGAAGCCTTGTGGCGTGAGACCAAGCGTTGGTGCATGGATGAAATGGCGCAGATTTTTGATGAACTGGGCGTGCGGATTGAGCGTCAGTATTTTGATTCTGAATGTGTGGATCGAGCACATGCCATTTTGAATCAGCTTGAAGCTAAAGGAATTGCCCAGATGAGTCAGGGAGCTTTGGTGATTGACATGGAGGCCGAAAAATTAGGCTTCATGTTGTTACGTAAATCTGATGGATCTTTGTTGTATGCGGCAAAAGATTTGGCATTGGCTGAATTGAAATTGCATGAGTATCCGGCTTTGCAGCAGAGTTTGGTATTGGTTGATGTGCGCCAGTCATTGAATTTTCGTCAATTAGCAGAAGCATTGAAGCGCATGGGTGTTCATCAATCCTTTGGCTATTTGGGATATGAATTGGTGACCTTGCCAGAAGGAGCCATGTCGAGTCGCAAAGGAAATATTATTACCTTTCATTCATTTCGCGATACGGTTATTGAACAAGCTAAGTCAACGACGGTGGCGCGCCATGTCGATTGGAATGAAGGAAAAGTAGAATATACCGCATGGTGTTTGGCTCAGGCAGGCATGAAATATGGGATGTTGAAACAAGACCCAGAAAAGCCGATCACCTTTGATATTAAGGCGGCTTTAGCTTTTGATGGAGATACGGGGCCATATATTCAATATGCCGTTACGCGTTTAGGAAGTATTTTGAAAAAGGCGAATGTTACCGATACCTTGCAAAGTGATTTAGATTTTTCTGGATTGAGTGAGAATGCGGAACGAGCTCTTTTGGTGCGTATCGCCCAATTTACCGAGATGTGTCGTCGCGCAGCGCGTGAAATGAAGCCGAGCATCGTTTCTCAGTGGTGTTTTGCTTTGGCGCAGGATGTGAATGCCTTTTATCGTGATGTGCCGGTGATGGATGCGGCTTTTGGAATCAAACAAGCGCGGCTTCAATTGGTGATGTTAGCTCGTCGGACCCTGATTCAAGGCTTGGACTTGCTTGGAATTGCCGTGCCAGAAGAGATGTAATTGCGCTATACTCCGGGCATGAATGCTGTCTTGCCTTTTGAATTGATTTTGACGGTTGGGACATCGATTGCGGTTTTTACCCTCGGTTGTTTTATTTGGGGGCGAGCGCGTAAGTCTCCGGGGAGTCTGACTTTTGGCTTGCTCGCGATGTGTTTGGCTTTGTGGACGTCGGCTGATTGGTTTTTGCATTTGCAGTCCACAGCTTTGCCTTCACAGATCTTGGCTTGGAAGATTTTGTTTTATTTATCGGTGTGTTTTGCGCCGGGTTTGGCTTTGCGAATTGCGGCTCATGTAGCCGGACATGTGAAATTGCAATCGTCGATTTTTGCGTACTTTTTTTCTTTGTTCGGATTTGGGGCTTTGGCCTTGGCTTTTGTGTTGCGTGAGTTTGGATCGAATCCACAAATTATTTCGTCGTTATTGACCGCTGGTTCGGTGGTTGGGATTTTTCTGTATGTGATGACAACGATTATTTTGGGAATGGTATTGTATCCGGCTTTATGGTCGCATCATGCTTCGCCTTTGGTACAAAGACGAGCTTCATATGCGATTGTGCTCTTGATTCCGTTTTTACTCGCTGGTGGACTGCAGCTTATTTCAGGGCCAATTCCAACGGGGCTCCTGATGCCGATTTTGTGCAGTGCGTTTATTTTTATTTCTTTGTTGGCCTTTTTGCGCTCGAGTTTTTTGGATGTGCGTTTGAGTCCGCTCGAGGCCTTTTTTGTTCCGCTTATTTCTTGCGCAATCGTGGTCTTGATGCGCGCGCGTGATTTGAGTGAATTTATCGCTTTGTCGATTGTGTGTGCGGCGATTGGGATTTACGGTGTTTTGGCGATTCAGAGTCTTGAAGAAGAGCGCAAGAAGCGTTTGTCTTCGGAGGCAGCGATGTTTCAGTTAAAGCGTTTGGATGAAGCGCGTCATGATTTTGTAAATATGGTGGCGCATCAATTACGCACGCCATTGGCAGGTATTCGAGGTGCGGCTTCGATGCTTGAAGCGGGTGATTTTGGGGCTTTGCCTAAACCGGCGATTGAAGCGACGACAAAAATTAGTGAATTGGCAGAGCGTTTG
>CAYRRZ010000035.1:6205-7968 GCA_964426815.1 uncultured Gammaproteobacteria bacterium | reverse complement strand
TGTCCCGGCAATGGTCCATTCGCAGGAACACTCCCATCGCCTTGATTTGGCGGAACCGCAGCCAAAGCCACTGACCCTCCAAATACAAGACTGGCACCAAGTGCCAAAAACACACCAAAGCGAGAAAAAATATTCATAAGCCTTACATTGGATTAGTCGTCAGCGCCAAGAAGAACCAATTTGCGATTGAATAGGCAAAGAAAATAACCAATAACCCAATCACCGCATTCGTCATCGCCGCCTTAGCCGTAGTCACATATCCTTCGCCACCAACCATATACATCACCCCCGAGGCAAAAAACACAAGCAAAGCAATCGCCCCAATAATCCCCAAAACGCCCGAAATCACCCGACGCAACACACCATACAAACCGACCCCACCCAATGGATCATTTAACTTTGTCGGAGAACCAACCCCAGCGCCACCACCAGCCTGCGGACCAGCACAACATTTTTGTAATAAACCAGCACAAGGAAATTGCGCATCAACATCCGTCTTACCAGTCGGACACTGCTGATCCTTACCTACACAAACACCGCCAGTCGCATTTGCACAGGTCTTAGATGCCGGACCCGGACCCGAAGACAAGGAATCCTTCACACAACACTTATTGCCTGCCGTTGGACACGTATCAGCTGGACTAGCAATCGGAAAAGCTGAAGGACATGTACCCGCATTTGGGACACATGAACCAGTACAAGCCGCGGCATCAACCAATTGCGGCAAAAAAAATAATCCGCCTGCGATCAAGCTCGTCAAAAGTCCACCGCGCAGCAATCGAAAAAATAACATATTAAATAGGTCGACCAGCAATTGTTGAAGCTAAATAATTTACAATCGTCCACGAGCTCATCACGATAATCATCCCAATCGCAGCGCCTGTTAAAGCCTTCTTCCCCTTCCCCACATATTCTTTACTCCCAAAACTCATCAGATACATAAACCCACCATACACAAATGTCCCAAAAAACGCTGCCGCGGATAAGCCAATGAGCAAATTCGCAAAGGCAACCCCCGTCAAAATGATATCGTCCAACTGACAATTTCCACTCTGCCAACAAGCCTTCGTTCGAGCAGGCAGCAGCGCATACAAGCTCTGTGCCGAAGCCGGAGCCGGAGCGGCAAAACTAGCAAATCCAACAACCAACGCAGCCAAAATCGAAGTGCGCATCCGAGAAATCCACGTAAATCGAGAAAAATTCATACCTTATTGAGGAAGTGGTGCAGCTCGCATTGTTTGATTTACTTTATCAATTCCAATCTGCAAAGCTTGCGAAAAGGCTTCTGGCGTACCGAGCGATGCCGTATCAATCATATCGATCAAGGCATCATCAGCTGCGCGAGAATTGACCCCACGATACCACGTTTGCGAAGTCAAAACCTGTGCGGCAAACACCCCGATATTCTCATCCTCCAATTGAGAGGCCAACTGACTCCGTAATGCAGCCGGACGGCTTGCCGCCTTCAAATACTTCATATTCTCATCCGGCGTACGCATAAAATTCAATAAATTCCACGCCAAGTCTGGATTCTTTGTCTTTTTAGACACCGTCAAACCCCAATAACTCGCAAAATTTACCACTGGATTACCTGGAATTTGTGGCAGTGGCGCAATCGCCAAATTCAACCGAGGACCGCGTGCTCGAATAATCGGCAAATGATAATTATATCCAAAGAACATCGCTACCTTGCCCTGTGTAAATGCATCTAAAGAATTCGGCTGTTTTGCATTCCAGGTATAAACCTCTTTCCCTGGATTGGC
>CAYRRZ010000035.1:0-6105 GCA_964426815.1 uncultured Gammaproteobacteria bacterium | reverse complement strand
GGATAATCCAATTTATATTGACGCACCGAAACCGAAGGCTCAGTTTGGAGCACATACACCACTTCTTTCTTCAATGTTCCTTCAACCGTCTGCACAGCCACCTTTGTATTCAAAGGCATCGGATAAATCTTCGGTTGATACTTCCCAAGCCACGTATTGTGAATCAAAAACACATCCGGACCACGATCCTCGGCCAAAGCATTCAACAGCTCATTCTCATATTCTTCTAAGCGAAACCGGCGAAATTCAATATCAACAAATGGATGCAATTTGCGATAATCATTCAAGATATCTTCATATACATCACGATCATCCACCACACTCCAGATTTTAAGTGTCGTCCGCTTCGATGCCTTTACCGCTTCAGCACTCGGCCCCTTGGTGCAACCCGCACCCAGCATCGCCAAAGACAAAAAAGCGATCGACATCCGCGTAATCAATGAACGAGCCTGTGGCATATTGCCACCAGTTTAGCGCACTTTACCCGTATCGTCATCTCAACCAAACAAAAAACCCTGGCATCGAGTGACGCCAGGATCAAGACCTCTCTAACACGACATACTCCGTACGAACGAATAAGCCGATCAAACCAATCCGTGATTATTCACGCTTAACCTCCACCGTAGGCAATTCCGGCGGCGACACTTTCTGAATAGGCCTATTCCCCACCAACGGCTTCTGCAGAAATTCCCGAAACTCCTCTACACGAGGGGCCGCTTTCGCTTCCCGCTCCGCTTCCCACCTATCCGCCAGCTGCTCGTCTGTTTCCCAATTCTGCATTGCCGTCTTCCAATATTGTCGTGCGTCCTGCGACGGCAAGGAGGTACGAAAAAAATCCAGTATCTCAATGCCAAAAATGAACAAAGCGACGATCAGGACGGGCCACGCAAGCAGAACAACCTCACGTAGGAGTGGCCCCAACAAAGACAGAAAGCTAGAACAAAAGATACCAATCGATACCAATACGGCCGGATTTTTAATGATCTTTTTGTATTTGTATGACACGACTCGCTCCTCCATACCCATGCTGTACATGTGAAACAACTAAACCTGTAGTACCAAAAAAAGCCAAAAAAGTCAAACATCCCCCATCTCAAACAAAAAACCCCGGCATCAAGTGACACCGGGATCAAGACCCTCTAACCAGACATCCGCACCAGTTTCTTAGCAACATACTCGGCTCGCTCGATAAACCGCTCATGTGATTCGAGCGCGCCCGCACCTGTTCGATTCTTCTGTAGCTCGAGTCCAGACAAGGTCGCCTGAACTTCAGCCAACGTTTCACCGAGATGACGAACAAACTGCATCCGTTCTGTTTCAGAGCGCTGAATCAAACCCTCACCTTGCTGAACGAGGCCCTCAATCCTGCGCAGCAGCTCTTCGTCACCCATCTCTTGCGAAACCTGGCTGACATAGCGCTCCAGCTCATCTTCAAGCTCAGACAACAAGGCTTGCGCCTTACTCATCACAAGCGAATGAGCTGCCTGTGTTTTTTGCACGACCTCTAGATGACGCGAACACAGTTCTTCTGCCTGCAACAACACCAAGCGTCTCGACTTTTCCGCATCACGCAAACGAATACGTACGCGCTCGCGCTCACTCTCCATCTCGCTACGCTTCTGCTCAAGTTCCTGCTGCATCTTGAGCATCGGCGAACCCGTCCCCAACAGCCGTTCTCTCGCATCGCTTAGTTGCTTGCCGTAAAAGTCCTTCATCGCAGACTCAAGCGTCACAAGCTGGAGACAACGAGCATGCGCTTTTTCTTCGCGCTGTTTTAGATCTCTGTAATGCTCAGAATCAAGAACTAGACAGGTGGCAGATATCATACTCATAACCGCCGCCGACAAAAAGAAAAAAAGTGCCGAGTTCTCATTGGGAAACCGCGACCGGTTCAATAGAATCACCGGAACGATACAAATCAACACCGAATTCCATGCCCAATAGAACAACCGCCCCTTCGTCCAACTCCGCTTCGGATCTAGCACAAGCTGTGCTCGCGCCTCTTTCAATATTTCCTGTGGGTCTTTGTAGACAATCGAAAATGCCGCATCTCTTGCTTGATATTTCTCCGACATGACCGGCTCCTCATAGCAATGTATTTGTAAAACAGCTGTTTTAGGAATACCAAAAAACAGCCTAAACGTCAACCCTACCTACATCAAAAAAAATTACGCCCCTACCCGAAAATGACACACGTCGCCATCTTTCATCACATAGTCCTTCCCTTCAATCCGCAGCAATCCCTTGTCGCGACAAGCCGCTTCACTCCCCTCACGAATCAAATCCTCCGCTGAAATCACTTCAGCGCGAATAAATGTTTTTTCAAAATCCGAATGAATCACACCCGCTGCCTGTGGAGCCTTTGCACCCTTTAACACTGTCCAAGCACGTGTCTCAACTTCACCCGTGGTCAAAAACGTAAATAAACCCAAAACATCATAGGCAACCTTAATAAGCTGATCCAAACCACTTTCCGTCAAACCCATGGTTTCCATATACTCCTTCTTTTCTTCATCCGTCATCGAAGCCAATTCCGCTTCCATCTTCACACACACCGGCACCACCCGAATATCCGTGCGTTGAACCAAGTTCGGCAATTTTGATTTCCATGAACCATCCGTCATCTGACCTTCATCCACATTCACCACATACAACATCGGCTTCATCGTCAAAAACTGCAATTGCTTGAGTTCTTTCAATTCATCTTCGGTCCAATCTAATTCACGCAATGCTTTTCCATCGCCCAAAGCCGTTTTTGCTTTTTCCAAAGCCACCATCAAAATTTCAAGTTCTTTGGTCTTTCCGCTCTTCATCTGACGCGACAAAGAGTCGATACGCTTGGTAACCGTTTCCAAATCCGCCAAAGCCAATTCAATTCCAATCGTTTCTGCATCGCGTTCTGGATTAATACTTCCATCCACATGAATCACATTTTCATCATCAAAGGCACGCAACACCTGAGCGATCGCATCACATTCACGAATATGGGACAAAAATTTATTTCCCAAACCCTGACCTTCGGATGCGCCTTTCACCAAACCAGCAATATCAACAAATTCAATCGTTGTTGGAATCAATTTATGCGATTTTGAAATCGCCGAAAGCTTTGCCAAACGAGCGTCAGGAACCTCAACCACGCCCACATTTGGGTCAATCGTACAAAAAGGAAAATTAGCGCAATCAACCGCTTTTTTCGTAATTGCCGAAAACATGGTCGATTTACCAACATTCGGTAATCCCACAATACCAATTTGGAGAGGCATAATAGGGCGATACTAAAGGGAAAAAACGGAATGGTCAACCAATCAAACCCACTTTGACTTTTACCCCATCACCTTCTACATTCCTCTCATGCCAATTTCCCTGCTCGCAGTCCAGAATCTCAAAAAAGCCTATGGCCCACGCATTTTGCTTGATGGAGCCAGCTTTAATGTAAATGACGGCGAACATATCAGCTTAATCGGCCGAAACGGCGCCGGTAAATCCACCATCATCCGTATCATTGCCGGTTTAGAAGAAAGTGACAGTGGCGAAGTCAATCACATGCCCCAGCTTCGCTTGGGCTATCTTGAACAGCACGAAGACTTTCTCCCCGATGACACTGTTCTCGGCTATCTCGAACGCAAAAGCGGCAAACCCGATTGGGCCTGCGCCAAAATGGCCGGCAATTTTCAATTAAAAAAAGACGCTCTTGAAAAACGCGTCCTCACCCTCTCGGGCGGCTATCGCATGCGCGTCAAATTGAGCGCCCTGCTTCTCCAAGAACCAAACCTGCTCTTGCTCGACGAACCAACCAACTATCTCGACCTGCAAACAGTTTTGCTTTTAGAACATTTTCTTTCTTCTTTTCGCGGCAGCTTTATCATCGTCTCCCATGATCGCGAGTTCTTAAAAAACACCTGCGACATTACCCTCGAAGTCGAGCATGGCACCGTCGAACGCTATGAAGGCAATGTCGAAGAATGGCTCGCCTTCAAAGAAGAGCGTCGTTTAGAAATTGAACGCCACAATAAAAACATCGAGACCCAACGTCGACACATGCAAGAATTTGTCGATCGTTTTCGCGCCAAAGCCAGCAAAGCCACCCAAGCCCAAGAACGCTTAAAACGTTTGGCTAAACTCGAAAAAATCGACATCAAGCAACCACTCAAAACCGCCCGCATCCACATTCCTCAAACCGACGGCCGCAAGGGCACGGTTCTTCGTTTACAAGATCTCGCCATCGGCTATGGCGAACGCCTAATTGCCGAACACATTGAGATCGAATTTAATCGTGGCGATCATGTCGCTGTTTTGGGTGAAAACGGACAAGGCAAAACCACCTTACTCAAAACCCTTTCAGGCAGAATCCCCAATCTTCACGGCCATGTTCGTTGGGCACATAAATTGAACATTGCAGAATACGCCCAACATGTTCACGAAGCATTAGATGGCTCCGAAACCGTCGGCAAATATCTCGCACGTCATGGCGACGGTCTCTTGCAAGAAGATGTCTTGCGCATGGCCGGCAACTTTTTGTTCTCCATCGAAGATTTAGACAAGACCTGTCATCTCCTTTCCGGTGGCGAAAAAGCCCGCTTATGTTTGGCAGGCATGCTCCTCCAAAAACCCGACGTCCTCTTGCTCGACGAACCAACCAATCACCTCGACATGGAAACTGTCGAAGCCCTCGGCCAAGCTCTGACCGAATGGCACGGCACCTTGTTTTTTGTGAGTCACAGCCGAACCTTCGTCAACCTCCTTGCCTCCTCCATCATCGACGTCGGCGGCGGCACCGTCTATCGCTATCCCGGAACCTATGAAGAATATGTCTGGGAATTAAAACGCAAACTCGAGCTCCGTCCTTCGGATGATGAACTCAGTACCCAATACGCCTCGCTCGACGCCGCTCCAAAAAAATCCGCCCGCGCCGAACGCTACGAAGAGCTCAAACGCAAACGCCAACAAGCCACCAAACTCGAAAAACAACTCGGTGAACTCGGCGCCGAAAAACGCAAACTCATGGATGAAGTCATTGCCAATCCAACCGATTTTTCGATTGAACGCAATCGCCGCATCTCCACCCTCGATACCATGATTCATCACACCGAAGATGAATGGCTCAAACTCCAAGACGCCATCTGGAAAAGTGAATTGGAATAAACAAAAAAGACCTCGATAGCATCGAGGTCCACGAGTCAGTGCTCCACCTTCACCCTTCCCCAGACGCCTTGTTGCGGCTGAAGATTCTGGTGAAAAACGGGAACCTTCGGTTCGGTTGCAAAATTGAGCAACCAGACCAAATAGTGCGTTTGCGTCAGATCTCCGACGGTGTTCTGACGGATATCGGCATACACCACAAAATGCCGCTTGCTCTTTGCCGACACCACCATCCCCTGCGAATCAGGGTAGATCTTGAAGTCGAGCATGGCCTGAACATCCGTCATCTCCGTAGCCGTATAAGGAACATGCCAATTCCCAGGACTATTGAACACGGCCGGAAAAATCGGACCGAGCAGCCACTGTCCTGTCATCGCATCCCCAAAAAACAACCGAGGAAAATTCCAATCCATCGCCGCAGCGCAATCTCCCATCTTTTTCCAAGTGCACAGATTACTCCGATCATCCCAGGCTTGTCCGATGGCCGCCAGATAGAACTGAAGCCAACTGAGTGTCACCTGAGTATCCGTCATATTCTGAACTTCGAGATCCGCCACAATCGCCGAATCACTCCCCACCTGTACCGTCCACTCGGTCTGAGCATTGCTGAGACAAACGCCCTGTTTGCAATCCAGAGCCGATACAGCCCCAGCCGAACCAGCGCTCATTCCCGCTCCCCCAGAACTCCCAGTTCCACCCAAGCCGCCGATTCCAGACAAACCTCCGACACCGATCTTTCCAGCACCGCCCGATCCTGCCAGGCCACCCAAACCAGAACTCCCACCCATTCCCGCTTTTTCCACGGGCTGAGGGATGACCTCTGGAATACCGGCATCGGGCGACGATACCAAAGGATGCGTTTCATCCAATTGAATGTCATGAACCTGACAGCTCAAACCAAAACAAAACAAAAAACCTGTAAAAGAACGCATATTCAATACCTCCACAAAATAAATACCCTGCCCC
>CAYRRZ010000034.1:0-8468 GCA_964426815.1 uncultured Gammaproteobacteria bacterium | reverse complement strand
GCTTCCCAAATACGTGCACGCAAAATCGTCATCGCGCGTTCACGATTCTGCAATTGCGAGCGCTCGTCCTGACAATTCACCACAACTCCCGTTGGAATATGGGTAATGCGCACCGCAGACTTTGTCGTATTAACGGACTGACCACCTTTACCACCTGCGCAAAAGGTATCAATGCGTAAATCTTTTTGATCAATCGTCACTTCCGTCGCTTCAATTTCTGGCAATACTGCGACAGTCGCCGTTGAGGTATGAATGCGTCCCTGTTTTTCTGTTGCTGGAACACGCTGCACCCGATGTACCCCACTTTCAAATTTCAATGCCCCATACGCTCCATCACCCGCAATCGAGAAAATAATTTCTTTATATCCGCCCAATTCACCCGTTGAAGAAGAGACCAGCGACGCTTTCCAGCCCTTACGCTCTGCATACCGCGAATACATCCGAAACAAATCACCTGCAAATAATGAAGCTTCATCACCACCAGCTCCAGCACGAATTTCAATAATAACGTCATTCGCATCATGCGGATCCGGTGGCACCAAGGCTAATTCAAAAGCAGCGGCAGCTTCAGCATACGAAGTCTCAAGCCCAGGTAATTCCATCTTGGCCAATTCCTGCATTTCAACATCATCCTGAGTCAGAGTTGCTTTCGCATCCTGCAAGGCCTGTTCAGCCGACAAAAAACGTTCAGCGATCGCATTCAAGGTTCGCTGACGATCATAGGCCTTAGACGTCTCACGAAACTTATTCATGTCCCCCGTCACATCCGGCGACGACAAAGCCGCTTCTAGCTTAAGAAGTTCCTGTTTGGCCTCAAGGGCAGATTGATGAAAATCAGACATATATCAAAAACCGACCTTATGGGCCGGCTTTCGAAAAAAAGTTAAGCTTCGCTGAGCTCGTTTGGCATGGCTTGCGCCTTCTTAGCGGCCTTTTGAGTTGCGCGCTTTTCTGCCTTGGCTTTCTTTCCAAGTGCCAATCCGGCCTTAGAAGCCGTAACAGCCGACTTTTCATTGAACTTCTCAACACGGCGAGCCGTATCGAGCAACTTTTGCTTACCCGTATAAAAAGGGTGGCAAGCTGAACACAATTCGATGGAAATCGCGGCCATCGTTGAACCAACCGTATAGGTAGCTCCACAGGCGCAAGAGATCTTAGCGTCTGTTGTGTATTTTGGGTGAATCGCGGCCTTCATAGTGGCGAGAATATAGCAAAGGTTGGAATTTCTGGCAAGACTTGCTATGTTCTGGCCATGAATGCCTCTGATTTCGACTATATTCTGCCTCCAGAACGGATTGCGCAATCCCCCATCGAACCCCGGGATCACAGCCGACTTTTGGTGCTAAACCGAGCCACAAAAACCTGGGAACACCAGCATTTTTATGATATTGGACAATTTTTACGCCCAGGCGACCTCCTTATCGTCAATGAAAGCAAGGTCTTTAAAGCTCGTCTTGAAGGCAAAATCGGCCAAACCACGGTTGAAATCTTTCTTCTCAGACCCGAAAACGATATCTGGATCGCCCTTGGCAAGCCAGGCAAAAAACTAAAACCAGGCACCCAAGTCCAATTTCAAGACGGCCGCAGCGCTACCATTACCGAAAAGCGGGATCAAGATGGAACTATGTTGATTGATTTTAAGGCTCCAGCCAGCGAAATCTTTACCTGGGCCGATACGGTCGGCTCCGTCCCGACACCTCCATATGTCGCCGCATCTGCCCAAAACGATGCCGCCTATCAAACCACCTATGCCAAACAAATTGGCTCGGTTGCGGCACCAACAGCTGGCTTTCACTTTACACCCGAACTCATCCAACAACTCAAAAATCAAGGTATTCAATTCGCAAGTCTAACCCTACACGTTGGCCTCGGTACCTTCCGCCCAATGAAAACAGAGACTCTCGAAGAGCATGTGATGCATGAAGAATGGATTGATGTTCCAGATGAAACGCTTCAAGCCATCAAGCAAACTCGCGAACAAGGCGGTCGTGTTATTGCTGTCGGAACAACCACCGTACGCGCACTCGAATCAAATATTCAACATGGTCTAACCAATATCTTCATCACTCCAGGATATCGCTTCAAAAATATCGACGGTCTGATTACCAATTTTCATTTACCAAAATCAACCCTACTCGTTCTCGTCTCAAGTCTCGCTGGACGCGAGTTCATTCTCGACGCCTACGCCGAAGCCATTCAAAAAAACTATCGCTTCTACTCCTTTGGAGATGCGATGCTTATTCTGTAAACAAAAAAGCCCCCAATCATGTCCCACGAAGCTCGAAGAGCGACGGGAAAAACAAAGGGGGCGGGCCTCAAAAGAGCAAAACATTTGCCCCGAGACCAAGTGTGCACCACAAATGTGGTTGCGGAGAAATGGACCCAATCGGGAAGCCAACACCGGCATCTCCAACCACAAAAAACGTATGGCTGAATTCCCACTCATAGGCCGTGTAGGGCCCGAGATAGGAAACCGAATGAAGTCCACGCGAACTCACCTGATCGACGTCTTCTTTGATGGGACGCTGAAAATCGTAGGACAAGCCCAACTCGAGAGCGTGCGAACGCGCACGATTCAGCTCCAGTCGAATGGCTGAATTTCCGCCGATCAACCAAGACCGACCATCGAATGAACTCATCCGTGCTACCGAGGTACCAAGTACCAACGAAAACGGCGTCACGGAACCAAGTCGAACCATCTGGTCCAGATGAAGCTCGCTGCCATACGCAGAATGATGCCGCGCAAACGAAGCGCGACCAAGCGTAGACAATGCGGTCACACCGACCGGAACATGGGGAGCGCTCTCCGCATGATGCAATGCCGACGACACAGGCGATTGAGCCGAAACCCGTTGGGAGGCAAACAGCATGACGCCTGCCGCAACAAAGACAACAAGTCGTCTGAGATGTTTCACAGGAACTCCTGACTACCTAGGGTGAAAAGAGCGATTGCCTCATGGCGCGACAAAAATAGCGAACATGCATAAATAACACAAGAAAATCATGATTTTTCAGACAAAAATTGCAAGAGAGCACATCTTGACAACCTGATTTTTTTCTCAATTACGACAAACAAAAAAGCCCAGAACACTGTTCTGAGCAAATCGAGAATCTAAGGGTTTGCACCCAATTTCTTTAGGAACGGTCGAGCCGGTTCCAACGGACGGCTTGGACGGCTCATAATCATCAGGCAGCCCAGAACGAGTCCACGGCACACGGACAAGCGATGCCAAAAGCGGACGCAGCTTCTCGACCAGAGTCAAAACCTCCGATCGATCTACTCTCCACTCCCCAGCAAAAAATGGCTGAAGCAGGAGCGAAGCTCGATCCGGCATGCCACGAAGGCGCGGAATCAAGTGAACGTGCGTATGCCGCACCTCTTCCGCGGCATAAACAGCGTAGACACGTTCAGCACCGGTAACCTGCTGAATCGCCTTCGACGCACGTCCGAGCATCAAACCCATTTCGCGCATCTCTGCATCGTCCAAGTCGCCGATGAATTCAACATGCCGATTCGTCCAGACCACCAAATAGCCTGGAGCAAGGCATGGGTCCCCATGTGCGATCGACCAACGCTCTCCACGAACCAAGATCCCACCCGGGACAGGGCGCTGCCCAGTCGAGACTTCACATGAAAAACACGTTTTCTGCTGCTGTTCCATGAGCCACCTCCTTAAGGTGCGGCATTCAACATACGAGACCTTTCCCTTTCCGTCAACTAGAGAATGTACTCAATATAGTGATATTCCGGCGGCTTGCCAGGTAGCGCGATAATCGCCAACGCATCAACCTGATATGCAAAAACAGGAACCGTCTGCTTCTCTAGATAAACCTCAATTGCCCGTGCCAAATGCCGCAACTTTTTTCCAGTAATCGATTCTTCTGGATATCCAAATGTTGTACTCTGCCGAATTTTTACTTCAATAAAATGAATCTTCCCCTGTTTTTCAACAATCAAATCAATTTCTCCTAAACGGCAATTCCAATTTCGTTCCACAATCTGAAACCCACGATGCGTAAAAAAATCCGCGGCGAGATCTTCGCCGCGGTCACCGAACCGACGGCGTGGGTCGGTTGCAAGTGTCATTTATGATTTCTTTTTAGGTAACCATTTTGCCAAACGATCGCGTTCAGCATAGCGCTGTGACTCAATCGGCAATTCAACCTTCAAGCGACGCCAGGTTGACCACACCGCCCATGCAATCCACACAAACCACAAAATCCAGGCAAAGCGCATGCTCAATACGGGCACTCGTTCATAGGTAAATGCCCAGAGCAACAAACCGACCAAACCCATCCAAACCAATTGCCAAGACATGGACTGATATACACGACGTACTCGCTTGTCCATATTCGCACGCACCACATACACCAAACCGACAATGCCAACGACAGCTAAAGCAATCGAGACAACAACCAACAAACGATCTACCCAAAGCGAAAAAGGCATTGGAACCGTTGAAAACCAGAAGCTAGGTGTAACAATAGGAGGGAGTGTCATAGTCTTGGCAGCAATCCTGCCTGATTCTAAAAAAACAGGCAAGCTTAAACTTGTTCTTCGGTGCGCAAAAAAATCAAACCATAGTGATATGGTCCGGCTTCAAAGGCATCATGAAATTCAAACAATGGTGAACGCATTTCGCGTTTTACTTGCTCCAAATCAATGCGCTGGTCAACCGCCGGCCCAATCGGACTCGCTATCGGCTTCCACTCGACCACTACCACGCGCCCATTTGGACGAGTAAGTCGCGCCATTTCACGCAACATCTGCGGACGATTTGAAGAAAGATAAAAATTATTAATCAACAATGTGATATCAAGCGAAGCTTCATCGATCCGCGTCGCACGATACACATCCATATCAGACCAAACCGTGTGCACATTAAAAAACTGCCCTTCTTTCGCACGTCGCTCAATATGCTCTAATACGCTGCGCTGAATATCCACCGCATACACCTGACCCTGTGCGCCAACCAATTGCGCCGCCGGAAACACAAAATGCCCAAGCGATCCACAACCTAAATCAGCCACTTTTTGCCCTTCACGTATACCAACACGCTCCAATAATTTAAATGGATTGATAAGTTCCGTACCGCTCCGTGGGACCATACAAATTATTCTTCAACGCGACGTTCAATTGGCTCTGGCTTTGGGAAAATAGAACCGAGCGTTGCTTCTAAAAACGCATTCCACAAATTTGTTGCCCACAAAAATCCCAACAAGATGAGAACAATCCCAATAAATTTGTACATGAGGCTCGTTCCGCCTCCGCCTAATTTTGCATCAGCCCAAGGAATACCCCCAAAGGTTTCAATAAAGCGACGCGTCTTCCACACGATAATAAAACCGGCTGCGACTAATGCAAGACCGATTAAGATACGAGTGATCATATGCCAAGATTGTATCACGCTTCAAAGCGATCACCATCATGCGCAAGCGATGCTTCACCAAAATAGCCAGCCGTTCGCACTTCAGCCAGCATCACATCTGGCGCATCGACATCAAAATAATGCGTGAGCCACAATCGCTTAACTCCCGCTTTCAATGCCAAATCTCCACATTGCTTTGGCCCCATGTGACCATATCCACCCGTATATTCCTGACCAACCCGAGTCGAACAATCGGCAATCAATAAGTCAGCGCTCTGCGCCAAAACCCGCACCCCTTCGCAGACACCAGAATCACCCGTATACGCAATAACGCCATATGGCGTCTCCAATCGAAAACCCATAGCTGGATGACGGCCAAAGCCGTGATACACCGCAAAACTTTTTAAGATAACACCAGGAGCAAGCGTCTCTTCAAATCCATCTTCCATACCAATAATATCGGGAGCAAATTCATTCCAATATCCACCATCATTTTCAGGTTGATGCCAATTCCACACCTGCGGCCAATCGCGTGCCAATATCTTTGGCATATAAATTCGCAATTGATGCGCTCGTGGATCTGGTTTGTCGTATAAAATCGAACAAAACTTAGACTGAATAAACTGAGGCAAAGCAGCATGATCCGGATGCGCATGCGAAATCGCCACATGGGTCACCAAATGCGGATTCACTCCAGCCGCGCGCAAACGAAAACGAATCCCTTCGCTGCAATCAAATAAAAAATGCACGCCATCCACCGTTATCAAAAAACCCGGCGGTTGCCGTGGTGTTTTCGTTTGTGGCGTATCTGCACAAACCCCCGTTCCTAAAGCAATGACAGACAAGGACATGCCCCTATCATATCAAAGCGCTTCATGCCGCAACAGATGCCCCGCTTGATCAAAGGTACAGCGCAACGAAACCGTGCCACCATCCAATACACCAGGCAACCAAATCGCATCATCTTCCCACATCTGATCATAGGGAACCTCATTCAATAAAAACCATTTTGGCAACATCTCCTCTGATTCAATTACTTCACCCGCAAAAGCCATCGCGACATATATCTCACATCGATTATTCCATTCCGGCTTCCCTTCATAGATAAATTCAATCGTTCCCCGATGCGAAAGCTGCTGAACCTCAATCCCCACTTCTTCGCGCGTCTCCCGAACACACGCTTCAAGTGAAGTTTCACCAGCCTCAATTTTTCCGCCCGGACCATTCCAATGTCCTACCCCAAAACCCCGTTTCTTCATCGCCAATAAAACGCGATCTTCGAATAACGGATAGCATAAGGTGGTCAATTTCATTTTCATATCGTGACATATTGCAGATATTGTGTCAGGATATGGCCACATTTCCAGGGACGCTTAGCTCAGTTGGTTAGAGCACCTCGTTTACACCGAGGGGGTCAAAGGTTCGAACCCTTTAGCGTCCACCAGACAAAAAACCCGGCATTCAACGTCGGGTTTTTTGTATATATAAAGAGAAAACAAAACCCGACAACCTTGACAAAAAGGACTTTTTGTGATAGGTTCATCCATCGTTTTAACGGCTTTATTTAGCTCTTCCTGGCTCCCAGGGAGTGCTGAAAATAGCTGTTCATTTACCCAAAAAAGGAGGTCCCATGGACCCCATCGTACAAAGGCATGTGCTCACCGTTCGTTGGTTCAACAAGGACGGCAGCTGGCGTGGCCAGCTAAAAGAGGATGATACGCAAAGGCTCAACTTGGCCACCAGGTGGGTGAATATGCTCGGCAAACCGCCGACCCATCTGAAAGATGGCGAGGTCTGGCTCTGCAAGATCCCGATTTCGCGGTACTTCTTCAATGAGCACCTTCAAGGTGCCCAAACGAGGAGCGGTGAAACCAAGGGGTATCACCGTTGTCTCGAGGCGCAGCCGCTGCGACGACACCATTCAAACGGGCAGACAATCACCAAAGAGGTCATTTGCGAAGCAAAGCAAGCGATCGTCAGCGACCTCGGTCAAAGCACTCCGCTGAAAGTCGGCAATTACGACGTCTACAGCGAACTGCAATCGGGGCCAAAATCGCTACACCGTTTCTGGCGCGTCTTCGACGGTGACAACTTGATCGGTACCTGGCAGGAACTCATCACGAGCGCCTTGATCGGCACCCCTGGGTGCCCCACCCCGTTTGAGATCACCAATCTCGAGCGGGCCATGAATGATCTCGGTCGCCCCGAGTTCTTCTTCACGACGGAGGGAAAGCCGATAGCGATCTGGAAAGATCGTCGCGGCAACACCCTTGTGGCAAGCATAAGCGTGCAAGCGCTATTCGAGTCGGCGACTCAACGCGAGCTCAAAGAAATCCACGTTGAAGGCGAAACCGTGTACGGCGAATTCTACCTCGTCGGAACGGTAGCGAGCACGATCACAGTTCGCCTCGCAAGTGGTGAGCGTGTCCAAGATGACTGCATCACTCCGGCGAGCTTTAGCGAGTTCGCCAGGAGCTGTTCGCCCGAAGAACAGAAACGTCTCGTCGAGACAATGCGCGCACATGACCTCATGGCGACGCCGGAGACGTATCAAGAGGAGCAGTTTCGCGAAGCCTTGCTCAAATTCGGGCAATGCATCTCCGATGCGAATGACATCGCACGCGAAGGACTACGCGAACAGTGCCTCATCCTGATCGAGCAAGCGCAGCTACAAATCATGCAAGGAAATCAAGCGCTGAGTGAAAAACTCTCGCAGCAGATGACCTATCTCCGCCAGCCCGAAAGCTTGTTCTACATGTACAACGCGGGTGAGGAAAACGATTCGGCCGAACTACATAGTCTGGTCGAGAAGCTCTGCCGGTACAAGCAGACTTCGCTACAACGCATTGCCCGTAGCATCGAACGACTCGCGCCTCCTCAAACCCTGCGATCGCCATTCCTGGCCATCGCCGCCGAATAACTTTGCCGGGCCGTCCATCATGGATAAGCCCGGCTTTTTTGTATATAAAAACACCAATATACATTGACAAAATCCCCAAAAAATGATATCTTCTCCCCTTGTTCTTTCGCCAACCAAGACGGAGAAACCATGCTCAAATCCCTCGAATCGATCACGCGCATCGTCGCGCATCTCATGCT
>CAYRRZ010000033.1:0-8760 GCA_964426815.1 uncultured Gammaproteobacteria bacterium | reverse complement strand
GCAACTGGTTTTTCTGCCACCATGATTTCCATGAGAACAATTGGCGCTGGACGATAGCCAATAAAATCATAGTTCAATGAAGCATATCCCTGAGTCGCACTCTTTAAGCGATCATGAAAATCGACGATCACCGAAGAAAGTGGCATTTCATAATGCAAAACCGAACGCGTCGTATCAAAATATTCCGTGGTCTTATACAAACCACGACGATCCGTAACGAGCGCCATCACATTCCCGATATATTCAGATGGACACACAATGTCGACCAAAACCCACGGTTCACGCGATTCTTCGAGATGTGATGGATCTGGAAAAGCTAAAGGCGAGGTACAGACTTCTTGCGTTCCGTCGGTTCGAGTGACTTCATAGGCCACCGAAGGCGTGGTCACAACCACATCCATATTATGTTCGCGAAGCAAACGTTCTTGAACGATTTCCAAATGCAACATGCCAAGCAAGCCACAACGAAAACCAAAGCCTAAAGCGGTGGAATGCTCTGGCTCAAATTGCAATGCGGCATCTGACAATTTCAATTTCAAAATGGCATCACGCAATTTTTCATATTCGCTTCCCTCTTTTGGAAAGACGCCGGCATAGACCATCGGATGGACTTCTTTATAGCCAGGCAAAGATTCGGTTTGTTCAGCTGTAGCTGCGCGAGCGATGGTGTCACCCACGCGAACAATGGAGATTTCTTTTAAGCCAGTCACGATATAGCCAATTTCGCCGGTTTCGAGTTTTTCGCTGGATTGTGCCTGTGGCTTGAGATAGCCAACTTCAAGCGCATCGCCTTCGCCTTGAGTTGCGAGAAAGCGGATTTTTTCATTCTTCGAAATACTGCCATCGACCACACGAACATACGCAATAACGCCCTTATATTCATCAAACTTGGAATCAAAAATAACGGCGCGGAATGGTTTTTCTTCAATGCCTTTTGGATGCGGAACTTCCTTGACCACGCGTTCGAGAATCTCGGCCACGCCAGCGCCGGTTTTTCCAGAAGCGCTCATGATTTCTTCGCGCTTGCAGCCGATGAGGCGCATCAATTCTTCGGCGCGACGTTCGACTTCAGAATTTGGTAAATCGATTTTATTTAAAACAGGAATGATGGCCAAATCTTGATCAAGCGCGAGATACAAGTTCGCAATGGTTTGCGCTTGAACACCTTGAGTTGAGTCCACCAATAAAATAGCGCCTTCAACCGAAGCCAAAGAACGCGAGACTTCATAGGTAAAGTCCACATGTCCTGGGGTATCAATTAAATTGAGTTGATACTCTTGGCCATCAGTTGCTCTGTAGCTCATGCGCGCTGGCTGAAGCTTGATCGTGATGCCACGTTCGCGCTCCAAATCCATAGTGTCGAGCATCTGCTGTTGGAGCTTTCGCTTCTCAACAGTGCCGGTCAATTCCAAAAGACGGTCCGACAGGGTCGACTTTCCGTGGTCAATATGGGCAATGATGCAAAAATTGCGGATGTGGCTTTGGTCCATGTGGCGGCAACTATGCCGTAAAACCCGGTGTTTGGCAACCACTTTGAGATACAAAAATCCCCTGGCTCACGCGTGCTTTAGCGGATTTCCAGGGGAATGGCGACGGACTAGGCCGTCAAGATGAGGAGTTCACGCTCACGCGTGATTCCCAGAGGGAGATTACCGTCCTCGAACAGGAGGGCTTCAAGAGGCTTCAGAACTGGCTCGAGGCTACGGGGACCGATGACGGATTCCATGGCTGCACGAGAAAGAACGGCAGCGCAGAGCCCGACCACATTTGGCCAAAACCACGCACCATAGAGGTCATTCATCGACTTTTGGAGAAAGTACTCTTCGCCCGAAAGCTCATGAATCAGGACCCGCGAGACCTCTTCTTGTTTTTTGAATCGCGCAAGATGCTTCGGCAAAAATGGCCCATGCGCCCATGTGAGGGATTTTTCCATGCCACCTTCGGACTTCCAACGGCTTTGCCACAGATACCGGGCAAAGGGTTGAAGGATGTCACTCGACTTGGCACGAATCGTGTTCACCAACTCTCGCGCACGTTCAGCCTCAGCCTGAGACAAGCGTTCACTCGAAAGAGCTACTTTCAAGCTTTGCTCAAAAACATCCATGGTCTGCGCAACCAAGATATTCGAGGCCGACAAAACCACTTCACCATGACTACTCTTGAGTTCAGCCAAAGTGACGAAACTCATTTTCAGCACAGGTTTGCCTGAGAAATCAAACTTCAACTGCCCCACTCGGCTCGACTGATGAGGCCTCAATTGAAAAACCCAGCTTTGTTCAAAGCTCGTGCTGCGCGGGTGTAGAACAACCGTTTCTTGCGTCATCCTGACCGGTCTCCGTTCGTAAAAGGTGCTTGCGCAGAATACCGGAAACCGACTAATGCATCAAGCCTTAGAGCGGCTGACCATTTAGGAACAATGTCGACTTGGTTTCAATCGTTGTCCCAGGGCCCGTGGCAGATGGATCTGCATCTGGGTTAAGGTCTGGCGTATTTGTTGGGGCACCAAAACGGAGTAAGTCGCGACGCAGGGTTTCGCGCTTGCGTAAAAATTGCACACGAAGACGATAGGCTTCAGGCAAGCTTGGTAATTTGAGAAGTGGAACAATCTTTGCCGGACGGCGCAGGCGCTCGAGTTGGATTCGATTTGCACCAAAAACAAATCCAGCGCGTGCTTTTTCTGCATTCGACAAGGAACGAATCAAACGGCGCACGGCAGCTGGCGAGGTAAAAGCACCGGCTTTTGTTTTTAAGCCTTGACCCGCTTGAAGCACCACTGAGCTCTTAGCCGAACTCCCCTGTTCTTCTGCTTTTTGTTCGGTTACTTCAACCTGATGATCCGCGACTTGCACATCGACACCATCGGTATCGGCGCTAACCCCAAAAGCGGTTCCACGCACGGTCGCAACAACGCCATTACTGGTAACTGAGAAACGCTCAGTGTTACCGAGCAAGCGTTCAAAACGCGTCCAGATGCTTCCGGCGATCAGTTGAATGTCTGCCGAAACTTCACCTTCGCGTGGCTCATCGCTTTGAGCTAAGAGCACAATTTCTGAACCGGATTCAATCTGACTTACCCCCGCATCTGGATAGACCAGCTCGAGCGTTCCGGCATTCACCTTGATTTGGTCACCTTCAGCTAAAGCCTGACCATCCTGCAAAGCAATGACGGCATTGTCTCGCGTCAAATCTGCGGTAGCCCCATTGGTGTGTGCATATGCCAAAACACCTGGAGCGCTTTCTGTGGCTTGAGTTTGTTCTGTTGGTTTCGTTGGAGCTTGAACGATGCGAGGACGCGGACGGCAACCAAGCCCAAATAAGAGCGAAGCTGAGACAACAAGCAAACACAAAGCGAGTGGACGATATGACATAGGTTTAGGTTCGAGGATAGGCCAACCAGTATCCGATTCCGGCAATGACTAAACTTCCTAATAAAAAATAGGTTATACAAGACGAGTGTTTTCCTTGTTGCAATACCATATTACCTCAAGGATATCACATTCCATGCCCTTCTTCGGCACCCTGGACCTGTGGTTTATTGCGAAACAGCTTGCGGTTGAGGAGTTGGGCAAACTCACCAATTTCTTCTGACTTTAATAACCAGGCAACTGCGATAAAGGCCAAAAGTCCAGCAAAAGCAGTTAGACCGGCTTGCAATAAGACCCGAAAAAAGGTTTCGAGTGGCAAAGCCGTCCCAAGAAATTGCCGAATCGGATATCCAATCGCAATTAAGGCCGCCGAGCTTATAAAAGACACGGTAAATGGTCGAACCAAGCTCCGTTCGCCCAATGAACCATAGCGTTTTCGGAGTGCAAGCCAAAGCAGCAAGGCATTAACTGAATTTGCCACGGTAAAGGCGGTTGCTAAACCCAGGATGCCATAGGTTCGGTAGCTCAAAGCGGCGATCGCAATATTAATCCCTTCGCAGATCATTCCAATGATAAGCGGCGTCTTGGTATCTTGAATGGCATAGAAGGCGCGTGCGACTAAAGCAACCACACATTGCGCAAACAAAGATATTAAGAAGATACCGAGCACATTCGCCGTTCGAATCGTGTCATCCCAATCAAATTGGCCGGCTCCCAAAACCAAACGAACGGCCTGCGGGCGGAGCAAGAAAAACAAGGCGGTGACCGGAAAAATCAAAAAGGCAATCTTGCGCACAGTTTGACGAAGAATGGAAATGAATTCTTTTGTATCCCCGCTTACCGCATTTGCCGAAAGTAAAGGAAAAACGGCAACCGCATATGAAATACCAATCAAGCTGACCGGAAAGGCCTGCAAATTGTTTGCGAGATTAAATACCGCAACCGATCCCATCGGAAGGGTTGAGGCAAAGACCTGCAAAATAACCAAGTTCATTTGAGCCACCGCCAAACCCACCGTGCGTGGAGCCATTAGTAATAAAATACGTCTCACACCCTCAGACTTGAATGAAGGCGATGGAACATATCGAAGACCCAGGCCAACTACAACCCATGCTTGAACCGCCAAATGAGCCGCAGCACCGATCACCACGCCCCAAGCGACACCGATTAAACCAAAACGCGGCGCAAGTATGAGCACGCCAAAGATAATTCCGAGATTGTATAAAACCGGCGCCAATGAAAAAGCAACAAAGCGTCGCATTGATTGCAGAATGCCACCCATCACTGCCGACAAGCCCAACAAAAAAGGCGACAAAAACATGATGCGCGACAAATTGACTGTCAGTTGGGTCTGTTCCGGGCTAAAGCCGGGAACCGTTGGAGGAACAATAAGCGGAGCCGTGATCGCCATAACCACACACAAAAACCCCATACTCACCCCAATCATCGAAATGACTTGTCCGGCTAATTTCCACGCTTCCTTCTCCCCTTTCTTTTTGAGATATTCGCTAAACACCGGAATAAACCCGGCTGATAGCGCGCCTAAAATAATTAAATTATAGAGCAAGTCAGGAACGCGAAAAGCGGCATAATACGCGTCCAATTCATGGCCAGCTCCAAAAGTCGAGGCTAAAGCCCGATCACGTAAAACCCCAACCAAGCGCGATGCGAGCGACGCAGTACCAATAATAATCGCCGAAGCGGTGAGCCCCGGCGTTTCGCCATGCCATAATTTTTTGAAGAAATGAAACATGTGCTGTTTTTTTTAAAATCCATCATTCAATTCGAGTATCGCTAGGATCATCCCCTGTTCTTCAATAAGTGGAATTGATTTCAAGCGGCTATTCTCGGGAGCTTGGCCTGAAAGGCGCTCCCCACTTTTTACATCAAAACACGCCCCATGCCAACGACACACGAATTGGCAGGAGGCCGCGTGTAAATCGACTTGACCTCCACTATGCGTACAAAAATTTTCATATGCCAGAATTGTTCCGTCATCATTAAAAGCAATGCCGTTTTTGACGCCGTATCGAAAACTCTTGGCTGATCCAATTGGTATTTCTCCTACTCGTGCAACCGGCAAACGAAGTTGCATACTTATTTTTTCTTTTCTTCGTGATCTTTCTGATCTTCACCACCCATTTCGTATTCAAAAGGCATCTCCTTAAACGTTCCTTTTGTGAGCATGTGGAACTCGCTATAAATGTATTTAAATGCGATCGCTAAACGTCCGTCCTTTTCCAAACGACGCACCGAAACTGCAATGGGATGTGAACGTAATAATCCAAAACGAGCGCCGTTTTTTTCCGCTCTTTGCACATAGTCATGATCTTCTGCAAAAACAACACCTTCATCAAAACCGCCTATGCCTTCATGGGTTGCGCGTCGCACAAAAATACAAAATCCAGGTGCATGCGGCCGAATCTTTTCGGTCATTACGGCATAGGCATTGTAAACTTCATGTCCGACCTTATCGATTGGCTTGCGAGACATTGGCTTTACCTTGCAGCTCGCAATGTCTAATCTTTTCCGCTCCATTTCAGCAACACAGTCTTCAATAAATCGACTTGTTGAGAGATAGACATCCGCATCAAAAAAAATAATGATCTCCCCTTTGGCAACGGCTGCGCCACGATTCCGACCTGGTCCAGGCATTCCTCCGTCAACCACTTTTGCTCCGAGAGAAAGCGCGACCTCTCTGGTCGTATCGGTTGAGTGCGCATCCGCCACAATTACTTCTACATCAGTAAAAGTCTGAGCCTTGATCGAGTGCAACAAAGAAAATAAGTTTTTTTCTTCGTTCTTGGTTGGAATGACGATAGACACTTTTGGCATAGCTTAGGCTTTTGATTGTAGCAGGTGGTACGCAGCAATGCCCGTTGCCACCGAGACATTCAATGATTCTTTTTTTCCTTTTTGTTGGATCTGAATCAAATCATCACACATATCACGCAAAGAAGGCGGAATGCCTTCGACTTCGTTTCCGAGCAATAAAGCCATCTTCTCAGATCCTGGATAGGCGGACAGATCCTGTGATCGTTCATCCAATTCAAGGCCAATGATGCGAAAACCCTGATCACGCAAACGTTTAATCAAAACCACAATATCGATCTCCTGCTCCCAAGGCACGGATTCTTGCGCTCCGAGAGCCGTTTTAGAGACTTTTCGATGTTCTGGTGTTGGCGAATAGCCCACAATCCAAACCTTGGCCACGCCCAAAGAATCTGCCGTGCGCAGGATTGAGCCAATATTCTCGGCTGAGCGAATATTGTGGGCAAGGAGGTGGAGTTCGCGAGACATACAAATCGATCATACCCTAGCCCGCTTTTTGCTTTTTGTCGACGTTTTTCTACGAAAAAAGCACGACGCGAGCGCGGCGTGCTTGTCAGACTAGGCGTCCGGGCGGACGCACTTCACGATCCCCATTTTGTCGGGGTCGAGGTATTTGATACAGGCTTCATGAACCTGCTTGGGCGTGGTCGAGAGAACGAGGGACTCGTAGTCGAGATCCTCGATATCACCCTCAAGCCACATCCTATGCATGTAATTTATCGCAGCCTGCCTGGTAAACGCTTCATCGCGTGTGGCAAAAAAGATGCGACGACGCACCAGGACCTGGTCAAGGACGTCGTTCGGAAGACCGTTCTCACGAATCCCCTTCATGACTTCATGAAAAATCCCTTGCACTGCATCGAAATCTTTTGACGCGACGGGGATCTCGAAGCAAACGTCCGTCAATGGCCACGCATGTCCGTATGTCCCCACCGAGTAAACGAGACGTCGTTTATTGCGGAGCTGTTCCACTAGGACACCACAGGGCGAGCCTACCAATCCCTGGATCCCAACCCCCAGATGCACTTCTCCCAAGCTATCCGTAGGCGCTTGATAGTAGAAGTTGATGGATGTTGTCGCGCTCTGGTTTCCGAGAACGAAAACACCACTCGGACAGGCATATTTCAGCGTTTCTCGACGAGGTTTTTTGCATCCTGGATTCATCACCTCAGGATACAGGGAACGTATCTGCTTAAGGTGCTCCTCATGCGTCACACCGCCTGAGGCGATGAACTGAGCTTGATCAAAGCAGAACTGCTTTTGAGCATGTGCCTGGAGATCCACAAAGTCCGTCTCTTTAACGGAAGTCTGGGTTCCACCAATCGGCACATACGCACCGAAAATTTCTGGGTAGGCTTTGGGGTAAAACCATGTGCGGAAGCGCTCGCTTGCCTTGCGCTCTTCAATCTCAGCCAAAATAACTCCGCGTTCTCGATCAACTTGATCGATGGTAAATGCCGGAACATGCAAGATCCCGGACATCGCTTGGAGCATTTCGGTCAGATTCTCAGCTAGGCCAGATTGCGTGAAACGCGTGTTGAACCAGCCCGTGGTTGCATCCTGCGTACACCCCTTGCGAATCAGCGGACGTAGCAAGGGATGAATCCCATCTACATCCGGACCTTTCAACATGAGGTGTTCGAGAAAATGCGCGATCCCCTTGTGTTCCCCATCCTCCATGGCGCCGAAGGGAAAGACCGTTTCGATGCTGACCATGCGACTTGCCAAAGGACAGGTCCAGACTTCGGCACCGCTCGGCATGACCGTTCGGTATACCGGTGTATGAAACCGCCTTGTGTAAATGAACGTTTCCATCTGTATTCCTCCAAATGGGTGATAGCAAAAACCGAGGCGATGGTCAACCCTCGACATTCTCGCCATTATCCGTTAACCTAGCGCAAAACTATGCGCTTTGGGCACCGACTTCATGGAAAGATTGAGGGCTATGACGACAAGGGTCGTGGCTTTATGACGCTTGATGCGGCTGCAGCGCCAAAACCACAGCGCGAATATGATGGTCCGGGCTATATGATGGGCTCGGGAAAAGTTGCGATTCCATTCACCGCCAAAGGCGATGAAGTGACGGCCGTGTTTCAAAAACGCGATCATGGAACCAAGATCGCTAAGATTGAAAGCGTGAATGTCGAAAGCCCAGATCGAACCAAGCCTCCATGCCCACATGCTGGTACCTGCGGCGGCTGCTTGTGGCAACACTTGAAATACGAAGCTCAACTCACCTTGAAGCGCGACATAATTAATCGCGCGTTTGAAGGCGCAGGTCATACGGAGCGTGTCGGCGAGGTAACACCATCCCCGATTCAATTTCATCATCGCAATCGCATGGATTATGCGATTGGCTGGAATGGCGAAATCGGCCTAAAAGAACATGATTCATGGAATCGCTATGTTGATTTGCAAACCTGTTTGCTTTTAGGCGAAGGGGTTGGAGAAATTCTCCAAGCGGTTCGCGACTGGATGCACAGCCATGATTTACAACCATGGGATGCGAAGTTTCATCATGGTGATATTCGCTATGTGGTATTTCGCGATGGCAAAAATACCA
>CAYRRZ010000032.1:0-9428 GCA_964426815.1 uncultured Gammaproteobacteria bacterium | reverse complement strand
AAGTTTCATCATGGTGATATTCGCTATGTGGTATTTCGCGATGGCAAAAATACCAAGCAGCGCATGCTGATTTTGGTCGTGAAAGATGCGACACGGATTACCGATGAAATGCGCGCATCACTTTTGAAGGCACTCGAAACCTATTGCACGACTTTATTGCTTGGCGAACAAAATTCAATTACGGATTTGTCCTATGCGCAAACGTTCTTCCCACTGAAGGGCGAGGCGTATCTTGAAGAAATGGTGAATGATATCCGCTATCGCATTCATCCAAATTCTTTTTTTCAGACGAATACCACCATGGCCGCAGTTTTACAGACGGCAGTTTTAGATGTTGTAGGCTCTGTTCTAAAAGACTGTCTTCCTCGCGAAAGCGGGGATCAGGATCCAGCCCCTGGAAGCCCGGTTCCCGTTTTCACTGGAACGACAGAGGGCGTATCGAAGCATATTCTTGATTTGTATTGCGGTCTCGGTTTTTTTGGCATTGCTCTTGCCAAGCGTTTTCCAGAACTTCAGGTTCATGGACATGAACTAGATGCAGAAGCGATCAAACTCGCTGGATTCAATGCCGAACAAAATGGCGTTGCCGAGCGGACGAGCTTTACCGCCGGGCCATCTGAAGATTTGTCTTGGGCGGATCGTGAAGCGGATTTGATTATTTTAGATCCACCGCGCGCTGGCTTACATCCAAAAGTGATTAAGACGCTTTTAACTAAACTCCCAGAACGCTTGGTGTATATCTCGTGTAATTACAAGCGCTTGGTTGAAGAATTGAAATTATTGAAAGGCGCGTATCGCGTCGAAACTTTGCAGGCTTTTGATTTATTTCCACATTCGCCACATGTTGAAGTTGTGGCTAGTCTCGTGAAAGTTCCTGGAGCAAGCGCCGACCTTCAAGACGGTTTAGCTGCACTCCCTCTGGAAGCAATGGCAAGCGTGCTGCAGAACCAGAAAGTGCCGCAAGACCATTAATCGCGCGGAGATAGTTAATTCCGTTTAGGAGAACATTCCGATCCCAGCCCTGAAATGGCTGATGAGCCGCGAAACGACGCCAGGCGTTTTGCACCTGTTCGAGAGTGAGCTTTCCCGCAAATGGATCGACAATTTCAAAATCTACTTTGCCTCGTTTTTTACCGATGACCACATTCCCCTCTCCGGCCAAATCGATACAGGCATGCGGCGGGTGCTGGGTAAACCGAATCGCGCCTTCAGCAAATTCTTTTACGGTTTTTTGGATATCCGCGTCAGACTTCATCGCATCTAATAGACCCGTCATACGCGTACCTTGGATGAGACGGAACAGATGTTCGGGCACTCCTTCCCCATTCAATAATTTCTCCGTAACTTCGGTATAGAATTTATCATCAACATCGTCCTGCCTTTCTGCATATCCTGCTGCCACGCTTTCAACTCCGCTTTGACCAATGAGCTCGGATTTTTTCTGTAGATTCACAATGGCCCATACTTGCTTGGGTGCGATCCCCCCATTTTGCTCGGCGAGTTGGTTAAGCGCGAATTTCATTTCCATCACAAACGGAACTTTTGCCAGAAAGACTTTTTGCGTGAGCACATGCTCAGCTCCAAAGGCTTCGCGTAGCGCCATACGTCTTTCGCGATGATCATCTAAATAGGCTTTCCAGCGATTATGGTATCCATGCAAAGGATCTGCATTGTGAATCGTTGTTGGGTAGAAGCGCTCAATGCTTCGCGTATTCACTTTTGCCACCAAGTCAGGTTTGCCCTCTAAAGAAAAAACCAGATGCTCGCCACCTTTTCCGATCAGCTTTGGCTTATAGGTATCGGCGAAATCTGGTTTGAGCTCAAAACCACGCAAAACAGTCTTTTGTTCAGCGGTTTTTTCGGTTTGTAAAATATCCTTCATCATGCTACATTTTACCCATGAAATCAGGTTTTGTCATGCTCGCTGGGCGCTCAAATGTCGGTAAGTCCACCTTGTTGAATGCCGTGATCGGCACCAAGGTGTCGATTGTGACGCCAAAACCCCAAACCACCCGTCATCCAATTCGGGGTATTTTGCATGATGCTCGCGGACAATTAGTCTTCGTTGATACGCCTGGCGTGTTTTTAGGTCGCAAAGACAAGGTTTCAAAAACACTGAATGAATTTGTTCATGAAACGCTTGATGGGGTTGATGCGGTTATTTATGTGATGGATCCATCGCGTGATATTGGCGCTGAAGAATTATATATTCAGAATTTATTGCGTCAGGTTAAAGTACCCGTGATTGCTCTTATTAATAAAATGGATTTAGCCGAATCTGAACGTCCATTTACGGATACGTATCGCGCGGTCGATGTTGGTCAATCGCAAAATTTTGAATTATCTGCCGTCAATCGCAAAAATTTAAATCGATTGATTGATGTTTTATTTACGCTATCGCAAGACGGTGATGCGCATTATCCTGATTTGCAATTAACGGATATCGGCCATAATCAATGGCTTGAAGAATTGGTGCGTGAAAAGATTTTTTTGAACTTGAATGAGGAATTGCCTTATAGCATTAAAGTTGGTTTGGATGAGCTTGAAACTCGACCAGATGGGTCACGCTATATCGCCGCTTCAGTCTGGACAACGGATGAACGGTATAAGCGCATGATTATTGGCGCCAAGGCGCAAATGCTCAAAAAAATCGGTGCAGCTGCTCGAAATGAATTAGAGCAAGTAACCGGTGTCAAAGTCTTTTTGGATCTAACGGTCAAAGTCGACCCCAAGTGGCAAGAACGGTTTGTCTAATATGCCCGTGAGTCCGTTTCGCCAAGCTCCTTCATTTCCTGCCCAAGAAACACGAAATCAACCGGAGCACTTATATGGCATGGAAGATGTCCAGCGGTATTTGCTTCAAAAAATTCAGATCGATCATCTCCCGCGTTTGCGAGAAATTGATATTTCATTAAAAGAACATCCTGAACAAGACCAGTCTCGAGAGCGCTTACTTCAAGAAAGACAAGCTGTGCTTGAAAAAGCAAAACTCCTTAAGCAGGCTGCTCAGGAATGTGACAATTTTCGATGCGATCCATGGAAATTTGAACCACTTTTATTTTCAGCCGTTTTTGATGAAAGAAAAAAGGCACAGCCTGATCAGCAGCATTTGAATCATGTTCGTGGCTTAATGCGAGCTGGCTCGGTGTTTGCATTTGATCGTTTGAGCAATGGACAAGAACCACAGCAAGTAAAAACCAGCGAACAGGCGCTCGGTCTTATTTCAAAGGCGCGCATGATTGCTGCGGAATACTGGGATTGGCGCATGCATCTCGCTGGGCCTTTTCATCATGATCCAGAAGCGCAGCAAGAATATGAAAGCTATAAAGAACAAGCTTTGCATGAGCTTGATATGGCTCAAGCTGCCATTTCACAGAATATCTTAGGTGAGCCACTCGAAGCCGCTACGCGTACGATCGAGGATTTGCATGAAAAGCTTTTTTCTTTGCAAAACAAAGGAAGTGAAGGGAAACATTGGCGAGATTTGTATATTCAGCTTCGTCCTTTGCGTAATTTTTTATACTACCGGAGACTGTATCCGATTCAGGCAAAGGCGAGTTTAGTCACCTGGAAACCACGATCAGCGACAGGAGCAAGTCCGAAGCTGTAATCCTAGGGGTTGACAAAAAAGACATGCTCGCCTATGCTCACCCACGCTTGCCAGAGTAAAGGGCAAGTTTTCGTTTCTACAGAAGCAGGAGTTCCATGGCTGAACGTAATCGCGGCAAGGGTCGTCCGGATCAATTCGAGTTCGAAGCGAAGAGCGGTGGTGCCCATCAGGCGACCATCGATCGTCATGCCCTCGAGACTGACGAAGTCGCAATCCCGCGCAGCAGCCGGAGGCTGGGCGCCGCCCCCGTTCCTCGTCTGGACGACGAGGATGATGGCAGCGACTCGTTCGATAATCCCTTCGCCAGGCTCGCCAACGAGGACGAAGCCAGGGCGGCTACGCCCCAGCAGGAGCAGACGCCCGACACGCAGCCCGCCACGCCGAACGACGGCTTCATCGCGTCTATGGGAGTCAACTCCCCACGCGGCCATGAGGCCATGTCCACCGCCGGCGAATAGCCAGCACCTTCTTTTTGAAGCCTCACGCTTCTCTTTCTTGACACCCCAGCTGTAGCGGGGTGTTTTCGTTTGTGCGAATTATTCTTGAATGTCTTTAAAATCGGTGACTTCGAATCCGTAGAAACCAGCAGCTCCTTTAGACTCCAATTCTTTTGACGGAGTAAATTTCAATACGATTGGATTTTGCGCATTATTCAAGACCGCAAATTTTCCATACCAGCTCGATACATTCAGCACCTCAACCGTCACTCGCGAGCCATTTGCATTCACATCCATTCTGCCAAGATCAACGGCGGATGTGGCATAGTCAATATCCTTTTTTGCTGTTTCTGTCTTGAGGGTATTGCGAACGGTTTTGAGCGTATCAACCACGGTTTTTGGCAAGCCCATCAAATCAATTGCTTGCGCATTCGCAACACCGGAAATAAAGGTACTCGCCTGAGCTTTACTCAAGTTCTCAAAGACTTCAGAGGGTAACCAAATGGCAGATAAACCACCTGCATTACGATCACCTTCATTCCACAAAGCTGGCGGCAATAATTCACGCCCCTCTTTTAACCCGATGCCTGCAATACTTCCAACGAGTTGACGATTTTCGGTCTTGTCCCCTTTTTGAACAGTTGTCTGCGCTTTCCATTCAATATCTGCCGTATTCCCTGGCGCAAACCGACGAACAACGAGACTGCGCTCGACCGTCGAACCAAGATTCATGCTCGATGCCAAAGTCTGACCTGCATCAGCAAAATTTTGACGGAGAACAATAACTGAACTTGGCGTTAACAGAAGTTTTTTTGTCGCTTCAGCTGGTGACACGCCTTCAAACCGTGCCGTTTTTGGACCAGTTACGGTATCAGGAGCCTGTTGGGTGACGGTCGCTGGTTTTGCACAGCCCAAACCGAGCGTAGACAAGCAAGCGAGCGCAGCAAAACCAAGAGTCATGCGTTGAAGTAATCCGGAATGTGTCATACAAATTTTATTCAGACTCAGCTTGCCGTGCTTCATAGGTAATCGTCAATACCATGTCATCGATTGCGGTTTGATCGGCTTTTGGATGGATTGTGCCGTGAACCGTCGCATTTGGACGGCTGGCCAAAAACTCAATCCCCTGACCTTCGGCTGGAACAGCCCTCACTTCAAAACCCTGATTTCGGAGGCCGTTTCCATAGTACAAAACCACATCCTGCGGTTTTGCTTCAAGACCATGCCAATACAAGGTAACTGAATCCATAGCAGCAATTTCTGAACCATAAGAATCAAGAATCTTGCTGGTTTCGCCGCCTCCATTTGATGTTGTTTCGGCAATATCGCCGATCCAACGGAGCGGCGTGGTCACAAAATGCAACATGCGACTCTTTTGTCGACCCGGAGCATGAGTAATTGATGCCGCTTTTTCTGGTGCAAAAACCGAAATATCTGATGGAAAATTTGGCGGCACATCCTTGCGGATTTCAACCGGCGCGCCGGCCATAAACCGAAACAAAAAGATTAATCCAACGATTCCCATGACCAAAAAGATGCCGCAACCCAGACAACAGGCTTGCCACCAAGAACGACCTTGTCGAGCACTGTCAATTGTTTGCGCAATTTCTGCTGAGTTTTGAGGATTTGTTTCCATACGGACATAGAGTATCCGAGAGCCTGGCGCTTGTCCAAGCTGGTGTAAGCGCGTATCCTGAACACACCCTATGCCTCCAAACGCCACTTCAAAACTTCAGGTAGGCTCAAAAGCCCCTGATTTTAGCCTAACAGATGACCAAGGGCAGATTGTTACCCTGGCGCAGGCAACTGGTCCTACGGGCCTGGTATTGATCTTTTACCCTGGTGATATGACTCCTGGTTGTACGGTTCAGCTGTGCTCCATTCGAGATGACTGGGCAAAGTTTCAACAAGCTGGCATCCACGTCTATGGTGTTAATCAAGCAGATGCAAATAGCCACAGTCATTTTCGAACAAAACACGGTCTCCCCTTTCCGCTTCTGATTGATACGAATCGAGTCATCAGCAAAGCCTATGGCGCCATTCGTTCCTTTCTCGGTTTCAGCGTTATCAAGCGAACCGTGGTTGGTATAGACAGCCAGGGCACCATCCTGTTCTATATGCATGGGATGCCAAAGGATAGCGATATTCTCAAAGCATTTCCCCTTAAACCCTAATCAAGTATTTATGGCAACTGAATCAAAACCGTTGAGCTTTACCGGGCCTTTGCAAGGTATCTCGGATAAAACGCTCGCGATCCATCATGACAAGCTGTATGCCGGCTATGTCACCAAAAAGAATGAAGTGCAGGATAAACTCAAAGCTCTTTCACAGGGCGGAGATGTTTCATCGGCGAATCAAAGCTATTCTGAATTACGCGCTTTGAAAGATGGCGAAACCTTTGCCACCAATGGCGTGTACTTACATGAATGGTATTTCGATATTCTCGGCGGCAAAGGCGAAGCAACAGGCGCTCTCGCAGAAGCCTTGAAGAAAGAATACGGTTCGCTCGAAAATTTCATGGCGTATTTTAGCGCCTGCGGCATGGCCTCTCGTGGCTGGGTCGTCTTGTGCTGGGATACACATGATGCTGCGCTCCGCGTGTATACCGGTGATGCGCATAATCAGGGTGGTGTGTGGGGCTGTATGCCGATCTTGGTGCTCGATGTCTACGAACATGCCTACTTCATCGACTACGGATCGGATCGCAAAGCCTATATCGCCGACTTCTGGAAGAATCTCGACTGGAACAAGGCGGATGAATTGTTGGCAAAGGCAATGAAATAAACCTAGTCGTCATCTCGACCGAAGCAGCAGCGAAGTGGAGAGACCTTCCACCGGCAGAAGATCCCTCGATTCCGCTTCTGCTTCACTCGGGACGACGTGATTCTATAAAAACGAAACTCTACAGAATATATGATTCTCATCGACAACAAGGCTCCTGATTTTGTGAATGTTCCTGCCTATCAAAAGGGCAAGAACGATGTGAAAATTAGTTTGTCAGATTATAAAGGCAAGTGGGTCGCATTCTTTTTCTATCCACGCGACTTTACCTTTATCTGCCCAACAGAATTAAAAGGATTCTCAAATGCCGTTGAAGAATTCCGCAAGCGCGGTTGTGAAATCTTGGCTGCATCGACCGATTCAACCTGGTGCCACAAGGCTTGGTTTGAACGCGATCTTCCAAATGTAGAATATCCTGTTTTGGCTGATACGAGCTTGAAAATTGCTCGTGAATATCAGGTCTTGAATGAAGCCAATGGTGAAGCACAACGCGGTTTGTTCTTGATTGATCCAGAAGGGGTGATCAAGTATGTGCTCGTAAGCGCTGGCTCCGTTGGTCGCTCAGTTGGTGAAACCTTGCGTGTGCTCGAAGCTTTGCAATCTGGCGAACTCTGTCCAATGGAGTGGAAGCCGGGAATGGAAACGTTGGGAAAAGCGTAGAGGTAGTCATGCACTAAAAATCCACACTCATCACCGTGTGGATTTTTATATAAACAAAAATACCCCGATGAGCGTCGGGGTACGAGTCTGTCATTTGATGAAAGCGAGCCTACCGCTCACTCCACCGGTTTATCCTTTTTCTGCGCCTTCTTGCTCAGCAGCACCGAAATGCACACGAGCAGGGAGACGAGGAAGGTTAGCAGCGCGAGCACGCCCCAACAACCTTCGAGCGAATCGTCCGTGCCCATCCCTCGATCGGCGTATCCGTACAAACTAGCGACACCGGTATTCATAAGGATCACTTGGACCTCTCTTTCTCATCTTGTTTACGTGACCAGCCCACCACAGGGAGATGAGCACTTCCCGGAACAGGGCCTACATACCAGGAGCTGTCTGCGTTTTTCACGGGCAGACATGTATACCAGGTAGGTGCGCTTTGTTCAGCGATGCATACCTGATGCGGCTCAACTGACGTTATCACACCGGCATGCCCGGGATCACCCCCCAATCCGTCTCTGTCGAAAACCAGAATATCGTCTATGCATGGCTTTTCTGTACCTCCATTTGGAAAGCTTTGCAGTCCTTTCTCTTTTGGAAGATAGAAGTAGCTGTCTGCATTGCCCGACCTGGTCATGTTTTTGTGATGCAGCTTGGTAGCGTAGTAGCGGTTTACGAACTCAACACATTCGTATTCCAAACCATATGTTCCACGCTGCGATGCTCCCCTTTTTTGTTGCACGGGAACTCCATTCCAGAACCCAAGTATTTTACCTCGCCAGCTGCGCGAGTCGGACATGTCTTGAGCGTTAATTACGCCCGGTGACATATCAAGAATAACGGGAAACTGTTCAGGGTCCGCAACGAACCGCATCACGGCACCGTCGACCACTTGCTCGATATAGCCATTTGAAGGAATGACTTTTCCGAGCCAGGGACTGATGCTCTCGAATGGACGCGTGCGACTAAATGCCATTTTTTGGCTACCTTCACGCGGCATTGAGGTGTCCCTCACCTCCCAAATGTACACGAGATCGAAGCGCTTTGGCATGTCTTCGCCAATATCTTCGATTCGGAAGGGAGAAGCATGCGGATCTTCTGAAGCGCGGAACAAGTGATACCCCCACCACGTCCCCTCTCCGCGACCCAACAAGAGCATGAGATGCGAATTGAGCCCTGTTTCTGACTTCTGGAGAGAAGCCAAGATCAAAGGATCTGATTGGGTCTCGTGATAGCGATACCCAATCACGTACATCTTTTTTGATGATCGATTCGGCACCTCTCCGATGAGCTCGACGAGCTTACTCAGCTGGAATGAACGATCTTTTATCTCCACGATGTGTCCATCGCGGATATTGAAGTCTTTGGATCGGTCATAGACCGTGACCAGATGCTCCTTATTCTCCGCATAAAAGTGCCAAGCCGGTACCGACTTGAGCAAGTTTTTACCGAGAATAAAGTTCCCCGCTTTTACCACGGCTTCTGCGCACATGGCATCATCCCAGAGAGATTGGGCCATGAATGAAGGTGCTCCGCTGGACCTGTAGCGAATCATGTTATCCATGATGCTACGAATGTCTTTCGCAGACCTCTGCGCATCAGGAACCTTGGAAGCCCACTCAGCCATCGTTCGCTTTTCGTATGAAGCAGACAGCGCCCTAAGCGCTACCGCTGACACGACAAGCAGGATACTGAACCTGACCAGGAATGGGAGCATATACATGCTCAACCAACGACCAATCTTCACGACAAACTGTTGCATTTTTCCTCCGTGCTACTGACCGGAATGTGCAGGGCTGATGTACTACAAATAAGCCAAAATGTCAATCCTTGCACATAAAAAACACTCCGGATGTTCCGGAGTGTTTTTTATTTTCTTTTTTTGTGCTTAGGCTGCAGCCTTCATCTTCAATGCTTCTTCAAGTGCGGTCTTGTTCCAACCG
>CAYRRZ010000031.1:9360-10793 GCA_964426815.1 uncultured Gammaproteobacteria bacterium | reverse complement strand
GTTCCCAAGCCCGCTAAGCCCGCCATGACAATACCCACCAGGATGTCCTTGATTTTGTCTCCCATATCGCCGATCATGGTAGCATGCCGCTATATGTTAATGACTAATGACAATGTGAAGTTAACTCCGTATGACCCGCTGATGGCCAAAACCATCCTGCGCTTGGTGCCACAATGGGTCAAACCGAATCATTTCACGGTCGCCAGAGTCTTCATGACTCCCGCTGTTCTCTTGGCGATTTGGGCTGAGAATTGGACCTGGGCGATTGCACTGTTCTTACTCGCTGCCGCCACCGACTTTGTCGACGGCTCTTTAGCTCGTACCAGAAAGCAGATTACGATGTGGGGAACGGTGGCTGATCCGGTCGCGGACAAGCTCCTCATTACCTCGGCTGTTATTCTTTTTGTGGCTCGTGAGATCAATCCGATTTTTTCGCTGATCATCATCACCCTTGAATTATTGATTAGTCTCATGGGTCTCTACCGGAGATCCAAGGGTGAAATGACGAGTGCAAATTGGGCGGGTAAGACCAAGATGTTTCTTCAATGCGTCGGTGTCTGCGGTCTCCTGTGTGCCAAACTATTTGGGATTGATTTATTTGTGCCGTTTTCGATCGGGACATTTTCCTTGGCAATTGTATTTGCCATCATTTCACTCGTGACTTACGGTTTGTAGAAGTCTATGCTGCATCGCCTCAAATCACTCATCCCGGCTCCACTTCTGAGCATCTATCATCGGCTATTGTCCTGGATGGCGGCTTTTGTCTACGGTCACCCTTCAGAACAAGCGATCGTTATCGGCGTGACTGGAACCAATGGCAAGACGACGACCTCGTATTTGATTGCGAAGGCATTAGAAGCCACCGGCGATCAAACAGGTTGCAGCACCACGGCTTTGTTCAAAATCGGAAAACTGGAATGGTTAAATGATCGCAAGATGACCATGCTGGGGCGTTTTCAACTACAGAAATTATTGCGCCAAATGGTCAAAGCAGGCTGTAAATATATCGTAGTCGAAACCTCTTCGCAGGGAATTGTGCAATTTCGCCATGCGCAGATTAATTATGATATCTGCGTTTTTACTAATTTAACGCCAGAACATATTGAGGCGCATGGGAGTTTTGAAAACTATAAACAGGCAAAAATTGAACTCTTCCGCCATCTGGCTCGTTCAAAACAAAAAACCCTGTTCGGAAAAGTTTGGAAGAAAACAGCGGTTTTGAATCAGTTAGATCAACACGCTAAAGATTTTGCTGTTTCCGGTCTTGAAACCATTTGGTATGGCATTGGGAATCAAGGAGGCTTACAAGCAATTGATTTGAAGGATGAGGGTTGGTCAACGTCATTTACCGTCAAAGGTCAGCGCGGAACCATTCATCTTCCAGGGCAAATCAATGTCGAAAATGCCATGGCAGCCGTCGCCGTTACAGAAGT
>CAYRRZ010000031.1:0-9260 GCA_964426815.1 uncultured Gammaproteobacteria bacterium | reverse complement strand
CCGATTTTGGGTTCAATTGCGGCTAAACAAGCGGATGAGTTGTTTATCACCAATGAAGATCCGTACGATGACGATCCACGGATGATTATGGAGCAAGTCGCCGAAGGTGCGCGAAAAGAGGGGGTGGCAGCAGATCGCTTGCATCTCATCGAAGACCGAAAGCAAGCCATACAGCAAGCCATACAGCTTGCACAAACAGGAGATCTTATTTTGCTGACTGGCAAAGGTTGCGAGCAGGCTATTATGGGTCCGGCTGGTTCAAAGCAGGCTTGGGACGAGCGCGAAGTGGCACGTGAAGCCTTGCGTGCGCGTCTGTTATACTCAAAACATGTTTCAACTTGAAGACGTTTTGCAATTAAAAGAAGGGGAGAATGTCGTTCGTTTGACGCGAAGACATGTATTGACCTTGGCGCCCGGTCTCATCCTGGCCCTGCTTTTAATCGTTTTGCCTTTCTTTTTGCTTTTTCCCTTATTCGGATTGGGTGTGGTTGGTGTCGTGATGTTTGCCGCAGCTGTCTTGATCGGGATCGGAGTCGCCTATCGCTCGGTCATGTTATGGGATGCGGATGTCTTGATTTTAACAACGCATCGCCTGGTGGATGTTGATCAGAAGGGATTATTTACACGCAATGTAACCGAAGCCCAGCTTTCAAATATTCAAGATGTTTCTTGGAGTAAGAAAGGTTTCTGGCAAACGATTTTTCGCATGGGTTCGGTACAGGTTCAAACCGCGGGTTCATCCAGCAATATCGAAGCGGTACATGTGTCTGAACCTCAGCGTCTCGCGGAGTTTTTGAATGATTTACGTCATCAAACAACGCCTAAAAAAGCCATTGTAGATCCTGAAAAATACGAAAAACTCAAAACGATCCAGGCGATGCTCCAGGGATTCTCTCTCGAAGAGCTCGAGCGTATTGAGACGATTTTGAAAGCACGTGAGCGCCAAGCGGCAAGCGACGCCTTTGTAGACGACGCCAAAGAATCAGCGTGATAGTATTGGCCTATGCGACCGACGACCAAGCCTGAATCATCTCGCATTAGATCACTTTTGCGATGGCCTGCTTTTTTAGTCGCCAATCTTGCGCTTTTTGTTTTAGTTGGTGTTTCAACTGCCCGCGAAACCTATCGCGGTTGGACCGTGGACCATGAAATCCAAACCCTGCAATCACAAGCGGAGTCACTTGAAGCTCGTAAGTTAAAATTGGCAGAACTGGCGAATAGTATTTCTTCGCCAGAGCAGGTAGAGTTGGAGGCACGCACGCGCCTGGGTTGGAAAAAGCCGGGCGAACAAGTCATTGTCCTTACTGGATATGAGCCAGGCACTGGCATAGAACAGCCTGAGACCGTTGCTCTGCCACCAGAACCGCCCCCAGTTTCGATTCCCCATGCTTGGTTTAATTACTTCTTTCATGCAAAATAATCATCTTCTATGAATAAACCTTCCTCAAAAAATCTGGCCCTGTTCGGTGGCATTGGCGCCATCATTCTATTGACCATTGCTGGAGCTGGCTTGGCAAAAGCCGTGTATTTAGATCGCAGTGATGCAAAATTAGTTCGAATCTTCGGTTCTTGGTTGCCTGCTGCTAAAGTGAATGGCGACAAGATTTCATATGGTGATGTTTTGCGTACGCGCGATACCTTAAAAACCTATTTGAATAGCGATGCCGCTAAAGCACAGGGTTTTGCTCAAGAACTTACCCCGGATTTAGAAAAGAAAGCCACGGTCGAGCGCTTGATTCGTGATCACATTGTGGAAGGCTTGGCTCGTGAAAAGAAGGTTGAATTAAGCTCAGCTGATGTACAGGCGGAGTATGAAAAGATGATTTTGGCAGCGAGCTCAACAATGCCAAATGTTGGCGAGTTTCTGTCAAAGAGCTTTGGATGGAATGAAGATGACTTCCGTCAAAATGTGGTTCGCCCAGCCTTGCTTGAAAATCGCGTCGCGATGACCTATGGCACTTCGACCGAAGAGCAAATCACCAAGTTTCAAGTGGATGTTCAAGATCGCATGAAGGCCGACAGCATCAAGATTTATCTGAAGTACTAAGATCTTGCCGAGCGCGTCTCGGCTTGCTAGCCTCTTGGAGCCTTTCCAAGGGCTCATGCGGGTATCGTATAGTGGCTATTATGTGGCCTTCCCAAGGCTAAGAGGGGAGTTCGATTCTCCCTACCCGCTCCATCGAGCTGAGCTCGACTCATCCATAGGTTGAGTTCGAGATACATCAAGTTCGTGTACACAAAGATCCGACGCTAAGCGTCGGGTTTTTGTTTATAGAGCGAAAAACCGAGGCCTTGCCGAAAAGGGGAGGAATTGATAATCTCCACCCACATTTGAATTAAGCCAATTTAGCTCAGTTGGTAGAGCAATGCTTTCGTAAAGCAGAGGTCCCGGGTTCGACTCCCGGAATTGGCTCCAGGTAAAAACGTGCCAAAATGGCACGTTTTTGTTATTGTGTTGGCCTATGTCCCAACAAGAAGAAAAACTCTGGCTGGTGGATGAAAACGATGAGCCAATGGGGGAGGGTTGGCAATGGCGTTCGCATGAACCCGGAAAAAACTGGAAGAATTTTCGGGTGGTAAATGCCTTTATTAAACGCGCTGATGGCCGTCTTTGGATTCCACGTCGTACCGCAACCAAAAAGATGTTTCCAAGTTGTCTAGATGTAAGCGTCGGTGGACATGTGGAATATGGAGAGAGCTATGAAGAATGTTTTGTACGCGAGACTCAAGAAGAAACGGGTTTAGATGTCTCCTCTTTGCCACATGTGCTTCTTGGATCATTGTCGCCTTTCGCAATCGATGGTTTGAGCGCCTTCATGAAGGTTTGGGAAATTCAGGCGGAAGAAGTCCCGCATTACAATCCAGCTGATTTTAGTGAAGTCTATTGGCTCACGCCGGACGAAGTTCGGGCAAAGGTCGCTGCTGGGGATAAGACAAAAGGGGATTTACTCTCTATTCTGAATGCATTTTACCCCGCGACATAAGCGCTATGCATTTCTGGCACAAAGTCGTATCTGCAGCTCTCATCTTCACTTATGCCATGTGGAGTGCGCCTGTTTTTGCGGCTGCTGTGCCTCTCGAAAAAGGGAGCGCCTCGTGGTATCGTCATAAGGGATGTTTGTGTGCGGCTTCGCCAGATTTTCCAAAAGGCACCAAGCTCCGCGTCACCAATCAAAAGACAGGAAAGAGCGTTATCGTGACGGTCAATGACTATGGCCCAAATCGAAAAAAGTATCCAAACCGTGCGATTGATCTGGACGCTATTGCCTTTCAAAAGATCGCTCGTTTATCCCAAGGGCTTGTATCAGTTACCGTCGATAAAGTGATTCCTCCAAAGCAGCTGCCATGATTTCTCTCGAACATGTTTCTAAGGTCTATCCGCCCGATGTTCACGGTTTACGTGACATCTCTTTGCATATTCAACCGGGCGAATTTGTTTCGATTGTCGGTCAAAGTGGCGCCGGTAAAACCACGCTCGCAAAAATGTTGATTGCAGAAGAGCGGCCAACGCGCGGCAAAGTAACGATTGGTGGCTGGGATATCACCCGCATCAAAAATCGCGATGTGCCTTTTTTGCGTCGTCAGATCGGCGTTGTTTTTCAAGATTTTAAACTCTTGCCACAAAAAACGGTCTACGAGAATGTCGCTTTTGCATTAGAAGTCGCCGGAGTCACGGGTAAGCGTATTCGCGAAGTGGTGCCTCAAGTGTTAAAAATCGTCGGTCTCGAAGAAAAAGCCTATCGCTTTCCGCGCCAAATTTCAGGCGGAGAACAACAGCGCGTGGTGATTGCACGCGCTTTGGTGCATCGCCCAAAGATCTTGCTCGCTGATGAGCCAACCGGAAATTTAGACACCATCAATACGCGCGAAATTATTGAGTTATTACAAAAAATTAATAGTTTCGGCACAACCATTGTGTTGGTGACGCATAATCGCGAAGTGGTGAATGCTCTGCGAAAGCGCGTGATCACCCTCGGGCAAGGAAAAGTCGTTTCAGATCACGCCGAAGGAAAGTATTTGCTCCCAACCTAACATGCATGACCCTTCATATTAATTCTTGGCGCATCGTCGTCTCAGCTTGGAAGCACTTTGTGCGGAATATTTGGTTGTCACTCACAACCATTTTTGTTCTCCTTTTGGCAATCCTGTCGGTGAATGTCTTAGTTGGTGTTAATGCACTTTTAACCAATGCCGTCGGCTTATTAGAAGACAAGGTAGACGTTTCGGTCTATTTCAAATCCGACACCGCCCAAGGCGTGCTTGATCAAGCGAAGTTTTTTGTGATGGGTTTACCTCAGGTGCGTTCAGCTGAATTGGTCCCGGCCGATCAGGCACTTGAAGCCTTCAAAAAACGCCATGCCGGTGACGACGCAACCTTGTCCGCATTGAATGAAATCGATGGGAATCCATTAGGAGCAACCTTAATTGTCAAAGCCAAACGCACCTCGGATTACACCTTCTTACTTGAGGCGCTTCAAAATCCGCAGTTCAATTTTGCCATCGAATCAAAGAATTTTGAAAGTCATGAAGACGCCATTCAGCGCGTGCGCTTGATTGGTCAATCGGTGCGTTCATTTGGGATCGGCTTGATTGCTGTCTTTGCCGTGTTTTCGGTATTGATTGTGTTTAATACGATTCGGGTTGCGATTTATACCCAGCGCGAAGAAATTGGGGTGATGCGTTTAGTCGGAGCCTCGAATGCGTTTGTCCGTTGGCCTTTTGTCTTAGAAGGCTTGTTCTTGGCCGGGATCTCGCTTGTTCTGGCATCTGGCGTTGTGGGCATTGTTGTGACCTGGCTTGAGCCCCATATTAATCCATTTTTCGATGGTCATGCCGGTTTGGTTGCGTATTTTGTTCAGCATGCCCAGCAATTGGCTCTGATTCAGGGTCTTGGCTTGGGTGGCTTGGTGGCATTGTCATCTTGGGCCGCAGTTGGTAAGTATCTGAGACGCTAAACATGAAATTCGCTACTCTCAAACCACGTAAAGAGATTCCTGTCCTGGCTGGCCATCCCTGGATTTTTTCAGATGCCTTCGCTGAGTCGCCAGAAGCGGGGATTGGGGAGCTCGTAGGTGTCCGTACCTCCGAAGGTAAGGATCTTGCCATCGGAACCTGGAACCCACGTAATTCGATCCGTTTACGTGTTTTGTCGCGGGACGTGCATGCGAAGATTGATGCGGATTTTTTTGCAAAACAGTTTGCTGCTCTCCAAGCGTGGAAGCAGCCGCGTCTTCCACAGCAAACCAATGGCTACCGCGTCGTCCATGCAGAAGCAGATGGGATTCCAGGTTTGATTATGGATCGCTATGCCGATGCGATTGTTTTTCAGTTGCACACGGCTGGCATGGAATTATTGCGTGAGCCGATCATCCAAGCAATCAAAAGCGTTTTTCATCCAACCACGATCGTCGAACGTTCCGATGTTGATGTGCGTCGCATGGAGGGCTTGCTTGATCAGCCGGTAACGGTTCATGAAGGTGAGATAAAAGGACCGATTCCATTTCAAGAACTAGGCCTGACCTTTGAAGCAGATATTCTTCATGGCCAAAAAACCGGATTCTTTCTCGATCAACGCGAAGCACGCCGCATGGTTGGTCATATCGCAAAAGGCAAGCGTGTCTTAAATTTATTTGCCTATAGTGGTGCTTTTAGTTTGCATGCCGCCATGGGGCAGGCTGCCTTCGTGATGAGTGTCGATGTCTCGCTTCCCGCGCTCGAGTCGGCTGAGCGTCAATTTCGCTTAAACGGATTAAATCCAGATGATAGTTCACGTTTTGGATTCTTAGAAGCAGATATCTTTGACTTGATGCAAGAATCAATGCCGCCCGAGGGACCGTATGATGTCATTATTTGTGACCCACCAGCTTTGGCAAAATCAGCTGCTCATTTACCGCAAGCCATAAAAACCTATACGTCTTTAAATGCACAGTGCCTGCGATGGTTGGCTCCGGGTGGTGTTTTGGTGACAAGCTCCTGTTCAGGTCGTTTACAGCCCGAGGAATTCCGATCTTTGCTTCGATTAGCTGCTGGTCGCTCAAAGCGGGACGTCCGTATCGTTGATTGGCTGCCGCAACCGGTTGATCATGCCGAGCGTTTGGCATATCCCGAAGGTCGATACCTCAAAACCGCTATTTTAGAGGTAGAATCCTTGCTCCCATAGAGTGCTTGCCAAAAACAGGAATTCCCCTTATTCTAAGTTTTCAGATGGAACAACGTTCTTTTTCGAAGGAGAAATGTCTTGTCAAAAAGGAAAGTCGCAAGGTCAGGTCAAGGGCCTGGTAGTCCGGATCCACGGAAGATCGAGTTTTTGGTCAAAGTGACACGTACTGAACGCGGGGCAATGAGTGAGCAGCGTGCTCTCGCTGCCCTTCAAGCCTGGATAGGAAAACCTGAGTGGATAACCGGCTTTGCCCGGAGCACGGAGGAGGAAGATCTGTATCAGGGTGTAGACATTTGGGTCGAAACCACAGATGTTGGACAGCTCCCGATTCAGGTCAAAAGTTCCGAAGGAAACAGGATCAAGTTTGAGCAGGAAGGTGTTAAGCGTGGATGTGCTCCTGGGTATCAGCCATATGTGGTCGTGGTAAGGCCAGATATTCCAGATGAGATAATTTGCCGCGCCGTTTTGAATGGTTGTCGGCATCTCCGCGAGCTACGGCTCAGTGAAGGGTGCAAAAAAAGCGCCTGAATATCTACAACCACCCCGTGGAGGAACGAGGTGGTTTTTTCGTTTCCGGACTCTTTACAAGGAGGGACTTGTCTGGCATGCTGAGTAAGATAAATATGAAAAATACAACAATTCAAACCCTTCTTTTAAAGCGTTTTGCGACAAAGTCATTTGATACGACGAAGAAAGTCGATGAAGAGGATCTTGCCTATATTCTTGAGGCGGCTCGTTTATCCTGTTCAAGTTTAAATGTGCAGCCTTGGCATATCACCGTAGTCACGAATCCAGAACTCCGCGCAAAGATTCAGGCGGCAAGCTATGGTCAGTCTCAGGTTGTTGAAGCCAGTCATCTATTGATCTTGTCTGCTGTGAAGGATGAAAAACAGCATGTACAGGCAAATACGGATGCAATTCGGGCAGCCGCAGGGGATGCAGCCGCTGATAGCTACCAAGCCATGGCCACCGGAACCGCCGCGCGCCTCGGAGATCAGAAAATTTCTTGGTTACAACGTCAAACCTATTTGGCGCTTCAAGCTATGATCTTGGCAGCGGCTGATCGCGATATTGATTCCTGTCCAATGGAGGGATTTGATCCAGCAGCCGTAGGAGAATTGCTTGGTAACAGCGACATTGTTCCAACCGCTCTCTTGCCAATTGGCTATGCCGCTGCCCCAGGTCGTCCAAAACAACGTCTCGCGCTTGAACAAATCACGAGCTATATCAAATAACAAAAAACGCCTCCCTAAAATGGGAGGCGTTCGCCTTTGCGGCTCATGAGCACGCGATAGATTTCGAGAAGTGCTAATAGGAGACTGATTGTGAGCGGACCAAAGATGAATCCAAGTGGTCCAAACAAACTGATGCCACCAATAACCGAGAAGAGCACAAGCATCGGATGAATTCTGATGCCTTTGCTAAGCAGACTTGGAGCGAGCAAATTATCGATCAGACCAACGGCTAAGACACCCCACAGAGTCATTCCGATGGCGCCAAAAGTATTCCCGGTTAAATATAAGTAGATGATAGACGGAATCACAACGATTGAAGTACCAACCCCTGGAATCAAGGCACAAATCGCGGTAATGCTTCCCCAAAGCGATGGATTTGGGACCCCAAAAAAAGCCAATCCAATACCTGTTAAGGTACCTTGAATAAGGGCGACTAAGAGCGATCCGCGAAAAACCGAATGCACAGCGACGCGCAGTTTTTCTAAAATATCTCGGTCATAGCGGTCAGGAAGTGGGCTGTAGCTCATGATAGCTTGAGCAAAAGCTGGGCCATCTTTTAAGAAATAGAACAGGGCAACGAGACTCAGGAGAAGATGGATAACGGTCGAAACGGTGCCAGTGAAGATGTCATCAAAATGACCTACGACCCATGAAGTACCTTGTTTGAGTATGCTGACCGCATCGATCTGGAGATGTGGAAGATATGGTTGAGCATAGGCTATGAATAATTGATTGACCTGCTCTAGATAAATGCTGCGGTTGTCATTTATTTCTGTATACAAATCACGTGCTTCTTGAAAGATTTGAAATCCAAGCAAGCTCATCGGAAGCGCGATGGCCAGAATAACACCGACGGTCACGATTGCCGCTGAGATGGCTGGTCTGTTTCCAAGAGCAGGAGTTAATCGGCGATGAATCGGAGAAACAAAAATCGCCAAAGCGCCTGCTAAAGCAAGAGTTTCAATATACGGAAGAAAGATCATCACGACCAAAGCCAAGGTCGCGAGCAAGAGCGAAAAGAAAAAGGTGTGTTGGATATCGTGTTTTTTCATGCGCGTGTTCGTTTACGTTTCGCCTTTGTATCTTGAGGTGCAATGGGAGCGGGAATCGGTTTTGGATGCAGTCGAGCCATCATGCGAGCAGCTAAGGCGATAATGACAACATTCTTTAAAATATACTGACCTTCAAGAGTCGGCACAAATGGCCTACTCCAAGTAACTTCGGGTAAAAGAATGAGTGGCATGAAGGTCGTGAACATGTGTATCGCCAAAGCACTCAAGACCACGCGTTCAAGACTGTGAAACAAAAAGAGAATGCCAATAGTCATTTCAAACAGACCAAAGCCAATCATGAAGGTCTGCGGATCCATGAAGGGGAGCGTGCGATGCAAGAGATCGGTAACCAAGGGTTGAGCTGGGCTCGCATCGATCACTTTCAATGCACCAAACCAAAAAAAGATCAGAAATAAAGATCCGCGGGTCAAGCCAACGCGAGCTTTGCGAGCCGTTGAAATAACCGTTCGATCAAAGAGAGCGCGAGTCGTTTCTAAAGAGTGCGTCATGATACCTATAGTATACCTGAAAACAAAAATACCGCCTTGCAGCGGTATTTTTTTCTTTAGTAGGAACGGGCTGGGCGTGAGGCATTTGAACTGCCGCTACGGCCACCGAATGGTCGACGTGGGCCCTTGTGACCACCGCCGCGACCAAAACTCGATCCACCGCCGCCAGTAGAACTGCGACCGTGACTTGAGCCGCCGCCAGTGCTGCGACCATAGCTCGAGCCAGTTGTGCGACGTTCGCCACCAAAACTGGAACGTTCACCGCGACCGCCAAAGCGTGATGGAGCTTCAGCTTCTGCTGGAA
>CAYRRZ010000030.1:0-11233 GCA_964426815.1 uncultured Gammaproteobacteria bacterium | reverse complement strand
CCAGCTGATGCGGAGCTCTTGATCTATACCTCAGCCGCTCCCGAAACCAATCGCGAAAGACAAGAGGCAAAGCGCCGTGCTCTTCCTGAACTCACCAATTTTCAATTTCTTGGTGAATGGTTTTTAGATAAAAAAGTTGTCTTGGTGACGGGTACGCATGGCAAGAGCACCACGACCGCCATGCTTGGTCGAGCCTTAATCGCAGCAGAACTGCATCCAACCGTTTTGGTGGGGAGTAAGGTTCCAGACTTCGAAGAAGGAAATCTCTTCCTTGGCTCTTCTGATCTCGTGATTATCGAAGGCGATGAATATGCGAAGCACTTTTTGGAATTCAAGCCGCATGCCGTGCTCATCAATAATATCGAGCTTGATCACACCGATGTATATGCGAATCTCGAAGAAATGGTCGCGACCTTTCAAGAGCTGCTGAACAATGTTCAAGCGGAAGGAATCGTGGTTGCGAATATTGCAGATGCGCGCGTGAAACAATTGCTCATGGATGCATCCGCCAAACTCGCTTCACATAATATTCGTGTGATTCCGTTTAATGCCGAATCACATTGGCGCATCGAGCAAAGAAACGTTATTCAGTCGACAGAATTAGCTTCTGCGCAGTTAAATCAAGCGCAAACCGTGCAAGAAGTACAATCATTCCAGCTCATTTCACCCATGGGCGAAGACGATACGGTTCGTTTGCAAGTTCCTGGTTTGTTTAATGCAATCAATGCGGCTGGCGCGCTCATTTTGGCACAAGCACTTGGAGCAGATATGGCGAAAGCTATTTCTTCGCTCGACTCCTTTGCTGGCATCTGGCGACGCTTTGAGTCTTTGGGTATGCATGAGGGCGTTCGTATCTATAGCGACTATGGACATCATCCAACCGCTGTCGCGCAAACCTTGGCCGCGGCGCATGAGGCCTTTCCAGGTTCGCATATCGTTTTGTGTTTTCAACCGCATCATCGCAATCGAACCAAGCACCTCTTCTTTGAATTTGAGTCGAGCTTTGATCAAGCGGATAGTTTGATTTTATGTGAAATCTACGATGTCGCAGGTCGTGACTCGGCTGAAGACGAACGGATTTCTTCAAAAGACTTTTTAGATGTGCTTTCGCGTCGTGATGCAGAATATGGCAGAACGCGTCTGGTCGAGTATGCAGAAAATCCAAAACGAGCGATTCAACGTGCCCGCGAAGTAACCAAGCCAGGCGATATCCTGATTGTCATGGGTGCCGGGGATATCGATGGAGCGATTCGTCAATCACTCGTATGACCCCACTCACCACCGAACAAATTGATGCCATTCGTTCTGCTTTGCCTCAAGCGAAGCATGATGAATCGATGGCGCTCCACACCTATTTAAAAATTGGTGGAGCAGCAAGATTTTTCTTTGTCGCAAAAACCACCGAAGACTTGGTGCGCGCAGTTTCAGCTGCGCAAGAAGTCAAAGTCCCATTCGCCGTGATTGGTGGCGGTTCAAATTTGCTCGTCTCAGATGAGGGCTATGAAGGTTTGGTTATTCAAGCAGCGGACACTTCGTTTAAAATCGAGGGGAATCAGGTTCGCATTGCGGCGGGTGCATTCACGGCTTTAATTGCTCGTGCCACCGCTGATGCGGGTTTGGAAGGTTTTGAATGGGGCGTTGGTGTTCCTGGAACGATCGGCGGCGCAACCTTTGGAAATGCGGGTTGTTTTGGAGGGGAGATGAAAGACATGGTTGCATCGGTTGATGTGCTTCGGTTGTCAGATGGAGTTTTTGCAACCTATACCAATGCAGAATGTGGCTTTGGATATCGTGAAAGTCGCTTCAAACATGAGTCACACATCATCCTTTCTACAACCTTGAGCTTAAAGGCGGGGGATCGTGAAGTCGCGAAAGCCAAAATCGCCGACATCATGTCTAAGCGCAAAGAATCGCAACCGCAAGGAGCATTCACGGCCGGTTGTCTGTTTAAGAATTTTGATTTTCAAGATGAATCCGCGCTCGACATTCTCAAGCGCGAAGACGAGGTGCCGGCTGAATTTCTCCAAACAAAACGAATCCCAGCAGGTTGGTTGATTGATAAGCTTGGTTTAAAAGGGAAGGCCGTTGGTCAAGCTCAAGTCAGTCCCGTTCATGGAAATTTCTTGGTCAATCTCGGTCAGGCTCGCGCTCAAGACGTTATTCAGCTTTCCAGCTTAGTCAAAATGAAAGTCCGCGATGAACTCGGTATTCTTCTCGAAGACGAGGTTCAATACTTGGGGTTTTAAGCCGGATTTGGCAACCATTTGCGCGGGGTTTATCCTATATCTATCCGTAATTCCTTATCTTATCTGATATGACCATCAATATTCGCGGTGCCCAGATTGAATTGACCGATGCGATTCGTGCCTATGTGGAAGAAAAGTTTTCTAGTTTAGAAAAATTTGAACATCAGATTCAGATGATTGATGTGGAAGTTGGTAAAGTGAGCAATCATCATCACAAGGGTGAAGTGTTTTCTTGCTCTGCCAATGTCATCATGCCAAGTGATAGCATCAAGATCGAGCGTGATTCAGAAGATCTCTACAAAGCTATTGATAAAGTGAAGGATCATCTTCGGGAGACCTTGGCGCAGCGCAAAGAAAAGATGTTAGATGAGCGCAGAAAGACCGATGAAGAGGCGGGTGTGTAACAAAGTCTTTGCTAGTCGGTATAAGACTGCATCGAGCATTTCGCTCGGCTCATTATTCACTCATTCAATTCTATTATGAAGCTTAAACAAGCTCTTCTCGCTAGCTCAACTCTTCTTACTCTCGTCGCAACCCCAGCCATGGCTATGGAAGGGAGCGATTCGATGATGAAGGCAGAAAGAATGGAAGCAAAGAAAGAAGAAGTATTGAAAAAGATGGATGAAAAGACGGGCGCTATGACGAAGCGCTTTGAATGCCGCAAAGAGGCTTTAGCAAAGCGCACGGGTGCAGCCAAAGCTGCATGGTCTGCTCGCGAAGCTGCTGCAAAGGCTGATCAAGAAAAGTTCCAAGCTTCAATCAAAGCTTCTTGGGACAAGTACGTCGCCGCTCGCAAAGCCGCTCTTGAAGCAAAGGACTCCGCCGCTGCAAAAACAGCTCGCGAAACCTGGCAGGCAGAACGCAAGGCAGCGAATGAAGCTCGTCTCGCCGCTCGCAAGGCTCGTGTAGATGCTTGGCAAGTCGCTCACAAGGCAAATGTCGAAGCTCACCAAGCTGCAGGCAAGGCTTGTGCTGAAATCAAATAGCATCGTCTATATCAAAAAAACTCCGGCATCGTCTGGAGTTTTTTGATATACTGGAATTCATGCCGCTCGCATCTTTCGACTCGCAGCCTAAAGGCAAGGCAGCCGAACAACGAACCGAGTCTATTCGCCAAAAAATAGATGCCTTTTTGAAGCGAAGCGCCAAAGATATCACGGAGCTTGCAGAAGAGCTTTATGAAGCAAATCCATTTAGTAAGGCGTATTTCATTGCCGATGCTGCCAGTATCGTGTTTGAACATTCGATAGAGGAGGGTATTCAATTTGGCGAACAATTGCGGCTGACGCCAAAGCAATGGCGTGAAGCAATTCTGACAGCGCGGGTGAGTCGAAAACATCGAGATGTTTTTTCTGCACTTCAACAAACAAGTGAAAAAATTTCAGCTTTGGAGAACAAGACCCCATTTTCAAACGAAGGCTTGCAGATGACAGTGCCCGATGAAGAGTTGAAGCCTTTTGAAAAGCAGGTTCAAAAACAATTCGAGCCCTATGCCAAAGCGCGCATGGCTGGATTTGAAGGAAAAACAAAAAATGAGCGAGTTGAAACGAGATCAATCCAAGATAAAGCACTGAAACATCTTGAATTTGTAGAATATGTCATGCGTGGCCATTATTCTACGGCCGAAGTTTTTGCAGAATGGGAAAACTATTTTCAGAATCATGGCCAAGCTGAGATCCTTGCCTCTATTCGAGATCTTAGCAAAAAGAGGCAGGATGAACAGCAGCATGAACAAGATGAGGGGAGCATAGAATATTTTGCAACTTTGGTGATGCAAGGTGCCTCAATCGACCCATTTGCAGACAAAACCGGCTTACATGCCAAGCTCATGCAGCTCGCCAACAAGCACAAAATTCGGTTAACCGATGAAGTGTATCGCGTCGAGCAAAAAATGTTGATTGATGGATTAAAAAAAGACCTTGAAGCTAAAACCGGCCAAGAGCTTATTCGAGATGAAAAAACAGGGGAGTATAGATTGAAGGCAGGGGTGGAGAGAAAGGAAGGTGCTGAGCTGGTTGAGATGATGAAATATGAACTACCTCCAAATGTACACCGAGCGATAGATCAAAATTCAGAATTCAACCATGGAGTGGATGTTGGTTTACTACATGTTGGAAAAAACAGACGTCCAGCTTGGAGTCTCACTTCGGCCCGAGGTCAGACAGACGTCTACAATGGGGATAGTTTACTGGTTTTTTTAGGCGATAATGAAGTGCTCGCCGGTGAAGCAGGGATTCTTTTCATCCAAAATTCAGAAATCGTGTACATCGACGAACAAGGAAAAGTCGAAAAAAGAAGCAAGGTATCGAAAAATAAGGTTATCCCATTCGAGGGAGGGTTCTGCCACAGGCTTGATACGGGTACTGAATTTTATACACCGCATGGCAAATTTTTCATGCTCGAGCAGGGTAAATTTGATCCATTCCCGATGGAGATAACGGGATTTACCGCATTAAATAAAGACTACTGCGTGATCAAATACCACAGATTGGTACGCGGTAAAAATCAACAAATAGAGGATGTAAATTATATCGCTTTTTTGCATGCAGATAAAAATCGCCCACCACTCATCTTAGGTGATTCAAAAGACTATGCTTTTTCTGCACAACTGAGTGATCATGATTATGTCAATCTCCCCGGCATCATCAATGACGCAGCTTCATTTGAAGCGCATCTTACAACGGGTATAGTTAAAGATCTGGGTTTTGATGTAGAAAGACCAAATAATGATGAGACATGTGTATATACCGAGGATGAAAATGGGTCTCCAAAGACAGCGCGTTTTGTAAGCAAAACCAAGCGTTACAGTTTGGATTTTGAAAAAATGCCAGAAAAAGATTGGAAAGATATAAGCCACTTTACGCTGGAACATCTTATTTTGAGAGCTGATGGTTCTTTTCTGGTTGCGAAAAGTATAGACGGGTCAAATAGCGATGATCCTGAGACAATACAGGTTTTTTCATCCACCGGAAAATTTTTGAATGAATCACCTAATCATCCAATTACAATTATCGAAGATTGCGAATCCGGACTCGAAATGACCCTAAGAGTTACGGAAGGAAAAGTCTTTGTAAATGAACTACCCGTGTATGATTTGGCGCCAGGAGAAACGGTGCAAGTTAAAGATAAGAAATGCTATCTCTATGGCCACGATGCAGCCGGTGAGGGTCAGTTGAAGGCTATTTTAGAATTCAAAAACTGGTTGTCAAAAGACGCGCAAAAATCCGTCGACCCAGAGCCCGAAGTTCAAGCGAATCTCAATCTTTTAAACGCCGTTCAAAACCCAAGTGCGGATTCAATTCGCAATATACCATATGCATTTCGAGAAACGTATTTCTACAAGCCGGATCATGCTCGATCAAAGCCGAAATTAAATCCATTCGCACATCAGTCCATCTTAAAAGCCGTACAAAATGATTCTGCGCTTTTTCAAGAAAATAATGCGTCGATTTCTAGTGCATCACGTACAAAAGAATTCGCCCTCGCCTTGCTTGAGCGCATGTATCCAGATGAGATGGAAGAGTATCGAAGAGAGCAAATGCGTTTTTCTCCGAGTGCAGTATTTGACAAGGCGAAGAATGCGCTTGGCTTCGCTGAAGCAGATCCAATGAAGCTATTGCAACCAGACGAAGCAACGCAACTCCTTAGTAGCTCAGTCGAAGATCTAGAAAATCGAGACACTATTTTTGAATTGCGTCAGCCGATGCAAGAATTTTTTGCTACTGGCATTCACTCGACCTATGATGCGAAAAAAGAGCACTGGATAAAAAGCCAATTCCAGTTTGCAAAAACGGAACAAGGTTCAGGAGAGGCTTGCACGGTAAAAATTCCACGGCTTAGCGCCGGCACATACACCCTTCCGCTTCCAATTGGCGCAGAAATTCTCGCCGAACGGGTACATGCGATCGATGCCAAAGGGAAAGAAAAACGCTTACCAATTCGCACGCAACCAAATGGACATGTCGTCGTAGAAACGGACACGCAAACAAAAGCGGTCGCCTATTCTTTTCTCAATCAAGAAAAAACAGTTCCGCAGGCTCTGAGTGAAAAAGAGTTTGAGCGAGCCATGCTTCGAGCTGAAAAATCCCAACCCGAAGAATTCAAGCGCATGCGAGAATCTTTCGGAACATTACCTCCCGAATGTTCCGCCTTTATTAATACCGAAGACTTCAAGCAGCTCGAACCGCTCGAAAAAGTGCAAGCCATCGAGCAATGGATTCGAGCTAATGGCTACTACGATCCAGAGCCAAAAGCAGAGGCTGATAAAAGGCGGCAGCAGTCATCTCGTCCAGATATGGTTTGGAAACACATGGCTGAACGAGCTGCTCGCGTACCAGCGGCTCAAGGAAAGATATTTGCGGGAGTTTGTTTAGATTTCGCCTTGCTCCAATCTGGTATGTTGCGAAAAGCAGGTTTCGCCACCGCCATCGCATCCGGCTTTCAAGTCAATGGAACCAAGGCTGAAGGTCGACACGCGCATGCTTTAAGTGTCATCGCTTGGCCAAATACCAAAGGAGGTTTAGAAATACTGCAAAGCGACGCCACGCCTAGCAGCACTGATGCGCGCGCCGCTCATGTCGCAGCTCCGAGCTTGGCAGAAAAAAGAGAGCAGGCAGAAAAACAACAACAAGAATCGCAGCAAACCGCCCATCAAGAACTCGAGGAGATTTTGCAACAGATTTATTCAGCTGACCCAAGCGTGATACGCAAGGTTGAAAATGGAAAACTCGAACGCGCCGTGCAATGGATTTTGGCACATGAGGTCAAGCCGACCCATGTAAAGCATCTCCAAACTTTGTTTGACGGGTATCTCTATACCCCGCTCAAGAAAATCATGTTGAATACAGAAGAAAATCAAAGAGCGCTCCAGGTCGAGCTTGAGGCCTTGCTACAGAATGCGGCTATTTCAGAAAAGAATAGGGCTGGGGATGAGAGCGCACAAAAGAAATCAGGGCAGCAATTATTGGAGTCCGTGCGGGAGTTTCGAGAGGCTTTGGTTAAGATCGGACGTTGCGCAGATGAGCAAAAAGCAACGAACTTTATTCGAGGTTTGATTTCTTTGTCTCGCGAAGCGCTTTCAACGGAAGAAATCCGCGCCGTTGAAGCCATTCTGGCCTATCTGAGTACGGACCAGATGCTGAAGGCTGCCTAATTGCCAAAACCCGGGAAGACCTTTAAGATGCGCTTATCTATGAGCTTTTTGTCTACCTTGTTCGGAGATCCGAATGCAAAAGAAGTCGCAAAACTACGCAAAATTGTAGATAGCGTGAATAGCCTCGAAACAAGCGTTAAAACCTTGTCCGATGAGGGTTTGCGTTCCAAAACCGATGAATTTAAAAAACGTCTTGCCGAGGGCGAGGCTTTGGATGCGTTATTACCAGAGGCTTTTGCCATTGTGCGTGAAGCTTCTTTTCGTGTTTTGAAACAGCGTCAATACGATGTGCAGTTGATCGGTGGAATTGCTTTGCACATGGGCATGATTGCCGAAATGCGTACGGGTGAAGGTAAAACCTTAACGGCCGCCGCTCCAACCTATTTGAATGCACTGACCGGAAAAGGGGTGCATGTCATCACGGTGAATGATTATCTCGCTCGTCGTGACGCGGTGTGGATGGGTCAGGTCTATCACATGCTTGGCTTGAGTGTTGGTTGTATCCAACATGAAGGTGGTTTTCGCTATGACCCAAGCTTCAAGAATGAAGCGGAGCATGATCCTGAACGTGATCAAACCGGCTCATTCCGCGTCGACATGGACTATCTTCGCCCGGTGAGCCGCCGCGAAGCCTATACCGCCGATATTACCTACGGGACCAATAATGAATTTGGTTTTGATTATTTGCGCGACAATATGGTCGGCTCCGTGTCCGACATGGTGCAGCGCGAATTGCATTTTGCGGTGATCGACGAAGTCGACTCGATTTTGATTGATGAAGCTCGCACGCCGCTCATCATTAGCGCTCCAGCTGAAGATCCAGGCGACATGTATTATCGTTTCGCTGAACTCGTCTCGCGTCTCGAAGCTGTCACGGATTACACCATCGACGAAAAATTACGCGCCGCAACTTTGACCGAAAGTGGGATCAATAAAATCGAGCAATGGCTTGGGGTTGAAAATTTGTATGTCCAAGGTGGCATGCGCATGGTGCATCATCTTGAGCAGGCTTTGCGCGCCAATGTCTTGTACAAGAAGGACAAAGACTACGTTGTCCAAAAAGACGAAGTCATTATCGTTGATGAATTTACCGGCCGTTTGATGCAGGGTCGTCGTTATTCTGAAGGTTTGCATCAAGCGATTGAAGCCAAAGAGCATGTCACGATTCAACGTGAATCGGTGACCATGGCAACCATTACCTTTCAAAACCTGTTCCGCTTGTATACCAAGCTCTCCGGTATGACGGGTACGGCCATGACCGAAGCCGAAGAATTCCATAAGATTTATAAGCTTGAGGTATTGCAGATTCCAACCAATCGCGAAACCCAGCGCAAAGATTTACCAGATCGCGTCTACAAAACCGAACTTGGCAAATTTAAAGCCGTTATCCGTGAAATTCGGGCTTTGCATGAAAAAGGGCAGCCCGTGCTTGTTGGTACGGCTTCGATTGAAAAGAATGAAGTCTTGTCTGAATTGCTGCGCATGGAAGGCATTCCATTTAATTTGTTGAATGCCAAAAACCATGAACGTGAAGCTGAGTTTATTGCTCAGGCTGGACGCAAGGGCGCCGTCACCATTGCCACCAATATGGCTGGTCGTGGTGTCGACATCATCTTAGGTGGTAATCCGGTTGATCCAAAGGAAGCAGAAGAAGTGCGCGCTCTCGGCGGCTTATTCGTGCTCGGTACCGAACGTCATGAATCACGCCGCATCGACAATCAGTTACGTGGTCGTGCGGGTCGTCAGGGTGATCCAGGTCAAACCCAATTCTATGTTTCGATGGAAGATGATTTGATGCGCATTTTTGGCACCGATCGCATGAAGCGCAATATGGAATTGTTCCGTGTGCCAGAAGATGAAGCAATTGAAAGCTCGATGTTGTCACGTGCGATTGAAGGTGCGCAGAAAAAAGTCGAAGGTCATAACTTTGATATTCGCAAACACTTGCTTGAATACGATGATGTCTTGAACAAGCATCGCATGGTGATCTATAAGCGCCGCCGCGAAATTCTTGAATTGGCCCAAGCGCCAACGGTTGAAGGCGAGCGTCCAGTAAAAACAATGGTCATGCAAACCATTGAGCGCGAAATCGAACAAATCGTTCTCTTTCATACCGCCGATGACAGCACCGAAAACTGGAATCTCGAAGAAATGCAAAATGCCTTTGCTTCGCTATTGCCTGCAAAGGTTGATATTCAAACAAGTTTGAAAGACTTGATGAGCAAAGATGGGCACGATATCGCAACGCGTCGCACCGCAGTCATCGAAGGTATGATGAAGGTGGCAAAACAAGCCTATACGGATATCGAACAAGCCGTGGGTGACGGTGTGCGCATGGGCGAAATCGAAAAGAATGTGCTCATCCAGGCTACTGATATGTTGTGGGTTGAGCATCTTGAGGCGATTGATCATCTGCGTCGCGGTATTGGTTTGCGCAGCTATGGCCAACGCGATCCATTGGTTGAATACAAAAAAGAAGCCTTCCGTCTCTACAATGAATTGCTTGTCATGGTGGATAAGCAATCTGCACATGCAATTTTTCGCTTGCAAGCTGCCATGCAATCCGCTATTGAGTCCATGCAAAATGAAATGGTGAATTCCGCCGGTGCCGACGCCTCAAAAGTGACTTTATCCGGTCCAGATAAGCAGGGATATGCCTCAAGCTTTGTGACCACCGCCGGCCCAGCAGCCACCCCAAATGCCGCCCTCTCAAATGCGCCCGCAGCTGCAGCTGAAGTAGGCCGCAATGATCTGTGTCCATGTGGTTCAGGCAAGAAGTACAAGAAGTGCCACGGAGCAGGGAAATAGGCTTCAGATATGGAAAAAACTGTTAGAAGAAAACTAACACAATACTCGATAGGTCTTTCTGATATCGACGAACTCGTTGATATTCTAGTTGAATCGCAAGAAGGTTTCTCTCAAGCAAAAGCGGATACGAAACTGCAGTTACGCTTTGTTTTTGATGACGGAAGAGAGTATCTAGCTTCAGATAGCGAAGAATTTAAACGCGAGTTTAGGAAGCATGCCCGTAACAGACTAAGTTCTATTGCCATACGAAGTAGCTCAATTCATCGAATTGATCAAGACTTTGAATTTAGCTACAGGAGAAGTTCTCGAGAAGTAGAAGTAAGCGCTACATCAACAAAACACGAACAGGTGGATTCGTTTATTGCTCGAATCGAAACCCTATTCGGCTCACGCGAAAAAACTTATAATGGCAAAGCAGCGCTAATTTTGTACTCTTCGATGTTGGCCATTTCTTGGCTTTCACTGTTTAAGTTTTTCGGCTCGTATCCCGTTAAAAATTTACTTTCACTGCCCGCTGTAGTGTTTAGTGCAGCAGTATACTTAGCGAGTGACCAGTTTTTAACTGTAAAATATCCCGCACTTCTGATTAAAGATGATTCAGGAAAATCTTTAAATGGTAGATCTCTTCGTGAAGACTGGTATAAAATTATTGTTGCAAACTTAGCGACGATGGTTTTTGGCGTTATCGCGACCAAGCTTTTAGGTCTTTAAAAATTCGATATAAAGATGTTAGGTGCCGACTCGGCCAACAATATACAGTGTGAATCTCAAACAAACCTACAATAAAATTGCCCAAGATTGGCATAAGGACCATGCGGGCGATACCTGGTGGATTTCGTCGATGGAAACATTTTTGGCGCGTCTTCCAAAAAACAGTTTGGTTCTCGATGTGGGTTGCGCCGGTGGGATCAAGTCTCGTTTCTTGATGGAACGAGGCATGCGCGTCATTGGAGTTGATATCGCAGAAAATTTTATCCAGATTGCAAAACACGAAAATCCAACCGGGGATTTTCGTGTTTTAGATATG
>CAYRRZ010000029.1:8633-11957 GCA_964426815.1 uncultured Gammaproteobacteria bacterium | reverse complement strand
GATTGAACGAAGCCTTTGACTTCGCTGGTGACGTCTTGCGTGCGATAGAGACGGAGTTCGGAAACGGTGCGATTGAAGAGTCCGGTTTGATTGATGTCGAGAATACGTTTGTCGGTTACGATAAAAATGTCGAGCCAGTATTCCATGAAGGTTTGAAAGAGGAAGAGCAAGCCGAAGAGAAAGAAGATACTCGCACCAATGATAAATAAAACGGTTCCGATGCCTGAATCAAACCATTCGGCGCGGAAGATGCGGAGAACGGCATAGCCAGCAATAGGAAGGATGAAGACCAAGATCGTGCTCACCATGAGGGGTACCAAGGTCAGCCAATGGCGGCGATAGACACGGACTTCGGACTCTTGCAGGTTTGAGCCTGGGAGGTGTTGGAGATCAATCATGGACTTGGATTAAAAATGGTTGAGCTGGACCAATTTTCAAACAGATTAACTTCTTGTGTCCAATCGGTATTGAGAAAGAAGATGCCACTTCCACCTAAGGCGATGACGGTTGAAATAACAAAAACGGATGTCGCGAGATAGGTGCCGCTGGTTCGGATGCCGTAGCGCATCATTTGAACAATGGAGATAAAAGACATGAGTCCAAAGAGACCCATGAATACCAGCCAAATGAGGAGAAAGACCCAGAGAGGGATCATAGTTTTGCAAAGGATGAGGACGAGTGTTCGCTGAGATGCTGTTTAGCGGCATCGGTTGCGAGGCGACCGCGAGGTGTACGTTCGAGAAGACCTTCTTGTAAGAGAAAGGGCTCGATGACATCTTCGAGGGTTGCGACTTCTTCACCGCTGGCAGCTGCGAGGGTGGTTAAGCCGACAGGACCGCCATTAAATTTTTCGATCAGGCAGCGCAGGATGCGGCGATCGGTTTCGTCTAAACCACGCGGATCTATTTCGAGGGCATTTAAAGCGAGATCAACGGTTGACCCATCAAGGATACCATTTGCACGCACTTGAGCGAAGTCACGAACCCGTTTTAAGAGGCGATTGGCGATACGCGGGGTGCGGCGGGAGCGTGTGGCAAGACGGCGTGCTGGTTCTTCTTCAATGGCAACGCCTAATAAGTCGCCGGTACGACGGATAATGGCGGTCATTTCATCATCGCCATAAAAATCGAGATGGAAGAGTGAGCCAAAGCGATCGCGGAGTGGCGCGGAGAGCAAGCTCATACGTGTGGTCGCTCCGACCAAGGTAAAGCGCTTCAAATCAAGACGAAGTGTGCGTGCGGTTGGTCCTTTGCCGATAACGATGTCGAGCGCATAGTCTTCCATGGCTGGGTAGAGGACTTCTTCGATATTGCGATTCATGCGATGAATTTCATCGACAAATAAAATATCGCCTTCTTCTAAATTGGTGAGGATGGCCGCAAGATCACCGACTTTGTCTAAAGCAGGGCCGCTGGTGATTTTGATATTGGCTCCCATTTCGCGAGCGATGACGTGGGCGAGGGTGGTTTTTCCAAGGCCAGGCGGACCGTAGAGCAGGACATGTTCGCAAGGTTCTTGGCGGGCTTTGGCGGCTTCTAAAAAAATGGAGAGATTTTCTTTGATTTTTGGTTGACCAATAAATTCGGCCAAGGTTTTTGGACGAAGCGATAATTCGAAACCGGTCTCGGTTGGTTGGGTTTCAGGAGCGATGAGGCGTTCGTCATCCATATCGAACAAGATTAGAACGCTGAACGGAAAAACGCAAAAATTAGATGTCAGCGAAGGCGCGGATAAAAACAACAGCGACGATGCCGAGAACGGTTAAGACGAGGCCAAAGCGGCGTGGTTTTTCACCGGCATGGGCTTGAGGCAAGAGTTCGGATAAAGACAAGAAGATAAAGAAGCCAGTAAAGAGGGAGAGAAGAATAGCGATTGCGCCTTCGGTTGGAGCGAGGGCGGTACCGATGAGGGCGCCGATGAATGGAGCGAGTGCATCAAGAATGAGAAATGGAATGATGCTTTTCTCTTTGTGTCCGAGACCGTGCTTGAGAATAGTGACCGTGCTCATGCCATCAGAAAAATCATGGGTGATGACGGCAATGGTGACCAAGAGACCGAGTTGAAAATTTACGGCAAAGCCTCCACCAATCGCGATGCCATCGAGGACGCTGTGTAAGATTAAGCCTGAAGCACGAAGCCAGGTTGCCGCTTTGCGATGATGGGTATTTTCGCAGGGTTCGATGGGTTCGCCATGAACATGTTCGTGATGCGAGTGAAAAGCGAAGCCTTTGTCGATGAGATGAAAAACCAAAATCGCTGCCAAGGTACAGCCAAGGATGAGTCCTGGTGTTAATCCGGCGTTTTGACCAGATTCAAGCGCTTCGGGGAGTAGGTCGAGAAAAGCGACGCCAAGCAATAAACCACCGGAGAGGGAAAGCCAGGGATGAAGGTCACGTTTCCATTTGTAGACCACCAGGCCACCAATAAAGGTAGAAATGATGGGGAGGGTGGCGAAAGCGAGCGGTTGGAGACTCATATTGGCCATGACTACAGCACAAAAAGGAGGATGGTGGCAATGGTCATGGTGATGACGACACTGCCGGATAGCAGGTTACTTAGCCAGCCATTGGTGTGTCCGTCCATGATTTTTTTATTGTTCGCGACCAGCATGATGACGAGGAGGAGGGGTGGGGTAGAGATGCCGTTTAAAATAGCGGTCCAAATCAAGGCTTTGATGGGACTGATGCCGACAATATTCATGAGCATGCCCAAAAACGTTGAGACGCTGATCATGGCATAGAAGCCTGGGGCTTGATGGAGGGTTTTTCCGAGACCTTGTTTCCAGCCGAGGGCTTCAGAAACGGCATAGGAACCTGAAGCGGCGAGGACGGGAACGGCGAGTAAACCAGTACCAATGATTCCGATGGCAAAAATCGTTGAAGCAAAACTTCCGGCAAGTGGTTCGAGGGCTTGAGCGGCTTGGGCGCTGGTTTCGATAGTGGTGATGCCGTGAGCTGCAAAGGTTGCGGCCGCGGTACCGATGATGCAAGCGGCAATTATTTGCGAGGAGGCCATGCCGCCGATGATATCGGTTTTCATGCGCGATAATTCATCTTTGGTCGCACCAAAACGGGACTTGATGGTGGTTCGACCTTGGGCGATTTCTTCTTCTACTTCTTGATTGGCTTGCCAGATAAAGAGATAGGGTGAAATGGTCGTACCAATAATGGCGATCAGCATGAACAAAGTGTCACGCGAAAAAGAAAGTTGTGGAATCAAGGTTGAAAAAACAAGTTGTTTCCAGTTTGTGGTTACGAGGAGGGCGGTTAAAAGATAGGCGAGTAAGCTTAATGCAAGCCATTTAAGAATGGTGGCATAGTGCTT
>CAYRRZ010000029.1:6165-8533 GCA_964426815.1 uncultured Gammaproteobacteria bacterium | reverse complement strand
GCTTGGGAGTAGGTGGCGATCCCAGATGGATCATCGTCTGAAGCGCCGGTAATAAAACCCGGGCCCATGCGATTTAATAGCTTGCGTAAGGTCCATGCCATGGGGCATAGTGTACCTGTTGTTCCTTTGTCCTGAAAGGAGAGCTGGTCATGATTCGTCCGATTCCGTGGGGTAAGATTGGTGCGGTTGTTTTTCTTGCTGGAGGTTCTTTTTTGGCAGGTCGCTGGTCCGGGTCGGTGACTCATTCGGAGGGATGCACTAAACAGCATATTGATCAGGCACGATTTCCGTCTTCGGATTATCGTTTGCCTGGGGATTCGTGGCTTGAGGAGGATGGGGAATTTTCTTTGCCTGCGCAATATTTTCCTCGTCATCGTGACTTGCTGTATCGACTTCCGCCGGATCATGCCGGTCCGTCTTACAAGAGGAGTCTTTGACTGAAGCTTTGCTTCGGTTTTTTTGTATCTCGCCAAACGTGTGACGATGCGCTAGGCTTTGGCAAACGATATGATGCCATCATCTAATATGAAAGCGCGGCAACTGAGCTCAGTGCCAGCAACACATCGTCAAAGCACCTTGTCTTCGATTTCGGGACATCATCATGGAGAGAATTCAAAAATCGTGTGGTTGAAAAGTGATGCGGCACGTTTAGCGAGTGAGGTGCGAGATATTCCAGAAAATACAGATTCGCGTTTGGCTTGGATTAATGCGCAATTGCATCAGAACTAGTATGGCTGAAAAATTCGGCGGAATGCCAAGATCAGTTGAAGCGCCTCGTGCGCCGAATGTAGAGCAGCGATTAAAAGAAATCGCGACTCGTTTAGAAGACGCGGAATATAATCATCGCGAAATGGAGCAGGCTCGTGATAACTATAGTTTGGTGATTGAGGCTGTTCGGGGTTGGTTTCCTGACTTGGTTGAGAATGATTATTTGATAGACCCAAAAACGGAGGCGGCGCGGTCTTTTTTGAATGACCTTGCGTCCCGAGCCGATTTTATGGAAGAATTGCGCGGTGAGTGCGAAGCTGAGGCGAAAGCGCTTGCCGAAGAAAAGAGAAAGCTTAGCCAAAACTAAGCATTTGGGGGGATGGCGAAATTGGTAGACGCAAGGGACTTAAAATCCCTCGCCGTAAGGCATGCGGGTTCGATTCCCGCTCCTCCCACCATCGAGCTGAGCTCGATTCGGCGAAAGTCGAGTTTGAGGTTAATAAAGTTCGAGTAAACAAAGATCCGACGCTGGGCGTCGGTTTTTTGTTTAGTTGATACTTGACGCTATGATCTTTGAGGTACACACTTTCGCTACATTAGATCGTTTGAACATGTTATGACTCTTCGAAATAACAGCTTCATTGAGCAAAAAATTCGATTTGAATCCATGGAGGAGGTATTTGCATAAACTCTCGATATTGATATGTCATCTTCTACACATCATTCTGGCACCCGTTTTAGTGAGGCGCATGTTCTGGAAACGCTTAAGCACTACCTCCCTTCTCAGGGTCCGTTGAAGGATTTTGTGCATCACAATACCCTTCATGCTTTTCAGAGCATGAAATTTTATGATGCAATTTTTAAGGCGTCAGAAATTTTTGGCTATAAAGTAACGTTTTCTCTTGCTGAATATCGCAATCTCTATCGGATTAATCGTATTCAGAAAGAGGTTGTTGAGCGCGTTATTCGTGAACATGTTGGCGAGGATCATTTTGAAGAATGGTATGAGAAGGTTATGCGGGGGTCTTATGACGGAAATCTTGATGCCAGAGTCTTGAAGCTTCGACATGGGTGGCGTGAGTACTATCCGATTGACCTCAATAATGCGGTTCATCCTTTGTTATTCCGTATTTTGTGTAGCTATCTCGATCAGGGAATTGCCATTACTCCTTTTCCATATGAGGATCAGGGGCTTTTGAACGCGATCCGGACTCTGGAGAAACATAGTTTTGCGCATTTTTTCAAAACGAAGCGGGCGCGTGAACTTCTTCATGATCCGAACCTTTCTATCGAGAAGTTGTTGAAGATTCTTGTTGGGAAAGAAGCATTTTTTGAAGAATATTTGTATGGTCAACAATTTACGCACCGTGGATGGTCAGGCATTGTTTCTACCCTTGAAGACCATCCGGAGACGCTTTTGTATCCTAAAAAGATTGCTCTTAAGGATCTTATTCTTTTGGAGTGTCTCATGGAAATTGATGCTTTGGACTCAGCGCTCGGCACTCACTGGAAGCCTCTTTGTGAAATGACCAACCGGGCACCAATGAATATTTTTGTAGATGCTGAACAAAGAGAAGTGTATGAAGTGATTAAAATTTGGCACGATGCTTTTGAGTGGAGTTACTATGATGAAGCATTGTCAGCGATTCTTAAGGGCGCG
>CAYRRZ010000029.1:0-6065 GCA_964426815.1 uncultured Gammaproteobacteria bacterium | reverse complement strand
GGAAAACGGGATGAAGAGCGAAATCTCCAGATTGGATTTAATGTAACCGAGATGGCTGATCGGGTTGAGAAATTGCTTCGTGGTATTGGACTCGTGAAGCAGTTTGCTCCGTTGGTCTATTTTATTGGTCATGGTTCATCAAGCGCCAACAATCCTCATCATGGAGCTCATGATTGTGGTGCCTGTAGTGGGCGTCCTGGTGGTGTGAATGCGCGAGTGATTGCGTTCATGGCAAATAACCGTTCTGTGCGTGAGGAGCTTGCGAAACGCGGGCTGGTCATTCCGATGTCGACGTATTTTGTGGGAGGATTGCATGATACGGCAGGTGATGAAATCCAATTTTCTGACGAAAAAAACATCCCTGGCGATCTTCAGGCTCTTCATACAAAGAATAAAGAGCGTTTTGAGCATGCACTCGATTTGAATGCAAAAGAGCGTTCGCGGCGTTTTAAGTCTATTGATACAAAGCAATCTCTTCAGAAAATTAGAAAAGCGATCAAACAACGATCGGTTTCGTATTTTGAACCGCGGCCTGAACTTGGTCATGGGACGAATGCACTGTGTATCGTGGGAAATCGTGCACTTACGCGAAATCTGTTTCTAGATAGACGCGCCTTTATGAATTCGTATGATTATCGTACGGATCCGGATGGAACATTCCTCGCCAATGTGATTGCTCCACTTCCTGTCGTGTGCGGAGGAATCAATCTTGAGTACTATTTTTCGCGCATGGATAATTCAAAGCTAGGTGCTGGGACTAAATTGCCCCACAATGTGATGGGACTGATTGGTGTCGCAAATAGCAGTGATGGGGACTTGCGTGCAGGTCTTCCGCTTCAAATGATTGAGGTGCATGATCCGATTCGATTGTTGATGCTGGTTGAGCATGATCCAGCAGTGGTATTGCGTGTTATTTCTGCATCTCCTTCGCTGTACGAATGGTTTATCCATGGATGGGTGCATCTAACGGTGCTTCACCCAATAGAAAAGAAGCTGTATCTCTTTAAAGAAGGGAAGTTTGTTCCGTATGAGCCACAGTCTCATGAGATAGGTATCCTTACAGAGAACTTTCTTGAAATGATTGAGTCTGCGACCAAGATGAAAACAGACAATATTGTGGATGCAACTCAGGAAAATCTTCCAATTCAAATTCTGTCATAAACCATTGCTATGTTGATACCGCTGTTTATCCTCCTACCGTTATTTGCTTTTGTTGTTTGTTGTTTGCTTCCGAATCGCTTTGAGCGAATCATTTCGGGTATTGCTGTTACGACCATCGTTGCGGTGTTCGCGTTATTTGTGCGGACCTTGGTTACGTGGGTACAGGGAGGATTTGTTGCCCTCTCCCATCCAGGACTCACCCTCTTTTCCAGTCCGCAGTATGAATTCGTCGTGAATTTCTACATGGATAAGATTTCGGTCGTGTTTTTTGGGATGACCTGTCTCACGACGATATTAGTGCTGCTTTTCAGTAAGTACTACATGCATCGTGATCCAGGGTTTCGGCGATTTCATTCCACAATTTTGTTCTTTTTTGTTGGCTTAGCTCTCATTATTTTCTCAGGAAACTTTGAGACGCTTTTTGTTGGTTGGGAGTTTATTGGAATCAGTTCTTTCTTGCTCATTTCTTTTTACCGCGATCGTTTTTTGCCGACGAAAAATAGTCTCAAGGTGTTTTCTCTGTATCGAATTGGTGACGCCTTGTTCATTCTTGCGCTGTGGCTTGCTCATCATTATTTTGGGCATTCGGTGCAGTTTGCGGAGCTCAAGTCGTTGATTGGCGTGTTTGGAAATTCTTTTTCAATCCTTGGAGTTCTCTGGTTGATTGTATCCCTGATTAAGTCTGCACAGTTCCCTTTTTCTTACTGGCTTCCACGAGCCATGGAGGGACCAACTGTTTCTAGTGCGATTTTTTACGGGGCACTTTCAGTCCATATCGGATTGTTCCTCTTACTTCGTACCTATCCTTTGTGGGAAGGAAGCCTTTGGTTGCGTATTGGGATCATGTGTATTGGGCTTTTGAGCGCCTTGTTTGCAACATCTATTGCACGCGTTCAATCATCGATTAAAACGCAGATTGCGTATGCGTCAGTTACCCAGATCGGGATCATGTTTATTGAACTTGCGGCTGGGTTCCATTCTTTGGTGCTTTTTCATTTTGTAAGTAATGCCTGTCTGCGTACCTATCAGTTGCTCATTTCTCCGTCAGTTTTGAGCTATCTGATTCATAATCAGATGTATACGTTCGTGTTGCCAAAGCAGAAGATTGGTCAAAATTTTCTTGGCAAGATTCGCTCTACGCTGTTTGTTTTGGGTGTTAAAGAGTGGAATATGGATAGCACGATGTCTCAGGTCTTGTGGCAACCGCTCAAACATATTGGTCAGTGGGTTCGGTTTTTGGATAAGCCTTTGTTCAGTATATTGGGCGTGATTGTTGTGTCCGTTGGAGGGTTGCTTGCCTATGGCGGAACAGCGTCTCATCAAGTCTTGGCCGCTTTGATGTGGTTAAGTGGGATTTTAAGTGTTCTTCTTTTTGTTCGTGCGTATGCTAGTAAGGGCCGTGCTCTGGTTTGTTGGACGCAGATATTCTTTGGGCAACTTTTTGTGAGTTTATTCTTGGGGATACTCTCTGGTGCTCCGGTACGTACTGCAATGTTGTATCTTTCAGGTAGTGTGATTGCGTATCTTGTCGGAGTCGGTTGTCTTGTATTTTTACAGCGTACGATGGGTCCGTACACATTGTTGGAATTTCATGGGTTTATGTATGCCCATCCTTTAGTCGGTGATCTTTTTTTCATCGCTTGTCTTGCGATGATGACATTCCCTATCACTCCGTCCTTTTTCGGCGAAGAGGTATTGCTTAGCTTGACTCATGTGAGCCATGTCGCGGAGATGGTGTTATTTGCGGCAGGATATGTCTTTTTAGGAATTTCGGTGATGAGACTTTTTGCTAAAGTCTTCTTTGGGCCTCACAAAAAGACGTATCATGAGATTGCGTATAAAACGTCGTAATCGTGTCAGGGGTGTGTACCGAGAGATGGATGATGTGCAGGAATAGCGGTTTGCAAATGACAAAGCCCAGACGAAGAGATCTGGGCTTTTGTTTTTTAGGTATAGGATTTTGATTGTATTCGCTTTTTTGTCTGCTTTAATTTGTACGTCGTCTCGACCGGAATGGAGCGTAGCGGAATGGAGTGGAGAGATCTTCGATTGGTCTGAGTTGGAAAGGAAGGTCTCTCCACTTCGCTGCTGCTTCGGTCGAGATGACGGTAATAGATTGACAAGAGACCCCTTTTTTACTACACATTTCTCAGCACATTTTTGTTTTACGCTGTTGTTTGAAAGAAAGAAGGTTTGTATGAGTGGTGTTGAAAGAGAGTTGGTGCATGGATTGTTTACTCCTGCAGCTGAGCAAATTGCTCGGGTTCGGGAGTGGAATAAGGAGTTTGTTTGGGGATTCTCTGATGAGGCATTTGCCGAGGCGGAGAAGTCCATTCCTGCTTGGCCTGAGAATAAGCTCGTTGCAGTCGTTCTTGTTCCGTATCTTTCTGACATTCACCGTACCTTTCACGAGTTGTGGATGCGTGCAGCCGCCGAGCAGGATTCGAGCGTACGTTTGAAAGTTTATGACAGTCTCGAATCAATCGGGCTCTGTCTCCTTCCGGGTATCGAGCACCCTTCGACGAGTTCAGAACGGGTGGCGCTTCGTTGGGAGGTTATCGATTTTGGTTCAGGCCACGGTCACCAGCCGACGGAGAAGGATCGACGTAATGCGATGATCTCGCCGCATGCGGGAATTCTCGCAGCAGCCGCGCTTCATCCGAACTGGGTTAAGAGGATGAACGGCCACAGGGTGCCGTATGTCTTTTTGCCGGGCTATGAGATGCAGATTCCGGCGGAGCACCTGTGGCCGTGGCCGTGGACGGCTATGCCAAAACTTAGCTTTGATAACTACAGAGGCAAGATAGAACTCATGTGCCACTCGGCTCAAAGCTCTTACTCATGTTGGTCCGCTCCCTCGTTCTTTCGGGGGTAGTCGATTATCGCTTTTGGAAACTTAGCCGATGTCTATCGGTTTGGATTCTGAGAGCGCTTTTTTGTTTGCTTTAATTTGTACTTCTTACGCGGAGTGCGTTTAGGATAACGGTCACATCAATCGCTTCTTGCATGATGGCTCCGTAGAAAGGATTGATATCTCCTTTGACGGCGAGAATCATGAGGACAAGGCTGGCGCCCATGCCAAAGAGGATGCCTTGGGTGGCGATGGCGAGCATGTGTTTTGAGATTCTCATGGCGTCGCCGATGCGTGAGATATTGTCGACCGTAATGACCATGTCGGCGGATTCGGAGGCAACGGAGGCACCGTGGGCGGCCATGGCGATACCGATGTCGGCGGCAGCGAGAGCGGGTGCGTCATTGACGCCATCTCCAATCATGGCGACGGGTGGGAGGAGCTTTTGGCGATGATGGATTTCGGCTAATTTTTGTTCGGGTAATACATCGCCGATGGCTTTGCCGATGCCGGCGGCCTTGGCGATACGATCAGCGATTTCTTGGCGATCACCGGAGAGGAGAATTAGAGAGTGGACGCCATATGAACGAAGCAGATCGAAAACGGTTTTGGTTTCGGGGCGTAATTCGTCAGCGAAACTGATAAAGCCGATCGCGGTATTTCCGATGGCTAGAAGAACGCTTTTTTCGCCAGCGGTTTTTGCTTGTTGTTGTTTTTGTTTGAGCAGGTCTGGAATTTGAATACCATGCTGTTCTAAGAAAGATCGTTTTCCAAAAAAAGCGGGTTGTCCATCAAGAAAGCCACGAACACCAAAGGCAAGTTCTTCGTGAAATTGGGTTGGGAGAATTCGTTTGAGTTGTTTTTTATCGGCTTCAGTTACGAGTGAGCGCGCGAGAATATGGGTCGAGAGTTGGTCGAGCGAAGCAGCGAGATGGAGAACGCGCCCGGTGTCGCCGTCGGTGGCATAGATGCCTGAGACTCGGGGTTCGCCAAAGGTGATGGTGCCGGTTTTGTCGAAGACCATGGTTTTGACGCGGGCAAGGGTTTCGAGCGCACCGCCGCTTTTGACAATGATGCCCCGACTGGCGGCTTTGCCGATGGCGGACATGACGGCGACGGGCGTTGCGATAATGAGCGGACAGGGAGTTGCGACCACAAAAACAGAGAGGACGCGAATCCAATCATGCGAAACAAACCAGGCGATCGCCGCGAGGGTAAATGTGAGGAGGGTGAAGCGGACGCTGTACCGATCTGCGAGGCGTACCATCGGGGCTTTGGATTCAGCGGCTTGTTGAACTAAGGTTACGATGCGGCCATAGGTACTTTCTGCGCTGGTGCTGCGCGCTTGAATTTCGAGTACATCGCCCAGGTTAATGCTGCCACTTCGGACAAGGTCATGGACTTTGCGTTCGATGGGGAGCGATTCGCCGGTGATACTTGATTCGTCGATGGAGCCAAAGCCTTGCAGGATGATGCCATCGACGGGGATGATTTCTTTTGGTTTGATGATGAGAATATCTCCCGTATGAATGTCGCTTGCCGGAACATCTTGAAAACCGGTTTTGGTTTTGAGGTGAGCGGTGGTAGGTGCGCGTTCAAGGAGTTTGCTGAGTTCTTGTTTAGCTCGGCGGAGGGCGTGGTTTTCGAGCCATTCACCGCCGCTTAACATGAGCAGGATGACGGCGGCTGTGGCATATTGATTCAGTCCAATTGACGCCAGAATGGCGACCAAGGCGATAATGTCTATACCAAAATGACCTTTGAGCAGGTCTTTTCCAAAGCGCCAGACAAAGGGGGAGGTCCAAAGCAGCAATCCAAGAAGAACGAGGGAATCCATGAGGGGTAGTTTATCGGAAATGGGGGATTTTGTCTGGGATTTGGAGAAAGGCTTGCATGTTTTGCCGCCTTTTGATAGCATCTTCGCACAAATGAAGAGCCGTGCGGGTATCGTATAGCGGCTATTATGCCACCTTGCCAAGGTGGAGATGAGGGTTCGACTCCCTCTACCCGCTCCAAACAAAAAGCCTCCAGAAATGGAGGTTTTTTGTTTGGA
>CAYRRZ010000028.1:0-12935 GCA_964426815.1 uncultured Gammaproteobacteria bacterium | reverse complement strand
CGACCCATTCTATGCCACAACTCGACCAAAAACAAGGGTTTGGGATGTGGATAAGTGTGAAAGGAGGGAGGAAAGCAATTTTCCCAAATACAAAAGGCGCTCCCAGAAGCAAGATCCGAAGATCGAGATTCTGAAAGCGCCGAGAGACCAACTCCTAGTTGCGGACGAACAGGAATCGAGCGTGCGGACCCCAATCACTATCATCACCGGGCCTGCCGAAGCGGTGATTACCGAAACAGCGCGAGCCACGACCACTTAGGACCGCTACGAAGGGAACCACGGAGCGGCCCTCTTTGCGCATGGCCAAAGAACCCAAGGCGACGATCCAGAACTTACGCTGCAACTGAGGATATGCCTTTTGAAATTCATAGGCTTCGAGATGTGTTGCTGGGTGATAGCCGAGCCTCCCCATCTCAGCGATCGCCTCTTCGGACTTGATCTCCCGGTTGAAATGTTTCACTAGGAAGATTTTGTTTCCGGGGATCTCGGCAGTGCCCACGCGCGAAGTATGCTTCTCGAATGGGCGACCATCGAAAATCTTTGCGGCTCTATGTTCCCCGAACTCTTTCACAAGTTCGACACGCGTGGGCAGTGGTGCGTAGGTAACATAGACGAGATATTCACCTTCGCCGAGCTCAATGTCCTCTGCTCTCGCATCGGCGTTCGGAGCTTGGTAATACATTTCCTTTTGCATCTCGCGACTGGCTGCCTCGACAATGGCCGTTGCCAATGTCGGAAATTTGATGACCATTCTTGCCATTTCCGGAGTGAATTTAGCGGCCACCAGAACATTCATCAAATCGGAAACCTGATCAAAACCGAGCTTGAAAAGATTTGTCATATAACCCTCCTGTTCTCAATACCGTTGGTTTATCCAAATCCACGCCACATGCGCAGTTTTGGTTTTCCCTGTGTTCAAAAACGGCTTATATGAGACAAAATACTTCTCTCGTTTAAGCTGTTTTCGAACATGTTAGCTCAAATAGCAATAAATAAACCTAGTATAAAATGGGGGTTTTGTCAATATTACGGTGCCTTTCTGTATAAAAACAAGCGTTCGGAACCAAGGTCTTACAACCCCGATTCACAAACGCTTTAAGCTACCGTTAAAGGTTAAAGAACGGCTCCGTACCGTAGAACTGTGGAATATATGCACCAGGGCTGCACATACGATTCCAAACTCCACGCAGCCACAGCTCTTCTCCACCGTTATACGCCTCGTGGATCACCACCATAGGAACCTGGTCCACATCGTGCTGATCTAGCCGACTCGACTCCTTAAAACCACAACCAGGAATCCAGACCTTCTGTTTTTTTTCCGCAAGGCTTGTAAGCAACGAGGGATGGAGTGCGGCTGCCGCAAGCACCCCAGCATGCGGCGAACGCTCAGCGTCCCTACTCCTTCCGATGTAACAACCGAGGTTCGCACCGAAGTCAATCACTTCCCAACGAAGGCCAGGAGTGAATGTTGCACCGTGTATAAGGGTGAGTGCCCCCGGTACAAGCATCGAACAACTAACATCAACAGCCAACGATGGATATTGCATCGTAGCTAGCCACCACAGCTCAGCCATGGTTCTCTCGAAGCCTTGCTCCGGGATGGCGGAGTAGTCTTTACCAGAAGGAATCCGCATCTTGCTCTTGATGTCTTTCGGCAGGCTCGGAAGATATGGAACCAGGACGACCCCGACCAATTCTTCATCAGGCCAGGCCGGAATGGACTTCTCTATCTTGGCGAACTCTTCTGACGTAAAACCCCAGTTGAACTCCTCGTTCCACTCACGCATGCGCGCGAGCTGCCGATCCGTCGGGCTGAAGAGGTTGTGGACAAGACTCCTACCGTTAGTCGAGGTATGAAACGTAGACTTCGACATGCAGCGAACAACGTCTTTCTGTTTGCCGTTGGCTTGCCAAATGATGTAACCACACATCATCCAACAAACCTGATACAAAAACGGCTTGATTGAGACAATTTCACATTCTCTCGATAAAGCCGTTTTTGAATCGTTTTTATAAGGATCGGCCTCTGAAATACAAGAAAATACTGACTTTGTCAAGATTCTCGTCTCTGTTTTTTATAAAAAACAACCCCTCATGAGAGGGGTGAGCTGGCTGCTATTTCTGTACCAGGAGGAAGAACAGATTCTTCTCCTTGTAAAAATTGGGCAAGCCAGCGAGTCGAATGTGGCGTCTAGCGGCGGCAAATGGATCACACTCTGCAACTGGATAGAGCGAACCCACGCGATTGTCCTGCTCGTATGAACCGCCCTTGTAACTCCCCACTAGACTGAAGAACGGCCATTGATCTGCCTGAAAGGCTTTGGTGAAAGCAATCAGCTCGAGGATATTCGCGGGACGCAACCGTCCCTCGACATGAATCTTTTCCCACACGAATTCTGGCAGCATCTGATCAGTCCAGGCTGCCAGAAAAACCTCGAACTTCGCTTCGTATGTACCGATCACCGCAGGCTGTCGGGACGCATCTGACTCACTCCAAGGCGTATAGCCGAGGAGCTGATCTGAAAGGAGCGAGCTCGTCCCCTGGGGGGTGCAAAGCTCCTCTAGGCCCTGGTATATACTCGCGTACTCAACCAGGGCGGTGATTCGAGCAAGCGTATGTGCCTGCTCCAAGGTGGCTTTCCGTCCGATTTTCCCATTTCGAAACATGTTGTCCTCTTAGGAAAGGGCGGCGCTTTCTCAAGGCAGAATGCCTCAAACAAAAGCGAGGAAACCCTAGCATTTTTTCTCTTTTTGTCAATCCCCGCCTATTCTCCTCGCATCGTCCGTGAGCGGACGGTTCGATGAAACGTAATCGCAAACCGATGCGCCTCATCGCGCACACGTGCAAGCAGCGGAAGATATTGTTTATACAAACGAATCACATCTGGATCTTGTTCATGAAAAACAAGATCATCGCGATCACGATCAGGGCCTTTGGCAATACCGATCACGGGAATGTGTAACTTTAATTGTCGATGCACAATGTCGCGTGCGGCATTGACTTGAGGCAATCCGCCATCAATCAAAATCAAGTCTGGTTTTTTCCAGGAATTACGAAAACGGCGTGCGAGAGTTTCTTGCATGGAAAGCACATCATTATTCCCCTGCCCGTGACGAATATGGAATTTGCGATATTCACTTTTAGCTGGTGCGCCATTTTCAAATACAACCATGGACGACACCATCGACGTTCCGGAGACGTGAGAAATATCATAGCCTTCAATGCGACCAAAGATGTTTACCGGCAGACCAGTTGGCACTTCTTTTCCTTCATAGTCATCCTCTTCGCGCTTCATGACCGCAATATCATTGATATGCTCAAGCGCAAAAATGCGATCACGGAGTGCAGCCGCTTCTTCAAATTTCTTTTCTTTAGCAAGCTTCTGCATCTGCTTTTTGTAGGACTTCAAGACATCTTCAACCTTGCCTTCAAAAAAGCGGATAAAGTCTTTCACAACCTTGGCATATTCTGCCTTTGTCACCGCGCCGATACAGACGCCCGGACATTGCTTGAGATGGTAATAAAAACAGGCGCGCTTTTGACCTGGCGTACAGGTAGACCACGGAATAATTTTACGCACGATTTCAAGTGCGGCACGCAAAGAACGACCGGAGGTATATGGTCCAAAAACGGCTTTGTATTTTTTGGACGCATCGTCTTCTAAATCAGTTCCGCGAATCAATTTTGGTTTTGGAAAATCTTCATTCGTCACCACAAGATACAAAAAACTTTTATTATCTTTCTCGCGGATATTGAATGGCGGCCAATGAAACTTGATCAGGTTCGCTTCAAGAATCAAAGCCTCGATCGCGGTCGGCTTTTGGATATAGTCGATACTGCGAATCTCGCTCACCATTTGCTGAATACGCGCATCATGCGGACGTTGAAAATATGAAGAAACGCGCCGCTTGAGCGAAGTCGCCTTACCAACATAGATGATTTTCCCGTTTTCATCCTTCATCAAATACACCCCCGGGCTATCCGGGAGCTCATTGTTTTTGATTTTGACGTATTCGGGGAACATACCTACAGCGTATTTTACTCCTTAAAATATCTCTTCAAGAATTGTCCCGTAATACTCTTTGGATTCTCAGAAATTTCTTGCGGCGTACCTTCGGCGACAACTCTACCGCCGCCCTCTCCCCCTTCGGGACCCATATCAATGATCCAGTCCGCATTCTTAATCACGTCGAGATTATGTTCGATGACAACAACGGAATTTCCACGTGAGACCAGCTTTTGCAATACATTCAATAATTTATTGATATCTTCAAAATGCAAACCCGTGGTTGGTTCGTCTAACAGATAGAAGGTGTTTCCGGTGTCACGCTTAGAAAGTTCGGTCGCGAGTTTGATACGTTGCGCTTCACCGCCAGATAATGTAGTTGCGGATTGTCCAAGTTCGATATAGCCCAAACCAACTTCTTTGAGAATCTGCGTCTTGTCATGAATAGGCGGAATGTCTTTGAAGAATTCATTCGCTTCGTCGACATTCATGTGCAGGACTTGAGAAATATTCTTGTCGCGATATTCCACGTCCAAGGTTTCGCGATCAAAACGACGGCCTTTACACACATCACAAGGCACATACACGGTTGGCAAGAAATGCATTTCGATTGCGATCTGCCCATGACCCTGACAATTTTCACAGCGTCCCCCAGGAACATTGAATGAAAAACGACCTTGCTTATAGCCACGCATGCGAGCCTCTGGCGTCAAAGCAAATAATTCACGTACATGATCCCAAATGCCGGTATAGGTTGCGGGATTTGAACGGGGTGTACGACCGATTGCGCCCTGATCAACATCGACAATTTTATCCATCCAGTCGATGCCTTCGATCTCTTGATGCTTACCTGGTTTTGCGGTGGAGCCGTGCAAGCGTTGTGCGAGTGCGCGGTACAAGACATCAATCATCAAGGTTGATTTTCCAGAACCAGACACGCCCGTCACACACACAAAGCGCTTGAGCGGAATTTTGACGGTGACATTTTTGAGATTATTTTCTGAGGCTTTGCGAATGGTCAAAACTTGTTTGGTTGCGCCGCGTGGTTTGCCCATGGCGATTTTTTTGTCACCACGCAAATACGCACAGGTATCACTCTTTTTGTTTTGCAGCACTTGCGGCATTGGACCTGCAGCCATGACTTCGCCACCGTATTTACCTGCACCTGGACCAATATCAACCAAGTAATCTGCCGCCGCAATCGTGTCTTCATCATGTTCAACCACGATAATCGTATTGCCAGCATCGCGCAGTTTTTCGAGAGTCTGAATCAATTTGGCATTATCGCGTTGATGCAAACCAATCGTTGGTTCATCGAGCACATACAAAGCACCGACAAGATGCGAACCGATTTGTGATGCCAAGCGAATACGCTGCGCTTCGCCACCAGACAATGAACCAGCCATGCGATTCAAGGTCAGATAATGCAAACCAACATCCATCAAGAATTGAAGACGCGAGGTAATTTCGCGCATGACGGGCGCGGCAATTTTCTTTTCATTTTCATTCAAATCAAGCATCACGAATTGTTCCAAGGCTTTGTCGATGGTAAGCGATGTCGAGGTGACGATATTCATCCCGCCGACATAGACAAATAAGGCCTCGGTGCGGAGACGCGCGCCTTTACAGGCTTCACATTCTTCTTCGGAGAACAAAAACTTGGTGCCTAAACCATTACAGGTTGGACAAGCGCCATAAGGCGAATTAAACGAAAATAAACGTGGCTCGATTTCTGGAAAAGCAAAATCATGTTCCGGACAAGAAAAACGCGAGGACATGAGATGCTCGGACTTATCATCCATGATGATGACAACTGTGCCATCGGCGCGATCAATAGCTGAGGCAATTGCTTCAGCTAAACGGGAACGCATTTGATTATTGCCTTCGACGGGCCAAGCGAGCGGCACGCGATCAACCACTACTTCAATTGTATGTTGTTGATAGCGCGATAAGTCAACGCGATCACGTAATGACTTGAGCTGACCATCTAAACGAACTTCCAAAAAACCAGCTTCATACAAATCTTGCATGAGTTGGTGATACTCCCCTTTTCGACCGCGGACGACCGGAGCCAGCACGGTAATTTCATTTGTCGAATCTTTGGATTTTCGCTTTTTGATTTCGTCTGGTTTAGAGTGGCTATCAATGGTGCGTTTCAAAACCACATCAACCATTTCATCAACCGTCATCTTACGAATTGGCTTATCGTCAATGGGACAATGTGGATGACCAATGCGCGCATACAGCACACGCAAATAGTCATAAATTTCGGTGATGGTCGCGACGGTTGAACGTGGGTTAGCACTATGCGCTTTTTGGTCAATCGAAATAGCTGGTGACAAGCCTTCGATTTCATCGACATCTGGTTTGTCCATCTGGCCTAAAAATTGGCGCGCATAGGCTGACAAGGATTCAACATAGCGGCGTTGACCTTCGGCAAAAATCGTATCAAAAGCCAAAGATGATTTGCCGGAACCAGAAACCCCGGTAAACACGGTCATCTTATTGCGTGGAAGCTCAAGCGAAATATTCTTCAAATTATGCTCGCGAGCCCCTTTTATAGTGATTTTGTCATGCATATAGAACAAATTTAGAACACTGTATCAATCGGCTTGGATTTTGTCGATATCTCAGGCACAATGGGGGCATTATGAAGCATTCTTCCCTTTTTGTCCGCAGCGTGACCGGTCTTGGTTTGGCGAGCTTTCTCCTTCCAATCGGCGCATCTGCTGCAACTACACAGCAATTACTCAATCAAGCGATCAAAGCTCAGGCTGAATCCAAGCGCCCAATGGCGATGGATGGCCGCATGACGGTGACCGGTAAGAGCGTTTTGTTTAAAGGAAATGTCGAGCAAGGCAATGGCTCCGCCAGCTTTCGCCTCATGAGCCGCATGCTCGCTCCAGTTGCTGGTCAAAAATCTCCAGACAGCGAAGGCCAACTGATTTTAGAGAAGGCTGTGCTTCATGATTTTGAAAAACCAGAACACCTTGAAATCACACAACCGGTTGGTTTGGAATGGAAGATGATTAATGATGCATTTTATTTCCGCGCGAAAGATGTTCCAATGGAATGGGCGCAAGAATTGCCAGAAGAAGTGCGTCAGTATTTGAATCAGTGGTTGAAGCTGGCGATTCCAAAAGAATTGACGGACTCCACAAACAATGGACTCATCGCTCCAGCCATGCAGCCACAGGACTTGTTGAAGATGGGACTTGGCAGCTCGGTCATGACCGCTGAAAAAGAATTGAAAGCTCGTTTGGAAAAACTTCCTGTCTTCTTAGTTACGCGCACAGAAAAGAAAATGGTCGTCGATGGCAAAACAATTCTCCGTTTACGCGTGGTTTTGAACCCAGCGATCATTACCATGCTCCAAAATGAAGAATACAAAGCATTGAAAGGCATGAGCGCAAGTTATCGCCGTGAAGAAACGACGCGCATCAATAAAAAGTATACGGAAATTCGTACGGCTTTGCGCAAGTTCTCCGCTGTTATGGAATTGAATACGACCGACAATTATGTGCGCCGCTTTGAAATCGGAGCCAAGATTGTCGAACCAGTGAATGACTGCACCTGGAATACGCGTTCACAAAAGACGGTGTGTAAGCAAACTGGTCGTTCTACCTTTGATATCGCAGGCGGCTTCAACTTTGCTTTGAAGGACAATCAGCCTGCTATCGAAGTTCCAGCTGCTTCCGTCGATTTGATGCAACTCTTCAATGACTATATGAAGAACTCGCTCGGCGCTCCAGCAGCGGACACCGTCCCAGCAACAGATGCAGCGACGCCCGTTGAAGCAAGCTCAGCAATGTAAAAAGGGACCAGACCTCCCCCTGCCCCCTCCTTACCAAGGAGGGGGTTTTGTTTATCACACTTACGTCATCTCGACCGAAGCAGCAGCGAAGTGGAGAGAACTTCGACCGATTCGAGGATCTCTCCACTTCATTTCGCTACGCTCCATTCCGGTCGAGATGACGTCGTTTTATCGAATTCTACTTACTTGGCACTTTGTACCGAAACACTGGCAAAAAAGTTCTTTCGGATTTGGCGATTTTCTCCGGTTGCCAGTCGGTGATTTCGAAACAATAGGAAATGATACGTACTTCTGCTTTGGCTTGTGATTTGAGTTTGTCTTTTACTCTTTCAGTTAATCCTTTTGGGGTTCCGAATAGGTAAATGCGATCGGCTTTTGAAATATCGGCCGTCAATAAATTTCCAAGACGAAAGCGGACATTCGGCCTGTTATGGATTAACTGGCGTGTTATGCAAACAAGATACAGCACAAAAGAGAACTCAATTCCTTCAAAGGTAGCCCGCGGATGACGCTTGGCGAGTTCAAAAAGAACACCGCCGGTGCCGCAACCCAAATCCATAACATGCATGCCCGGCTCAATTTCCATTAGTGCATTCACTCGATCAAAATCGCGTCGCTTGGTTGGAACCCAGGGCGCGAATAATAAGCCAGGCAAGCCGATGGCTAAAAATAAGATGATCGCCAAAATGAATAACATAGGAAGATCATACATGACATGTTACGCTGTTCCCATATGCAATCTCGATACTTTCTCTCCCCTCTTTTAGCCTCCAGTCTTTTGCTGGGCGCTGGCTGCCAGGTTCGAACAAGTGCACCTGAAGCCGTGGTACCTACGGGTGAACAGCCTCGCCAGGAACAGTCTGCAGTCGCGACAAATACAAATTGCGACCATCCCTACTACCCATTGCGTTTAGGGACAAAAACAAGTTATGCAACACATTATGGTACTGGCCATGATTCACAGTTGAGCTGGGAAGTACGTGCCCTCACGAATGACAAGGCGACGCTTCACTATACCTTTGATCGAGGCTTGACCATGGATTCAGACATCTCTTGTGGGACAGATGGCTTGCTCGCAAAAACATATCTCAATATGGGTTCAGCTTTAACAGGTAGCAATGTTAAAGCAAAAACCATCAGTTCATCCGGACACTTTTTGCCGCGTGATTTGCAGGTCGGTAGTACCTGGACGAGTACCTATGAAGTCGAAGCCGAGAATGATAATCCAGACGCCGCCCGTTTAGGAATGAAGACGACTCACATGGATTTGAAGGTTGAAAACAAAGCCCTTGGCGAAGAATCCGTCACCGTTCCCGCTGGAACATTCACGGCCCTGAAAATTGAAGCCAAGAACACCATGAAGATGAAGCTCGGTCCAAATTTACCCGTGGTTAATAGTACATTTACGACCTATTCCTATTTTGTTCGTGGGAAGGGCATGGTAAAAAGTGAGACGAGTGGTGCCAGCGGCATGAATTCAAGCATGGAAGCCACAGAAATCATCGTTCCATAACTCCTCTTCTAAACCTTCTTTATTTTGTATGAAAAAACTTTCTTTCACGATTGAGATTCAAGCCCCAAAGCAAAAAGTGTGGGACATGATGTTGCAAGATGCAACCTATCGCGAATGGACGACTCCTTTCAACGAATTCGGTTCTTGGTATGAAGGCAAGATGGAAAAAGATGCAGAAATTCGTTTTATTGGTCCAGGTGCAGATGGAAAACTCGGCGGGATGATGAGCCGCGTTAAAGAGCTTGATTTGCACCACTTCATCTCATTTGAGCACTATGGAGAAATTCAAGATGGCAAAGAAGACACAACGAGCGACCGCGTAAAATCTTGGGCCGGCGCCTATGAAAACTACACCTTGAGTGAACAGCCTAACGGAAAAACCTTGGTTGAAGTCGAGCTCAATGTGACAGATGAATTTATGGGCTATATGGAAAGCACCTGGCCAGCGGCCTTAGAAAAACTGAAAGAAATTGTGGAACGATAAAAAAATCCCCCATAGCTCATCAGAGCGACGGGGGATTTTTTTTATTTGAACCATTCTGCTTGCCAGGTTTTCATCTGCGCGATTTCTTTTTCTTGTGCCTTGATGATATCTTCAGCGAGTTTTCGTAATTCTGATCGCTTTGAGGTTTCAAGAACAAGTTTTGCCATATCTACGGCTCCTCGATGATGCACAATCATTTCTTCGAGAAAGGCTTTGTCAAAAGCATCACCTGTCTTGCCTTTCAAATTCGCATTCATATCATGCATCATGGCAGACATGGATGTGGCTTGTGCTGGCTCATTTTTCATCATGCTGCCATCTGGCATCATGTGCATTTGTGCTGATTTTTCTAAGGGAAGTAGCGACATCGGCTGTGGCTGTGTTTGTAACATCTTTTTCCAACCGACGCAGGTTACGAGCGTGCCACCAATTACAATCCCAGCACACAAGACAATGGCATGATGAATGAGGGTTTTGTTTTCCATATTTTTTGACCTAGCCTTTAGCATTGCAATTGACCATCCAATTGATACCGAATTGATCAGTGAATGAGCCGAAATAGGCACCCCAGAACATTTGCTGCATCGGCATCTCGACTTTTCCATTGACCGACAAAGCAGAGAATAGTTTATCTGCTTCTTCTTTGGTATCTGGTTCGAGATTGATATAGACATTATTCCCCTGATTGACTTTAAAACCCATGGTTTCTGGTGCATCAGTACCCATAAGGATGTGTCCGCCAAGAAGTGGCAAAGCGATATGCATCACTAATTTCTTATCTTCTTCAGACATCTCTGGCTGACCCGGCTGAGACGGGATATCAGCAAAGCGACTAATACCGCCTTCAAATTCACCACCAAAAACAGATTGGTAAAACAAAAAAGCCTGTTCGGTATTACGAGAAAAGTTGAGATAGGTTGAGACGCGAGGCATGGGTTTATGTGTTTAAGAGAACTTGAACATCGAATAGATTGACAGGATAAGAACAGCGCGTCAATCAATTAGACAGCTCTCCATTTTGCATCTTCCGCCTTACTTTGTTTTACGCGATAGGCCGTGATTTTTCGGATGAGTGCAAGCGGTAATGGTTTTTCAAGTGGGAACTGAATTGATCCTTTGGCTGTTTTATATCCTTTCAACTCTTTTGCAAAAGCTCTGATAGCTGAAGGCGTTGGATAAAAACCGATATGTTGCTTGAAACCGGCAAATGTAACTAGAATCCGTGCATAGGAAAATGCGGGCATGCTCCATTTGATTCCTTGTTGTGCATCGGGAGCTACTTTGCGAATACAGGCGCGCATTTCGCGTAACTTTTTTTGCGTCTCTTTTGGAGAAGCTGCAATGTAATCTGAAATGGTGAGCACCTTGGCTTTCATGCCTGTATTTTAACACGCTTCCTTTTTACCTTGTTTCTTCAATGCAATTTCAGCTGCATGCTCTCGACATGTTTGATTGCAATAGGCTTTTTCGCCAACTGGCGCACAATCGGTACACACAAGCATGTGACGGTGACAGGTATCATCACCGCAATTGGTATAGCGCTCGGTTTTATTTTTGCACAAATAACATTCACCAATAATTTCTCGATCACCACCAAAATCCATCACGAGACGATTATCAAACACATACAATGCCCCAAGAAAATCCTTGCCAGGATATTTTTCCATGTAGGCATGCATCCCGTCTTCTAATTGCTGAACATTAGTAAATCCTTTACTCAGCAAATAGGCCGACATTTTTTCGCAACGAATTCCTCCGGTACACACGGTAATAATCTTGGTGTCTTTATATTTTTCTAATTTGAATACCGCTTCCTTTAAATCGCGTGAGGCATCCATTCCTGGATCAATCGAATTCTTAAAATGACCAACGGCAAATTCATATGAATTACGCATGTCGACGACGATAAAATCTTCGTCATTTTTTTCGTACATCTCATGCAATTTTTCCGGGCTAATATAGGGCGCCGTTTGGACACGCGGATCAGCTTCTTCAGCTGAAAATTGGGTACCGACAATTTCTTTGCGTACCTTAACCGAAAGTCCTGGAAAGGTTTTTCCATCACCTGGGCTGCGCTTGATACGAAGATCGCTCAAAAATGGCTGAGCCATGAGCTCATTCGCAAATAGTTCGGTTTTGTCGGTTTCACCTTCAAGCGTGGCATTAATCCCCTCTTCCGCAATCAAAATACGCCCGGCAAAACCAAGCTCGGCCGCACGCTTCCGAAATGCATCCGCATACTCTTGCGGATTCGGGATGGTGACGTATTTATAGAAAAGGAGAACTTGAAATGACATGGGGAATAGATACCCTAAAATAAGGGAAAGGGCAAATAGAATACACTATTTTTCGGTAACCACATTCAGGCGCTCTATGATACCGTTTTTGAAAGTCTTATTCCGAGTACTCCGTATTTTATCTCATCTTCTTTTGTATAAAAATCATATATTCTTTTTTCAAGCATCTCTTTTGAATCACCACCGAAATAGGACGGTGGGAAATCGCTAAACAAAGCAGAGAATGTTGGATATCTGAGCAGGCCGTGTACACAAACTGTGACCGTTTCTTCCAGGTTGGCCGCATTTCTAAACCTGATCCGGTCGCCCAACTGTATTTCTCGTCTTTTTTCATCATACAGACGAGATTCAATGATCTTGCTTCCCATTTGAATGGCGACAAATGGATCTGGCTGTAATTTCATTTCATGGATGATCATGAAAAATAGCTTACCATTAAAATATACAAAACCGCCTTTTTGGGCGGTTTTGATCTTGGCTACTACTCAAATTAAACAACCATGTTTACCAAAAAAAATGGGTGGATTACACAGTTGACACTTCCTGATATATCGGATAGTTTCTGATAGCTCGTCAGCATATCGCTGAACAGGAAGGTAAAAGGAAACACAATGGCTGCAGGATATCGCAGCTTCGGTTCGCACAAACCCATCGCACCGCACAAAGACATCAAGTCTGCGGAACAAGAGCGTCTCACCGAAGCCATCAAAGCTCTCGAGAACCTTCGGAGCAATCAGAGCAACAGCGCCGGGAACGAGCGCAATAGCTTTCAGGACTTCGAGATCCCCGGTGATTCGTTCTTCAAGTTTTTCGGCATGTT
>CAYRRZ010000027.1:0-13399 GCA_964426815.1 uncultured Gammaproteobacteria bacterium | reverse complement strand
AGATATATTCCAATGCCCATTTGTTCCAATTTGGGTCTTCGCCATAGTATCCTTCACCACCCGGTGGCCAACGCGTTTCTGTATAGCGCGTATATTTCCTGCCAAGCTGAATATCAAACGGCGGTTTAGATTTGAAGGGATATGCTTCAAGCACAACCTGTGGAATTTCATGCTGTTTCCACTCTCCGTCTGTCAGCTTCAAATTTTGATACCATTCATACCCTGATTTACGAACATAAATCGTCTTCTCATCCACGTACGAGACCGAGATAGCTGAGCTGGCATCGAGAAGCAAATCCGGCAACGAAAGTTTTTTCCCATCTTTCAAAATTTGCAGATGTCCCACGGTTGGTTCTTTCTCATCAAGGAGGATCTGAACACGGATGCGCTTGTCAGTAGGTAAAACCGTATCTGCAACAATAGGACAATTCGGAGACCAGACCTCGCTTGCAATATCTTCACCTCTCGTAAAACACTCTCTTTTGTTTTCAATCCGCACATGTTCTATCCACGTTTCTGTAATCGTCGACTTCTTCCCAATCAAGTCCATCGGAAATGGAGCATCAACAGGTGCAGGAGCTACGGCAACTGGCATCCCGGGTTCTGTCATACCCATACCGCTTCCTCCTTCGCTGCCTACCCCTGGAGTAACTTGATTGATCTGAACATCTGGTATCGATGGTTTTGCCTTTAAAGCATCAATCTTCATTGAGAGTTGCGTGATGGCACTTTGTTGATCTTTCAACTCTCTCGCCATAAAACCATAACGTTCTGCCGCAATCCCCACATAGACCAATCCAGCGATGGCGATGAGCGCTAGACAAAGTCGTTCAAAAGAAAAAGTCATATGCAAAAAGAATAGCACAGAATAAAAAAAATACACTCTAAGAAAAATCTATTTTCGCTTCACGATTACGCTAATCGGCACCGTCGTAAAACTATTCGACACCTGTTCGCTATTTTCAGATAGAAAAGAATATCCCGTAGAAGGACCTCCATCTAAGTTTAAAGCGGTCTGCATTAAAAATTCACTGCGTGACAACGTTTGTGCTAATTGAAACAAACTCAATTCTCCATCAGCCAAGGTTCCAAGCACCGCCCAACCATCATTTCGCACGCCAACAAAGGTACGACGAGCGATCTTGCCACTATCTTCAAGCACCGCGCTTTGCCCACGGCGAACCAGAACCGGAAAACTTTGCGCCGCTTCTTGGCTCACATTCGCATCAAATGGCTGATTCAAGGTATCAATAATCCGAAATTGTGGCGCAAGCTCAATCACCGCAGACTTATCAAGATCAAATGAACGCGGCGAGAGATCTTTTCCATCACGAATTAAATCGCCAGAAGGCGTTTGGTCTTCATGAAAGTATGATCCATTAAACACGGCCAAAGCTTCTGGAAAAGCCTGATGCCATTCAACAACTGTTTTAGAAGAGGTGGAATAGGCAAAGCGAAAATCAAATTGTTTTGGATCAAAAGCAAATAACACAACATGACCCGCTTGAGGAGCGGTAAGCGAAACCGAGAGCTGCTGAACACCCGGAGCCAGCACTGTCCATGTCTGAACTTGTTCCGTTGGTTTTTGTGTAATGGATACATCGCTTGAAACAGGCACGCATCCAAAACCAAAAGCCACCAAGCTGCAGAGCAAAATAAAACAGGGGAGTCGGCGAAACATGGATAAAGTCTAACCCGAACACCAAAAACAGGAAATGGATGTTCAGATAGATGAATAAAAAAACAACCCACATGAAAAGAATCTTCATGGGGTTGCAAGGGGGTCAGTGATGACCCGTGATGCTCAGCGTCCGCCGCAGGTCGTTTCGAGGGGCTTGGGAGCCGGGTTCGGGTTGACGGTGGGGCGGGGAGCGGGAGCGGCGGCGACCGAGGCGGTGGTGCCAGGCATCGTGCTGATGCTGACAATTTGGACCTGGCCGGGGAGCTGCTGGGGAGTAGGAGCGTTCTCGCAGGGGCACGACGGGTGCGGAGCACACGCTGTGTTGTTGCAAGAAGCAGTCGCTACCGGTGGGGTGCGGTCGTCGCGATCACGGATCACGATGACTTGCGGTGCCTGCGGCTGCGTATCCCGCTCGTAATCGAGCAGGCGCAACTTGGTCTTGCCCTGAGCCGCATTACCTTCGGGCAATGCGCAGACGAGGCGATAGGCCCCGTACACTCCGACGATCATCAAGCACATGATGGCGAGACGGGTGAGGAACCAGAAGGCGGTCGCGAAGTGGCCACGAATGGTGTCGAGCATGGGGAAACTCCTACAGATTTCGGGGGAAGGGTTTCAGACCAAGATGGGTCTATAACAGGTACATCCCTGAAGCCGTTCGAAAACAGTTCCAAAGATGTACCTATCCTTCTCCATGTAAAGAACCAGAGTTTATAACACATATCCCAAATATTGTCAAGATTAAGACTTACAAAAAGAGTAAAAAAGGCTTAAATATAGCAAAAATAAGGTAAGAAAAAAGAATAACAAATAAACCAAAAACGGCGAAAAGGCGCTTCATGCTACTCTATAACTCAGATCCTATGAAAACATCTCTCAAATCCCTCGCCCTGCTTGGCGCAACCCTCAGCCTCGCAGCTAGTCCAGCAGCCGTTTTTGCAAAACCAACCGTCGGTTCCGTGTCTTTTCCAAGTTCACTCGCCGCCGGCGTCGCTGCGACCTTGTCAGCTAATGTAAGTTCAGATGCGCCACTTCAGAGCTGCAACCTCTATATTGATAGTGATGACAAAGGGGTGATGAATATTTCGGGTAATCTCGCGAGCTTGTCCTATACTTTTCAATTCTCCGGTGTCTACACTGCTTTTGTCTTTTGTCGTGATACCTCGGGTGGTTTAACCTCGGGTTCCAATACCTCCATCTTTGTCCAAACCGGCCCAACCCAAAATTCAGGCGCCTTTGGCGGAGGTTCTTCATCTCAAACGCCAACGCCAACTCCAGCTCCAACGCCGATCGTCCCAATCACGCCAGCTCAAGTCATGAGCGCCACCGCTTCATTGCCAACCGGTATCGTTCCAGGGGATCTCATCAAAACCGAATGTAGCGCAACTGCCGGTGCCGATGATGCTTGTAAAGCTGTGTACTATGTTGGTAAAGATGGCAAACGCCATGGCTTCCCAAATAGCAAAGCCTTTTTCACCTGGTACACCAATTTTGACACTGTGATCACGGTCACCGCTCAACAAATGAGCGCCATTCCACTCGGGAAAAACGTGACCTATCGCCCAGGAAAAAAGATGGTCAAATTCACCACCTTGAACAATGTCTATGTGGTCGGTAAAGGCGGTGTCTTGCGCTGGGTTACCTCTGAACCGCTCGCCGTTGCGCTCTATGGAGCAGATTGGAACAAGCTCATCGATGATGTCCCAGACACGGTCTATACCAATTACACCTTTGGTCCAGATGTAAAACAGAGCGGAGAATTCCTCATAACCAGTGTCATGGACTCAGCCCCAACCATCGACGACACGCTCTAGCCCTTTACAAAAACCCAAAAATCCGTATAATCAGGCGCTGAAAGGGGTCACATGACTTCTACACCCGATCATTCTTCACTTGATAGAGCTTCTGCCTCGGTTTTTATTCAAATCTTGCTCCAGGCAAGCGTGGATGCAAAGCCGAGTGTTGTCCTGAACCAGGATTTGCTCACCGTCCAGCTTCCAGGCGGGTCGATCTCGCTCAAGGTTACGACGGTGAACATTCACATTCGTGAAGCTCAAGCCTATCTCCTCGTAGGAGAACCAGTTCCAATCGGCGTCTTGCAAGATATTGCCAAATGGGAAAAGGCTCATGCAGGTGCCACGGCTACGGAATTAAAAAGCGGTCTTCATCGAAGGCCGCTGTTTTTGTTTGTCTTATTTTGTGAGGGCGTTCCAGCGAGCGATATCTTCAGCGCTTGGATTCGTCAGACTGTCTTTATGCGGAAAGGCTTCTGCAAACAAATCACTCGGTTTATCTTTTTCAGTGGCTTCGCTCGATCCCTTCTTCGGCTTTGCAAAGAGGGAAAAGAAACGTTTCTTCGCCGCCAAAAATTGACGAGCATCAGATGTCCAGTCGGCGGGTAAAAGTCCCATCTGCTTCAAAAGCGGGGCGCTCAAGATTTTTTCAAGATTCGCTGGTGGCCAATCCGGCTTTTCCTTTTTCGCAATCTCTCTTCGAATCCGAGCTTCTTCCTTTTTTCTCGCCTGCTCCTCAGCTAATCGCTCTGCTTCTCGTCTTTCTTGTTCACGTTGGCTAACTTCACGTAGATGTTGCTCTACTTTTTCCTGTTTCGCACGTTTTTCAGCTGCGAGGCGATCAAGTCTCTCCTGAACTTCTGCTTCAACGGCTCTTTGTTGTTCGGCTAAACGCTCGATACGGGCTTGCTCCTTTGCATGTAGCTCAGCTTCTAAGGCTTGTTTCTTTGCTTCGAGCTCCAATTCTTTTTGCATTTCTCGTTCACGTTTCTCTCTGAGTTCAGCTTCCAGGGCTTGTCGAGAAGCGATTCGTTTTTCTCGCTCAGCATCTTCTAGGGCCAGATCAGCTTCAGATAGACCAATGACCGTTAAGAGTCGTTGGCGTTGAGCTGGTTGAAGAAGCGAACTAATTGGTTCTAGGGCATGATATTTGTCAGCGCGACTCGTCCCGCCTTTTACACCTTGGCGCAAAGAGGCTTCAAAGCTTTCGCGAATCGCCTCAGCCTCCAATGCCACTAACATGGTCTCTGAGCCAACAAGTTTTTCATGAGCACGAGCGCGGACCGCTTCTTGATTAGCTCGCGTTCCCGCATGGACGCCCTGTTTAAATGTCTTCAATTGAAAGGCGAACACATCTCCAGCCGCCGTTAGTTCAACATCTACCGATCCAAGATCAGGTCTCAAATCAGCTCGAGGCGTTCCATGATTGACCGAAGCGAGATGCCCAGTATCTGTCGAATGAATCAAGCGCCGGAGTAAGTAAATTTCCTCAACCTCAAAACGTTTGCCCCATTGTTCTTCTGGAATGCGCGCAATGATCTCCGCCAATCGTTTATCTACATCTTGAATCGCCGCATGTCTTTCGGCCGTATGTGAGATTCTCTCGACCGTTCTCGCCTGAATATCATTAATGAGGACCTCGATATCTGTTCGATTAATTTCAATATTTTGGCTCAAACGGATCGATGCTTCAGGTAAGCGTTCAAGAAGACGCTGATACTGCTGCAATGTTTCATTCTCCGCCTGAAGCAAAGCATCTTTAAAATGAAAGGAACTAAAGCACTGAGCAATCTCTTCTCGAGAGAGATCTTCAGGAGCTTTATTATGTTGTTCCGCAAGTCTTTGTATAGCGGCTTGCCAAGAACCGGTATGAATCAAGTTGGCACGTTCATGCGCTTCGATCCCTTTTAAGAGCGCGCGCAGTCCTTCGAGCGAACCCTGTTCCTGTTCAAGAGGTTTTAATCGTCCAATGCTCAAAGCACGCGAAATCTCACGGTCGATCACCTCTGGACGAAGCGTGGCTTCATCATAAATGAATTTGCGCGCTAAGGCCTGGGTGATGCCCGCATACTGCTGCTCAGCCGTTTCAGGCTGCTTAGGCATCGAAAACGGGTTATTTTGCGGTCGAGAGGAAAAAGACTGTTGCATAGATATATGATACACCTTCCTCTCTTGACGCCCCCATGGTTCCATGAGAGCTCTAAAAGGAGACCATGCAACACCTGCTCAAAAAACATTTCGGCTACGATACCTTCCGACCGCTTCAAGGCGAGATTATTTCGCATATTGTTTCGGGTAAAGATGCCCTTGTCTTGATGCCAACAGGCGGCGGTAAGTCTTTGTGCTATCAATTGCCCGCGCTGGCCTTTCATGGCATCACCCTTGTGATTTCACCCTTGATCGCCCTCATGAAGGATCAAGTTGACGCTTTGCGCGCCAATGGTATTCCTGCGGCCTACATCAACAGTTCGCTTCCCGTTTCCGAAGTTATCAAAATCGAGCAACAGGCAAGACGGGGAGAAATCAAATTGCTCTATCTGGCACCTGAGCGTTTTGCTTTACCTCAAGTTCAAACATTCTTACAAAGTCTTCAAGTGAGTTTACTGGCGATCGACGAAGCACATTGTATTTCAGAATGGGGCCATGATTTTCGTCCCGAATACCGCAACTTGCGCCAACTCCGCGGATTATTTCCGCGCACACCACTTGTGGCTTTAACAGCAACAGCCAATGCGCGCGTGCGTGAAGATATTCGCGAGCAACTCGGATTAACCCAATCTCCCGTTTTCGTCTCAAGTTTTAATCGCAGTAATTTGACCTATCGCGTTGAACCAAAAAAGAAAGCCTTCGATCATTTGCTCGCCGAAGTTCGCGAACGAAAAAATCAGGCCATCATCGTCTATTGTTTTTCACGCAAAGCCACCGAAAAAATCGCCGCCGATTTACGCGCTAATCGCATTCCCGCCGAGGCCTATCATGCCGGCCTGTCTCCAGCGAAACGTTCCGAGATTCAAGATCGCTTTATTCGCGATCAAGTCTCTATCATCGTCGCCACTATTGCGTTTGGTATGGGCATCGATAAACCAGATGTACGCCTCGTGGTTCACATGGATCTCCCAAAATCTGTCGAAGGCTATTATCAAGAAACCGGCCGTGCCGGCCGTGACGGTTTGCCAAGTGACTGTCTCCTCTTTTTTTCAAACGGCGATCGCTTCAAGCAAGAATTTTTTATCCGCGATATGGCCAGCGCTATTGAACGAGATCGTGCCCGTCGTCAGCTACAAGACATGGTCGACTATTGCGAGCGCGCCACCTGTCGTCGCGCCTATCTCTTGAAATATTTCGGTGAAACTTCTCCCGAGGGTCCATGTAATGGTTGCGATATTTGTCTGCCAAAGCGCGAAGTTCAACCGCTCACCACCTCAACAAAAAATAATCAAACAGTCGATGAAGAGCTATTCGAACTTCTTCGTGCTACGCGCCGCCGTCTTGCTGAAGCCAAAGGCATTCCGCCCTATGTCATTTTTGGTGATAAAACCTTGCAAGAAATGTGTCGCGTATATCCGCAATCAATGGCATCTCTGTCTCAGATTTTCGGCATCGGTAAAGAAAAGCTTGCTCAATTTGGTGATGAATTTCTGCATCTGATTCAAACCTATGCCAAAGCCAAAGGCATTACAGAAAAGCAACAAATTCAAAGCAAAGCTCCTGCAGAAAAAGCCAGCCGAGGACTCACGTCCACGATTCAAGAAACGCTGGACCTCTTTGCCGACAAACGCTCTATCTCTGAAATCGCTGCTCTGCGCGACATGACGCAATCAACCGTCATGAATCATCTCGAGCAAGCGCTTGAGCAAGGAATCGAGCTCGATATTTCGCATCTCACTTTTTCTTCTGTAACGCGTTTTGGCATCATCGCCGAAGCCTTTGAAAAAGCTGGAACGACCATGCTCGCTCCTGTTCGTTCTGATTTAGGCGAAGATTATTCATATGATGAAATTCGTCTTGTTCGTTTCATGTTAAAAGTGCAAAAGCTCGTATAACAAAAAAGCACTGCCACCAAGTAGGTGCAGTGCAGCTTCTAGACATGAGCGGTATAGCTCAGAGCTCGATCGTAAATTTCGAGCGCTTCAATCTCACTCAGGCCGTCACGCGGTGCATATGCTTGCCGCAGCAATCGCTCAAAAGGATGCTTTGGATCATGCTGCACATTGGAACGCAGGACGCTCCAGCAATTTTGGTCTCCGACCTCACACATCATCATGAACAGGCAAGTTGTTGTGGGTTCAGACGAGGTTTGTATCTCAATCTCAAACAGGATGATCGGCAAAGCACGAACGACCTCGGTCACTTTTTCGCCTTGACCCGTGGTCATCGTGGTCATGCCCTGTTCAAGCGTGAGCCGAAGTACCACCGGTCCGACCATGGCCACATGAGCATAACTTATGCTCAATTCACGTGAACTGCCCAGATTTGCCGTGACGACTTGATCGAGCAGAGGCTTTTCTGGAGCCCAGCTAAAGCCCGGTGCTTCAAAGCGTTTCAGGAGCTGTTCCAACAAAGCGATAGCCCGAGAGAGCTGAATGAGCTGTGGATGCATGTGTTCCTCCGTCCACTCAGTAACAGTGTCATACAAAAATGTCAATAAAAAACCCTTCCACTCGAGATTCGAGGAAAGGGGAGGAGTGCTCTGAAGAGCATGTACTAAATCTTTATTTTTGCCGGCCCCGCAAATCAACTTGCACTCGGCCAACTTTTGGTCAGCCAAAACGCGACAATCATCTTGCATCTGCCGTGCCTCGGCAAGGTACTTTTCGCTCTCGCTCGAATTTTTTTTCGTTAGCGTTGCAAGCTGCTTTATGGAAGCAAGGGACTTGTCGCAGGCTTTGCTGTCTTCGATGGTTTTCACGAGATCAGCATGCCTTTGAGCGAGTTCGGCATTGAGGTTCGTATATTTGTTCACCTCAGCTTGAAGCGAGGCACGATTCAATTCGACTTTCTCAGCTTCCGCTTCAGCCGCCTGGGCATTCCTTGCAGCCTGCTCGGCATGCGTCTGTGCAATGAGGTTTTGAGCAGCGGCCTGATCTTTATGCAGGTTCGCATCGTAGGCGCTGCTTCCAGCGAGGAGAGCGCTGAGTCCAAGCATGCTCGCCGGCACCATCAGGAGCCTCCGCATAGCACGAGTCCGCTTCATTACCTCAACTTCAATCAACGTTTCGGTCTCTTTATCAAAGGACGACATGGATAACCTCCATCACCGATCTACAACAAAACACCAATTTTGTCAATCCTAGCCTAAACAAAAAACAGCGCTCCGTACGGAGCGCTGTTTGTAAGTTGGCAACAACCAGTGAGCCGATGTCGGCTCCGGTGAGCACGCTTGTGATGTTCCCCGGGTCTTTCAAAGAGAATACCCGGATGGGCATCTGTTGATCACGACACAGGGCAAAGGCTTCCGCATCCATCACCTTCAAGTCACGGTCCAGGCAGTGCTGATAGGTGACGCGGTCCAGACGGGTTGCGTCTGGATGCTTGTGCGGATCCTTATCGTAGATCCCGTCGATATTCGTTGCCTTGGCGAGGAGCCTCGCTCCGATCTCATTCGCACGGAGGGCGGCGGCATAATCCGTAGTACAAAACGGATTGCCCGTTCCACCGGCGAGGATTACCACGCGTCCCTCCTCCAGATGTCGAACGGCTTTGCGCATGATATACGGCTCAGCAACGCTGTCGCAGCGCAGACCAGACATGAGTCTCGCCTTCAGACGACAAGTACGTTCAAGCAAATCCAGGAGGGCGAGGCCATTCTGAATAGTTGCGAGCATGCCAAACTGATCAGCGAGGCTGCGATTCATTCCTTCGCTCGCACCCTTCGCGCCGCGAAAGATATTTCCTCCGCCGACCACGATGGCAACCTCGGTGCTCTTCTCGTGAGCCGCCTTGATTTCCTCTGCGATCTGCAACATCGTTGCTGGATCATACGGAAACTTGGGCACTTCTTTGCCTGCGAGGGCTTCCCCAGACAGCTTAAGAAGAACGCGCATCGGTTTATCTGTTCTCATCGGTCGATCTCTCGTTTGGGTAAAGGTTCGGTGAACTTGTGCACCGAACAATTATCAGGAACACTGGATATCGTCAATCAATTTCTATGAAACGCGCCATTATCGTTCACGGCTGGGCCAGTCATCCAGAGCATGGTTGGTTCCCATGGCTAAAACAGCAATTGGAACAGCGTGGCTATGCCGTCAGTGTCCCGGCTATGCCACATCCGCTTATTCCAACCATTCAAGATTGGGTTGAGACGCTGCAAAAAACCGTCGGCAAACCCGATAATGAGACCTTGTTTATCGGTCACAGCATCGGCTGCCAAACCATCATGCGCTATCTCGCCACGCAACAGACCCAAGTGAAGGGAGCAATTTTTGTCGCAGGTTGGTTTGAGCTACTCGGCCTTAAAAATGCACCGCAACGGATCGGAGCCAAGCCTTGGCTCGAAACGCCTATCGACTTTACGGCACTCAATCAGGTGCTGCCATACAGTATCGCCATTTTTTCAGACGGAGATCGCTATGTCTCTTTCCCCGAAAACAGCGCTCTGTTCTCCCTACATCTAAAATCAGACATCGTCTTCGATCCAGCCAAAAAACACTTTAGTGGAAACCAAGGCATCTTCGAAGTCCCAAGTATTTTAGATGCTATTGAAAAGATTGAATCAAGCAAAGCGTAAGCTGATTTAAGAGGCCGCTCTCTTTGGCATCCAACGAATAAGGGGCTTGGGATAGATGATGAAAGAAGTATGAAATTGTTGCTTAAAAGCAGAATACTTTTTCCAGTTTTTTGGATCACCCGGAGCCCAAAATCCATCAAATTCAAAAAAGCGAAAACCACGGCTTTGGCCATCTGCAAACCAGGCGTCAATCAAAGCCGTGCCCGCAGGTGACGAACGAGCCTCATCTAAAATAAATGAGGTGACATGCAAGCTTTGAGAAATATCACGGAGTTCAAGCGTTGCTAAACCGGCAACCAGACGTCCTGTTTCGGTGTCATGTACCCCAAATAGGTGGAGTCTTTCTCCATGAACCTTCGCTTTATGACGTAAGGATTGCGAAAAGCCACGCACCAAACCAGGATTCAGAGAACAACCTGAGTAAGCCTCGATATAGGTATCTAGAGTTGGTGTAGTGATGCGGTATCGATCTTGTCGATACCACGCATTCCGATGGCGCCTCGCTTGCGATGACCACGATTGCCAATACGCTTCTCCAGCTTCAACCAAGGTAAATCCGGTTTTGCCGCGATCAAGTTGGACCGGGAGTCTCCACCAATGCCGTGACTTGTCGATGCGACTTGTTGGATACCAAAATACCAAACGTCGATCCTCATCCGCTGACAAATCTGGTTCATGGTCTCCGCGATAAAATTCAAAACAGATCGGCCCGACAGGCATGCGGAGGCCAAGATTTTTTCCAGATGGAATCAAGCGATACGAGTGCCAGTCACTGAATTCACGCTTGAGATATTCTTGATTTGCCTGAAAGCGTTCATATCCTTGTGGGAGCGGATCTCCAATGGTTCCAGCACCATAGAGACGAAGCGCATGCATCTGATTGCTATAGGTGTGCCACTCTTCAATGAGACGAAATCGGTCTTTCCATCCTTCCAAAGAAAAAGGCGTACGGAATGTATTGATCAGGATATATCCATACGGTTCAAGATGTTCAGCAATGGCTTTTTGAAAACTAGGTTGTTGCAATAAAGGACTTGGAGATTCGCCGGTAAAGAGGTCGATGCAGATGAGATCAAAGCGCCCAGGTACATGTTGAATAAGTTCTGCAGCATCACCAATAAGCACATCCGGTCTCTCATGCTTACCAAAGTGCTGGGTCGCATCCATAAAATCAACCATACTCGCGTCCCATTCAATTGCCGTAATATGGCAACCAGGAAAACGCTTTCGATAGAGCGGTAAGGTAGACCCATTTGCAAGTCCAAGAATCAAAATCCGTTTGATGGATGCCGCGCGTGGGATGTGGCGATTCAAGGCGATGCGCCAAACATCATCCAAAGCAGAACAAACTTGAGAGGTTCCCTGAACGCGCATGTCCCAGCGCCCAAAGAGTCGACGACAGTGTACGAGGCCGTTTTGAGGAGACAGGAACTGACGCGTTTCATACAGCCAAGACATAAGATGAGCATATAGTATGTCAGCGAGAAAAAAGTGCAATCACACCGTTTTTTACAAATATAGTTATGTACAAAAAAGCTCCACATCTATTGTGGAGCAAGAACGCCTTATCTCGCGCTGGACTCGACTTGTTTCCAGCGTTTCGATATTGCGCCTATCAAATCCGGTGGAAATTGCTGAACGACCCTGAGAAGCGCATGAACCCACTGGGTAAAAGCGGCGCGCCACATTTGATCATAGGGCAATTCTTCGTGATGTTCGCGTGCTTCTGCTAGCTTGCACATGGCCGAAAAGCTGGCCAGAAGAGCTTCATTGCAAGTGTCTTTTTCTACCTGCTTGCGGAAGAAAGACTCATCGAACAGGTCCGGAATCTCTAGGTTCAGCGCATTTGCCAAAGCCAGAGTAATAATGAGGGTATCGACCATCACCCGCGGCTCAGCCGATTCTCCGCGCGCTAGCTCGAACAGATATTTCCCAAAATGGAGAGTGTAATGACGCAGGCGCCGATTCCGTCGCCACTTCAACACCGTCCGGTGTGCGGCGCGGTCATGCTCCGCTTGTTGAGGTTGGAGTTTGCCGAGAGATTGAACAAATTCTGGAAGGTTCACCTCTGCTAACTAAGCTAAAAAGCCTCTTTTGTCAAGATGGATGGCCTGAATACCCAACCTAGGTCATACTAGAGACCTATGGAAAACACATCTCAATCAGCAATTTTTGGCGGTGGCTGTTTTTGGTGCACCGAAGCTGTCTTCGAATCGCTGCGCGGAGTAATCAAGGTTCGTCCGGGCTATGCCGGCGGCGAAAAACCAAACCCAAGTTATGAAGCCGTCTGCTCCGGCAATACCGGCCACGCCGAAGTTATTAAAGTTGATTTCGATCCAAGTATCATTTCATATGAAGATCTATTGACCGTCTTTTTTGCGGCTCATGATCCAACGACCCTCAATCGCCAAGGCAATGATGTCGGCACCCAATACCGCTCCATCATTCTGACGACGACCGAAGAGCAGAAGCACCAAGCGCTCGACTTCATTAAAAAATTAAATACGGACCCAAACGAAAAACCAGCGGTGACCGAAGTCATTCCGCTGGAAGAGTTTTTTGAAGCCGAGGCGTACCATCATCACTATTTTGAATCGTATCCCGATCAGGCCTACTGCCAATTCGTGATTAATCCAAAATTGGAGAAAGTTCGCCACCGCTTCGCTGAGCTCATGAAGAACTCTTAGGCTCAGTTTTAGCTTCAGTTGTCGGCTTGAGCTTTTTCAAGCCCTTCCACCAATCCGTCGAACGAGTTTCCTTGAGAGCGCTAAACAATTGTTTGGCGCTCTCTGTTTTCAGCGCCTTCTCGACATTGTCGAGCCAGTCCTGCGCGTCCACAAAACCACGCTCGAGGAATTCTTTCCCCGAAAACGCCATCTCGAGATAGTCCGCATCTTTCGCGATGATGCCATCAGACGTCGAACGATGCTCGATCTCATCCCACAGTTCACGGATCGAAGTTTCGACTTCGCGCATGTCCTGTAGCTGTTCAGACACAGCCTGTGCATGTCTGATTTCAGGGATATACCGACTCGCGACCTTATGCGCATCACGCGTCCGAGTTTCTGTCATATCGTGAAACACCAGCATCGCGCACACCCGCTCCGGATGCTCGCTGCCTTCGAGCACGGCGATCACATAGGCAATCTGCGCCGCGCGGAGCGAATGCTCCGCCACGCTATGTACGTCCTTGGTACC
>CAYRRZ010000026.1:0-14191 GCA_964426815.1 uncultured Gammaproteobacteria bacterium | reverse complement strand
TGTTTGGCCGATGTTGGCCATTCCGTTATTTGTGTCGATATTGATGCATCGAAGATTGAAAAATTGCAGCAGGGCGTGATGCCGATTTATGAACCGGGTTTGGAAGAAGTGGTACAGCGGGGAGTGGTATCGGGTCGGCTTTCGTTTACCACAAATTTAGCGGAAGCGATGGAAGATGCGCAGATTGCGATGATTGCGGTGGGTACGCCTTCTTCGGCTGATGGTTCAGTTAACATGGCTTATGTGGAGTCGGCGGCGCGAGATATCGGAAAAGCGATGAAGGGGTATACGGTGGTGGTTGATAAAAGTACGGTTCCGGTGGGAACGGCGGAATGGGTGGCTTCGGTGATTCGTTCGGAGACAGAGCAGGAATTTGATGTGGTTTCGGTGCCTGAATTTTTGCGTGAAGGGCATGCAGTTCAGGATTTTATGAAGCCGCATCGGGTGGTGATTGGTTCTGAATCTCAAAAAGCGACGGAAGCAATGTTGGAATTATTCGTTTCATTTGATTGCCCGAAAGTTGTGATGGATACGCGGAGCGCGGAGTTGACTAAGTATGCCGCTAATTCTTTTTTGGCGATGAAGATTGGATTTATTAATGAGATTGCTTCTTTGTGTGAAAAGCTTGGAGCGGATGTGGATGAGGTGGCAATTGGGATTGGGCTTGATCCGCGAATTGGAAAAGCGTTTTTGAAAGCGGGTTTGGGATGGGGCGGAAGTTGTTTTCCAAAAGATGTGCGTGCGGTGAAAAATTTGGGTGATGGTTTGGGTGTGCCGCTTCCGATTATCAATGCGACCCTGGATATGAACACCATGGCGCGTCAACGCGTGGTGGATCGGATGGTGGATTTGTTTGAGGGGAGCCTTGAAGGCAAAAAAGTGGCTGTGTTGGGCATTGCGTTTAAACCAAATACGGATGATACGCGTGAATCTGCAGCCGTTGCTCTCATGCAAATGCTAAAAGAAAAAGGGGCTGATGTGCACGTCTATGATCCAATCGCGGAGTTCCGTTCAGCTCATCATGGATTTGAGGTGACGGTTGGTGAATCGCCGTATCAGATTGCACAGGATGCGCATGCGGTGGTGTTGGCGACAGAATGGGATGAATTTAAAACAGTGGATCTCGCTCGTTTGAAACAAGCGATGGCTCATGATGTGTTTGTAGATGCGCGTAACTTTTTTGATCCGGATGAGGTTGTGCAGCATGGATTTCGGTATTTGCGTGTAGGAAAAAAATAACGTAGCTGTGAGAGATGGGCGGACCAATTCCTTTTCTTGCAGCTTTTTTATTTGGGATTTTGTTTCATTCGGTTATTCCGTATGAGCGAATTTCGGTTAGTTTGTTTTTGAGCGTTTTTGTTTTGGGAGGATTTTTTATTTGGCGTTTTCCAAAAAGACGAAAGATTAGTTTGATTATGTTGTGTGTTTTGTTTGGCGTATGGCGTTTTGATGTCACGATTCCGGCCGCAGATTTTCAAAAAGAACTTACAAAAAGAGAGACTTTTATTGAAGGAGTTGTGGGCAAGAAATTGTCTTTTTGGCAGATGGTTGATGGGAGATTTGCCGTGAGGGGATTAAAGGATGTACCGATGTATTCGAACGTTCGATTAAACTGTCAATTAAAACGGGTTCCGTTTTCGACTGGTTTTGATCGGCGCTTGTGGTTTGCGAGGCAAGGGATTTGGTTTGAGTGTGTTCCGAAGGGAGAGGTTATCGTTCAGTCGCCTGATTGGTGGAATCCATTTCCGTATTTGAGAGATTTTCGTGAGCAGATGTCGGCAACGATTCGTCATCGGTTTGAGGCGACGCAGGCAGAGCTCTTAATCGGAATGCTGTATGGATCACCAGATTTTTCTCCTGAAGATTTGGAGGTTTTTCGACGTTCAGGGCTCATGCATCTCGTAGCGGTTTCTGGATCAAATATTAGTTTAGTGATTATGGCGAGTTTTGCGATCTTGCTTCGTATGGGTTTTCGTCGGAGATATGCGTTTTGGTTAACGACATTGAGCGTTTTAATGTATGTGTGTTTTGTGGGGTTTAGCGCTTCGGTTTTGCGAGCGGCGTTTATGGCTTGGCTTAGTTTGTTTGGTCGCGATCGGGGGAGGTTGGTACATCCGGTGGTTTTAGTATTGAGTTGTGCGGTTATTCTAACCTTGTGGAATCCGTGGCAGCTTGTATTTGATCCTGGTTTTGTCTTGTCTTTTTTGGCTTTAATTGGATTGTTTGGATTGGCGCGACCGTTTCAGGATGTGTTTTCCTGGATTCCGGAAAAAGCGGGTTTGCGCGAAACGGTTTGTATGACGCTTGCTGCAACAGCGATGACTTCACCGTATTTGGCTTATAGCTTTGGTCAGTGGTCGTTTGCCGGTTTGTTTACCAATGTGATCGCGGTTCCGCTTGTTCCTTGGGTGATGGCGAGCGGTGCTTGCGCTTCGGTTATTCCAGATGGAGTTATCGGCGCATCTTGTCAGGCGGCGGCGACGGGTTTTTTGGATCTTATTTATGGGGTGGCACACAGGTCGCTTCAAGTTCCGTTTTTATCAGGACAGATTCGATTTCCGCTGTGGTTGATGATTTTAACGTATGCTTTTTTGCTTGGATGGATGTGGCGGATGAAGAAAAGTTTTCCACAGGCTGTTTCAAAAAATGTAGATTTTTATTGACTGTTGGAAGGCTTCAACAGACAAGATTCATTCAAAACCGTTCTAGATATGGTTTTTGTATCGTTAGCCTTTGTATTTGTTGGAGTGAACACACAAGATTTTTTGTCTGTATTCTGGATATTCCGTAGTCTGTATATGTGGGCCGAAACGCCCCGCACCTCGACAATCGCAGAGACAAGGTCGATGACATTCACATGTCAGGATGGTCTTGGAAATACACAGGAGAGACTTACGTGCGGCCTGTGTGTTTCCCTCGCTTGGTAGGCAACTGGGCGATGCGGGCTTTATCATGGAAACTGAGATGTGATACGACAGCCATCTTTATGCATCTTTCTGTTCTTGCGTATTTACGCAGAGTGAATGGGGAGTAAGGACTTTTTCCGACCGAAAAGAACTTCATGAAGTAAAAACTTGTCTCTGTTGGTTCGTCGTTTTGGTGATAGTAGGTTATGATAGTTCAACTATGGCACGTTTTTCTTTGTCTTCTTCGCCAGCGCCTACCTTGTTTTTGATCGCTGCTGGCCTAGTGTGCGTGAGCGTTATTGCGGCTCGTGTTCTGGTACCGCAAACGATTCGGATGCGTATTACCGCAGATGAATATCGTCTTATGGAACAGAGTGTTCAGCGTAATCGCGATGCTCGTTCGCCTCAACTCGAAAGTTCAAAGTTTTCGACGGGTGATGCTTTGTCTGGAATTGGTGCAAATTGGACCTTTATTGATCAGGCAATTTTGACTGCTTCAGATGCAAAGCCGCGTTTCGCTGGTACGAGTCCGCAAAGACAAACTATGATGAAACAAGCTGAAAGTGGTTTGCAGATGCAGGTATATGAAGCCAAGGTTATTGATACGGCTTCATTTACAAAGGCAACTGCTTCGGCAGAACGAATGAATATCGCTGGTCGTGAAGGTTATTTGGTGCCAGATAGCAGTGGTGGAAGTGCTTTGTTACTTACGGGTCCAGGTTCGATTATTGTTCTTACACCCGTTCCAAATTTGGATTGGAAAGCGCCTTTGCCTGAAGCTTTGACAGCGTATATTGCTACCGTTTCGATTCCGTAATGCTGTTCGGTCGGTTTCCGGAATCCATTCGTGAATGCATCGCGAATGGATGTGAGGAAATGTTGAGATAGAAAGAGGTTCGTCATGAAATATGTTGGATGTTGGTTGTTGGGTTTGCTCGGTTGTTTGAGTTGTTCGTCTTCCTCCGATGATGAGCGACCGGGGTTGGTATTGAATGCAAGTCAGGACACTCTCCGGGTGGATCCTCAAACTGGAGTGCCATATGCCGCGGTATTTCAATTTCCTCTGGAGGGAGTTGATGCTTCGGACTTTGGCTTTGGTTTTGGGAGTTTGAATGATCACTTTTGCTTGGCGAGTTCTCAGGGGGAGTGCCTGGCATATGGCGCTCATCTTGGACGAGATTCGCAGGTCAAAAAAACACCGGTTGGAACTCCTGTGTTTGCACCGGCTGATGGGATTATTCGTTTGACGACGACAGAATCCTTTGGTGGGTATGGTGCGGATTCTCGAGAGAATCCGGACTATGCTGGGTGTTTGATCTTGATTGAGCATGAATTTTTGAATGGGCAATCTATTCTGAGCTTGCTTGGTCATGTCGCTTGTGAGAGCAAGACTCCGTATGATGCACAAAAACGTTCAGGAAATCCGAGCGTTGGTAGTTTGGTGCGACGCGGTCAGTATCTTGGCCATGTCGCTTCGTACTGGAGCGGTTCCACAAAGTCAGTGGATTGGCATCATGTACATTGGGCGATGCGAAAAGGCCCGTATGATGCTAAACAAAAAGCGGAATTTGTTGAAGGATATGCTTTGCCTTCGTCCTTCCGTTTTAATGCTGTAACCCATGCGAAAGAACATGCTACTTGGGTTGATCCGTTTTTGATTGTTGCGGCAAATGGTGACCCGGAACGGTTGGCAGCATCGGATGTTCGTTTTCATCCGCCGGGTAGTTTGCTTAAGAATGAACAAGGGCAGTATTTCTTGGTTCAGACGGAAGGTGAGATCGCTTCACTTTCGGATTCGGTTGCTTTGAGTGATCGGTATGATACGGCACATGCGGTTCAGGTCTCAGAACAAGAATTGGCTTGTTATGCTTTGGGTAAGCCGGTGATGTCTCATGGACCCACTGTCTTGTACCGCCGACCGAATACATCGACCGTTGTTTTCGCTTCGGTTTCTCAGTTGCAAAGACAAGATTTTATTCGCTGGGAAGCTCTGTTGTCTTGGGGTTTTACGGCGGATGATGTTCAGATCGATGCAGCTACGGCGGTGACGGCAGAGGTATTGTATGCGCCGCAATTGGGATACAAGGGGCTACGGCCAGGATCCTTGGTTAAATCAGAAACGGCTTCAGAGGTTTGCGTGGTGCGTCCGGATGGATTCCGGCAGCCGATCGCTTCAGCTGATGTTTTTGAAGCCTTGGGTTTTTCTTGGGAGCAGGTGTATGCGCTGCCGAACCAGGTCTTGGATGTGATTGCAGGCAAGCGCATGTCGGAACCAATTACCTGGGAGCAAATTCATGCATGTTCTTTGGTGACTTCGTGCCCCGGTGCAAAGAATTGTGGCGGGGGAGCGGATCCTTGTAGCCAATTGTCTTGTCCGACGGGAAGCTCCTGCATCCTTTCTTCTGATGGAAAGGCGAGTTGCCAGTCACTCATGCAAACCCAACCGGTGTGCAGCGGTGAGTGTACGGCAGGGCTTTCTGAACCGTGTGAAGCTTGTTTGGGTGTTCAAGGAATTCGAACCTGTTCAACCGTTACGTGTCAGTGGTCGCTGTGTCAAAAACCGGCAGTTGCTGAACAATGTTTGGATGGGATCGATAATGATTGCAATGGTTTGGTCGATTGTCTGGATCCGGCTTGTGCGGTGCAATCTTTGTGTTCACCTGAGCCGAAGACAGATCCTAAACCATTGCCGATGGATGGATTTCCGCTTCGCTTGCAGTATGTGGGCGAAAAAATGGCGGGAGCAATTGTGGTGAATGCTTGGTGGCAACCACCGATGCAGGCGCCGCGAGCTTGGGCAGCCGTAACCGAATGTGTTGATACGCAGCTTGGTGACGGATTGCTCGATTGTCTCATTGTTCTTCCGCATGGAACGACTTCGTTTGAGTTTCAACTGGATCTGCCTAATGGTGGCTATTGGGGCGATACGTCCTGTTATGTCAAAGGCGGATGCGGGAAACCGAATGGGACGGTGACTTTGTCACGGGCTGATACCGCGCAGCCTCTTTCGTATGAAATGATCCCGAATGTTCCTGGAGAGCCGTATCTCAAGGGGCATGTTTCGTGGATTCCGTAGCTTTTCTTGCCCCGATGCGTGTATCGGGGCCTTTTGGTGGAGCTTATCCACAATGTCCTCTTGTTGCATTCGATGAATCATGACAAACTAGAACAGAAATAGAACACTATACAAAAAACCTATGGCAAAAAAAGTACATGATGAGCGCGATGAGCGCCGCCTCGCAGCTCAAGTTGCAATCGATCAGATTAAAGAAAAATTTGGGGAGGGGAGTATCATGCGTCTTGGTGAAGCCAAGAAGATGGTCGTCGAAACAATTCCAACCGGATGCTTGTCGTTGGATATTGCGTTAGGCGTGATGGGTGTTCCTCGTGGTCGCGTGGTCGAAATTTTTGGACCTGAGTCTTCTGGTAAGACGACTTTGGCTCAACATATCATTGCTGAAGTGCAAAAGTTAGGCGGTATTGCTGCTTTTGTTGATGCTGAACATGCACTTGACCCGTCTTATGCAAAAAAGATTGGTGTTAAAGTTGATGAAATGCTTATTTCTCAACCAGACTCTGGTGAGCAGGCTTTAGATATTGTCGAAACTCTTGTTCGTTCAAATGCAGTTGATGTGATTGTGCTCGACTCGGTGGCAGCGCTTACGCCACGAGCTGAAATTGAAGGCGAAATGGGTGATTCACACGTTGGTCTTCAGGCTCGTTTGATGAGTCAGGCTTTACGTAAGCTGACTTCGATTATTTCAAAGAGTAAAGCAGTGGTTATTTTCATTAATCAGATTCGTCAAAAAATTGGGGTGGTGTATGGAAATCCAGAAACCACAACGGGTGGGATGGCTTTGAAGTTTTATTCGTCCATGCGTATTGAGGTTCGTCGAAGTGCTCAGATTAAGATGGGAGAAAAGATTATTGGTAATCGGGTGAAGGTAAAATTGGTTAAGAATAAAGTTGCTCCTCCATTTACGACGACCGAATTCGACATCATGTATAACGAAGGTATTTCTTTGGCGGGTGATGTGCTTGATACGGCGACGGAAATGGGAATCATCAAGAAATCAGGTAATTCGTATACCTATGCCGAAGAGAAATTGGGCGTTGGACGCGAAAATGCGAAAAACATGCTTAAAGAGCATCCTGATTTGATCCAAAAAATTCGTACCGAAGCGATTGAAGCGTTTAAGCAGGGTTTGATTGACGTACCAGATGTTCAGGATGAAGAAGATGAAGAGGCGCCGCCTGAAGAGTAAGCACGCTTAGCGTGACTTTGTCTGGCTCTTTCGGTAGACTAGTTGCATATTTCTCATGGCACGACGTCGTAAACAAAGCGGTTTTCCCATTAACTGGTCATTGGATCCAGAAACGGCCCATGGCATCTTTACGGTTGTTCTTTTCGCCATAGCTGCTTTGCTCTTACTATCTTTGCTCATGTTAGCAGGTAGTTTGGGTACGGCAGTTGATGGTGGGATGGCAAGGGCCTTTGGTTTTACGCGTATTGCGATTCCGTTTATTTTTATCGTTACGGGTATTCATGAGCTTTCGCCAGAGCGTCTTCCACTTAAAGCTACGAATTATGTTGGCTTTTTGCTTGCATTTTGTTCTTTGAACCCATTGGTTCATGCGGCAGCTACGGCTGGAGAAGCTGAGGTTTCTCTTGAGCGCTTGTCGCGATTGGGTGGAGCGATTGGTCAAATCATTGCTAATCCGTTTACCGATATTTTAGGCCGACCGGGAGCAATGACCGTGTTCTTGGCTCTGTTTACGATTTCGTTTCTTCTCATCTTTAATACGTCACTCAAAAATGTAGTTGATTTTTTTGGACGTATTGTTCGATTCTTGTCGGCGGCTTTAGCCTTTTTAGCACGACCATTCCAATGGATGATGGAGAAGCGGGCTGCTCGTGTTGAAGAGCGTGTTCGTGCTGAAATTGCATCGCCGACAGCAGAGGAAGATGTTGAGGAGGAAGAAGTTGAAGAAGAGGAGGAGGCTGGTGACGAAGAAGATGAGGAAGCGGCGGAAGAAACTGAAGAGGAGGAGGAAGAAGAAGTTGTCGTCACTCCTCCACCGAAGCCAAAAAAGAAACATCCGATGGTTTCTGTGCCATTTGAATTATTGACGCGACGGGATTCAAAGCCAACGTCGGGTGATATTCAGCATAATCAGTATGTCATTCAGCGAACATTGGAGACATTTGGTATCCCGGTTGATATGGGAGATGTTGCCGTTGGACCGACCGTTACTCAGTTTACGTTAAAACCTTCGGAGGGAGTTAAATTGGTTAAAATTACAGCACTTCATAATGATTTGGCATTAGCTTTGGCAGCTCATCCTATTCGTATTGAAGCGCCAATTCCTGGTAAATCATTGGTTGGTATTGAAGTGCCGAATTTGACGATTGCGACCGTTGGTTTGCGTGAAATTTTAGAGTCAAAAGAATGGAAGGAAAGAAAATCGAATGTTTCATTTTCTTTGGGTAAAGATGTGAGCGGTAAGCCATGGATAGCTGATGTGGGACGCATGCCGCATTTATTAGTCGCTGGTGCCACAGGATCGGGTAAATCGGTGTGTTTGAATACCCTCATCATGTCGATGTTGTATGCCAATGGACCGGATGAGCTTAAATTCATCATGGTTGATCCGAAGCGTGTTGAATTACAGGTGTATAACGGTATTCCGCATTTGATTACCCCGGTTATTACTGAAAATGAAAAAACGGTGAATGCACTCAAGTGGGCATTACGTGAAATGGATCGTCGTTTTGATGTGCTTTCTAAATTTGGAGCACGTGATATTGCTACATTTAATCAACGGTCTGAAGAAAAATTGCCGTATTTGGTCATCATTATTGATGAGTTGGCTGACCTCATGGTCACCGCGATGCAAGAGGTTGAAGGACCAATTGTTCGTTTAGCACAGATGGCTCGTGCGGTTGGTATCCATTTGATTTTAGCAACGCAAAGACCTTCGGTTGATGTTATTACCGGTTTGATTAAGGCGAATATTCCAGCGCGTATTGCGTTTGCTGTTGCTTCTTCGATGGATTCAAGAACCATTATTGACCAAGTTGGTGCGGAAAAATTATTAGGACGTGGTGACATGTTGTTTCAAACGTCAGACATGGCAACGCCTCGACGTATTCAGGGTTGTTTTATTTCGGATGATGAAATTCGTCGTGTGGTTGAATACTTGAAGTCGAAGTATGAACCGGCTGAGTATGATTCAACTGTGGTAGAACGTGTTCGCACGGGTGGAGGCGGTGGATTAAGTGGAGGCATGCCAATTGAAGAAGATACGGATCCGATGATTGAAGATGCGATGGAGGAGATCACTCGCGCTGGCAAAGCTTCAGCATCATTACTTCAGCGTCGTTTGAAAGTTGGGTATGCGAGAGCGGCTCGTATTTTGGACTTGCTTGAAAGAGATGGTTTTATTGGTCCTGCAGATGGGGCAAAACCTCGTGAAATCCTGAAAGTGAAGTTTACGAAGGAATTGGATCAGATTGCTGTGCCTTCGCATCCTGCCTTAGAGCAGGTTGACCGTGAAATTCCAGATATCGAACAAGATGAAGAAGAGGTGTAGACTATAGGTATGGGTTTTATCCAGAAGCGAGTTTCCGTCACACAAACCAGTTTTGGGCATGAACTTCGCGCTTTACGAGAGTTGCGGGGTTTATCACGTACCGATGTATCTCGATTAACTGGGATACATCCGCTTTTATTGTCTTTATTTGAAGAAGAGCGTTTGGCTGAGCTAGCTGATCCGGCATATGATGAGCGGCATGTTGCGCGATTGGTTGAGGTTCTTGAAGGGAAGGTTCCGTTTTTTTTGGCTAAATACCGTGAAGCTGTCCAGGCTGTGGGAAAACAGAACTCACAAGATGTTTTATTGCATCCTTGTGTGCGTAAACGGGATTTCTTTGTTTTTTCACGGACGCCGATTGTCGTTGGGGTATTAGCAATTCTTTTGTTTATTGGTGGTTTTGTTGGTTGGCATATTCGTGAAGTTTCGGCGCCACCCGCCTTGGCTGTTGTTGTTCCTGAGGAGGGGATGCATGTTTCTGGATCGGTGGTGAAATTATTTGGGAAAACGGAACCGACGGCGACCATTTTGATTAATGGCGAGCGCATCTTAGTTCAAGACGATGGACAGTTTGAAGCTGAACTAGATATTCCTTCGGGCTTGAATACGCTTAAGGTTGAAGCAAAACGTCGCCAAGGACAATCGACGATTATCGAGCGTCATGTTATTGCAGAAAAAAGAGTGGAACAGGCTGTTGCTTTGCCTGAAGCCCAGAAGCAACCGTAAATTGTAAGATAAACAAAATCCCCCGTCGCTTCCCCTGTTGCTTTAGAGCTTTGGGAGATGCTTTGGGGGATTTTTTTGACTCGGATGAGGCCTGCGAAACAGTGCCATGCGAGAGATGGGGATGTTCCGCACAGAGGAGAGAGGTTGTCGAGGAAAAATCCTCAACAGGTGCGGAACAATTTCCATCGAAGATGCATGCGCCGGTTCGCAGACCTCAGCCGGGGATGTGAATATACGCTCTAAAACATGTAAGGTCAAGGGCATACAAAAAGCCCCGGCAGCTCACGAAATGAGTTGCCGGGACAAAGGTAAGGAGGGGATGGGTGTGGGGGTTACGTACGGATCCCGATGCCATTCATCTGGGGTCGGGAAGTTCGCGCGCCAACCAGGAAGGATTTCGATCAAGGCCTGCAGGTAGGTTTCCCGCATGCACTCCGCAATCCAGCGCGGCAGGACGATGGCGAACTCGAATTCATCTTCTGCGTCCTTGAGAAAGCCGAGCAGGAGGTTGCCCGTGTTCAGGCGCCACCCGTGAGTTCGATTTTGCTTATCCTCGAATTTTCGGATGTCCTTCCTGAGCAAGCGACGCAAGCGTTCGCCGTCGACGTCGAGGCGAATGTCTTGAGCGACACCGTTCTTTTTCGACTCGAAGTCGACGGTGTGGTCACGCTCTCTCAAGTCGTAGACCTTGCATGTTCCGGTCTTCGCTGCTTTCCAGACGAGCTCATTCTCGCGGACGAGATCGATCGCATCACCTTGGAGAATCTCTCCTCGGTGTGTCTGGATCAGGAACTGGTGTTGGTATTCCACCAGGGTGAGGCCGCGATCCGGTTTTTTTTCCAGATTCGCAGCGTCACTGATTTTTTCCTTCCGCAGGTGCCTCTTGCTTAGCTTTTCTTTCTCCTCGACACCTTCGGCAAAGGTCATGAGGAAGTCCCGGAGGGGGACTCTCATGAATTCACCGGTCTTGCGATCGGTGGCCGGGGTATTCCAGATCTGCATCCGGATGCCATTCGGGGCCGGTTGTGCCGGTTTGTCCCAGTGGAAATGCATCGGAGCCAGATCGATGATGAGAGACTTTCGCTTCCCGATGGGAGGCGGAGCGTAGTGTACCTGCTCCAGTACGTGTGGCGTTACGGAGGCGAAACTTCGAGGGTCAGCTTTCACGGTTTTTCCTTTCGAGGGTTTTTGACGACATCTGCGTCATCGCAAAAGCGACGGCGCATTGCGCTGTAATCATCGACGACGAGGGTGTAGTCGCCGACGACAGCATCGTTTTTTTGAAAGGTACGGCGTAGGCACCGTCCTATGAGGTGGACTAGGGTACAGCTGCTTATGGCAAAGAGGATCACGTAGATCCCATCGCCATTTTTTGAGCTATCCCACACATCGCACCCACACTTCGCGATCAACACCCAGCAGATGAGCTGGGCAAGGTTCACGAACAGGTATTTCACGTTTTTTTGGTTTTCCTTTCGAGATTTTCCCAAGGGGCATGGAGGTGGTCTCATAGGATAATAGTCATTATCGCTACGAGGTGACCCTGGTTTGCGAGATGTGGTCCAGCTGCGCCGGAGCACGTGCAAAAGAGGAATCCTCCACAACTCTTGGGACAATCTCCCTTTTTACCGTCGATGAATCGGCGGTAAAAAGGGAGGGACGACCGAGGAGTTTTTCTCGGTCGCCCTAGTCGTCGTCGCCGGGATCTTGGATTCCGGGAAGGGTGTCTCGCGGCTGGTTCATTTTGTGAATCATCAGCTGTCGAAACAACGTACCTTCTTCGATCAAAAGTTTGAATTGACGACGATGCAATGCGAGGAACAACCGCCAGCGGTTATAGCCAGGTTCTCCGGAGAGATACGGTTTTTCGCAGCTAAGGCAGTGTCCTGCGATTATTTTGCCGTCGCGAGCTGTCCCCCAAAAGGTGGGTTGCTTGCAGCGAGGGCAGATCAGATTAGCACCGTGTTGGTGTTGTGCGCCTGCTGGGGCGCGATGCAGCAAGGTTGGATCCATTCGAGTGAGGAATGGCCAGACGCTGTGATCGCAGATTCCCTTGGGGTTGTAACACTGACCGTCCAAAAGATCTTTGAAGCCTGATTGCTTGTTCAGGATCTCTCGTGGCGCATTTTCTACCTGATGCTTACTCCATTTGATGGAGGGGGTGCACCAGATATATAGAGTCTTCTCTCGACAGTCGTGACAGTAGTTGCAATGCAGTTCCACGGGGCTGCTTGTGGTGAGCAGGTGCAACAGATACTGAACGATCTCAAGGTGTTCACGCACCTTGTCGAGTGCTGCTTGCAGCTCATTTGGTGTCATGGCGTCTCCTTGAGGTTTGGTTGTTTGTATATAGAAAGACCGAGAGTGGGGAACTCTCGGAATATACCGCTTTTGTTCCCCTCCGCAAGAGATGAGATTCATCTATTCTGGAGGGGTGGCGAGTAACAAGGGTGTTGCTCGCCGGTGAGGGTGAGGTCAGGCCTGCAGGGCAAAGTCCCAGCTGGCGGGGTCGTTGATGACATCATCAACGATCTTGGCGCCGAAGAGCTCACGACGAGCCTCTTCGATTTCTTTTTGCACGTCTTGTTCGCGGCGGGTGATCTTGGTCAGCCCGTTCGGCCGGACGTCAGCCCAGACGGCGACGATTTCGTCGTCGTTCATCGGGGTGAAGGCCAGACTGGGAAGGTCGTGCCAACTGTCCATCAGCGACTCTGAGATGAGCCCCAGGATTCTCTTGCTGTGACTGGTGAGAACGGCAACGGGCGGACGACGCATGTTACAGTGGAGAAAATTAGCGATCATTGTGGCCTCGATTGGGGAAAGAGCTTCTGTGGTACTTGCGTCCATGAACCGGGTTTGGTCCTTTGGACAGATGTGAAGGGGATTTCCGCAGCCAAGACTGTTTCCATCCGGGGAAATCCCGTTTCGGCAAACGACAGCCGAAGCCATCCTTTCCGAATTGGATTTCCACCCATCGATATCGCTTGCGCGAGTCGATGGTCTCTCCTCCACATCTGTTCAAATGAGCGTCAAACCTTTTCAGTACTGGAGAACATCATCTTCCTCATTGCTGAGGTGGCGGGACGAGTGGTTCTTCAGGCCTGGAAAGGCTGCCGGAACGTTCGTGAGAATCACGAACGTTCCGGGCAAAAGGGTTAGTCTTGGGGGTCGTGTTGGCGGTGCTTAGGGCGCCGCGAATAGGACTTTTTGGACTGGTGGATCTGCGTGGCCGGAGCTGTGGCCTTTCGAATGCGCTTCTCGATCTCACGGACCGAGATCACGCCAACGAAGTTGGGGTTTTTCTCGGTCTGATTGACTTGATGCGTGTTCTGTTTGGCCATAGCTTTGTCTCGCAGATGGTTTAAGGGGCGTTGTTGGGGGAGATCAACCGGTGCACATGGTGGTCTCCTCCATCTTGTTGAGCTGGCGGCGCGCCATGCGGCGGCCGTTGCGGAAACGGGGTTTGTCGCCGGCGCACTTTTGGCGATTCGCCTGAGTGGTCGGCTGCTGGTCGCAGATGTAGGCCTTGCCGGGTCCGTTGTTACGGTAGTACTCGTCTTTGACACACCAGCTGCGAAAACTTTCGCGATACTCGCGCTTGATGCGCGGGCGATCGGTGAAGCCCCGGACCTGGCCGAGGCCGGTGGTGGCGTACGTGACCACGCGGCTGTAGAGCCCGTATCCGTACACTTTGCTCCAGGCGCGGGTGATTGCGCCGTGGTCGTCGACCTCGATCTGGTCGAGGAGCATGTACTGCTCCTCACCGAAGTCGTCGTCGCGATCCTCGCGATCTTCGTAGACGACTTTTGTCATGGTTGGTAGGGGCCTTCTCTCTACTTGATGCAAGAAGAGCTCTCCAACCGTCACGCCGAGGCATTTCCGCGGCACGTCCATATGATCGATGACTTCCAAGGTACTTCCTCCTTTCTGAGGGCGGACACAATTGTCCGTTCTTGCATCACGAA
>CAYRRZ010000025.1:0-14721 GCA_964426815.1 uncultured Gammaproteobacteria bacterium | reverse complement strand
CCGCCCGAAAAACCACCGTTCTTATAGCGGCGGTTTTTACGCTAGCCGTAGGCCTTATGGCTGCCATTGGAGCCCATGCCTCGTATCGAGCCAGCACACATGGAACGAGCGTTCTTTCAGAATTTGGGAATTTCTTTAGCTTTGGTAGTGTGAACAACCTCCAAAACAATGGAAACAGCACCGACCCAAGCGATCCTTTGGCTACCCCAGATGGTCGGCTCAATATCCTTCTCCTCGGTATTGGGGGCGAAGGTCATGAAGGTTCCCAGTTAACCGATACCATCATCCTGGCTTCACTTGATCGTGAATCCAAAAAAGTAGGCCTCGTTTCGATCCCTCGAGACCTTGCCTATCCACTGGGTGACGGTCGCTATCAAAAAATCAATGCCGTGAATGCCTATGCCGAAAAAGAACATCCCGGCGAAGGCGCAAAACACACCGCGCAAGATTTTTCTCGGCAATTCAATATCCGCATTGATCGCACCGTTAAAATCGACTTCAAAGGCTTCGCCGCTTTTATTGATGCCCTTGGTGGAATCGACGTAGCCATTGAGAACAGCTTCACCGACCATACCTATCCAACCGATGATGATGGTCCAGATCCATACAAAGTCCAAACCATTTCCTTTACCAAAGGCGATGAACACATGTCAGGCAAGCGTGCTTTGACCTTTGTTCGCTCTCGTCATGGCAATAATGGCGAAGGATCGGATATCGCGCGCAGCAAACGACAACAACTCGTTCTCGAAGGCATTCGCAAAAAGCTTCTCAGCATTGGAACCCTATCCAATCCAAAAAAGGTATCCGAAATTTGGGCCAGTATTTCAAACCATGTGCAAACCGATCTTGGCGCTTGGGACGTGCTCAAGTTTCTTCCGGTAGCAACCCACTTCTCCAAATCAAACTTGGTCATGAATGTGCTCACAACCGGCGCAACCGGCGAGCTCTATCCGCAAAAAACAGCGGACGCTGGCGATCTTCTCTTCCCAAAAAAGTCTGACTGGTCTGAAATTCGAAACATCATCGCCAATCCGTTTGTCGGCAAAACCGCACAACTCGATGCTGTTCGTACCGAAGAACCGATATCTGTCGAAATTCGAAATGGCACCACCAAAATTGGCTTCGCAGCTCAAATCTCAAATAAGTTGACCGAAGCCGGCTATCAAATTAGCGCTACCGGCAATGCCCTTCAGCGCAATTATGAAAAATCGGTTATCGTAGACTATACCGAAGGAGCCAATCCAGAGAGTCTCGCCAAACTCAAAAAACTTCTCGATGCCAATGTTTCACTCAGCTCTCCTGAAAAAGGCATCGCAAGTTCAACGCAATTCCTCATTATTCTTGGTCGCTCAAGCGCCAATCTCGCCAACTAAACCATATGTCAGGTAAACGCCTCAAAACCATGCCCGTCATCGCCCTCGTTGGGCGAGCCAATGTCGGCAAATCCACCCTGTGGAATCGCTTAACCGAAACCGGCCGAGCGATTGTCTCAAAAGAACCACACACCACCCGCGATCGAAACTATGCGCCTATTATTTGGCGTGGCATGGCGATTGACTGCGTCGATACCGGCGGTATGGATGCGGATCAGGGTTCAGTTATTGGCCGCGGCATTCGCAATCAAGCTGAACTCGCCGTCAAAGAAGCCGACCTCGTTTTATTTGTGGTTGATGCACGTAGTGGCGTGATTCCGGTTGACATTGATTTTGCCAAAAAAGTGAAACACATCAATAAAAATGTGTTGCTCGTGGTCAATAAAATGGACACCCCGCAAATGTTGGGCGAGTCTTATACCAAAGAAATGATGGCCATGGGTATTGGCGAACCCGTCAATTGCTCTGCCAGCACAGGTAAAGGCACGGGTGACTTGCTTGACCGCGTATTTAAGGAGCTCGAAAAACGCAATAAACACCCACAACCAATCGAAGAACCAACAGGATTAAAGATTGTGATCATGGGTCGACCAAATGTCGGTAAATCATCAATCGTGAATGGAATCTTAGGAGAAGAACGCGTTGTCGTCTCCCCTGAAGCGCATACGACTCGCGAACCAATCGACTCCATCTTTGTCTGGAATGGCGAACGTTTTAGCTTGATCGACACCGCCGGTATGCGCAAGCGATCGCGCATCGACAAAGGCATTGAAGAAGAAAGTATCGAAAAAAATCGGGCCGCTTTGCATCGCGCCGATATCGCTTTCTTGGTTTTTGATGCATCCGAAGCACCAACCCAACAAGATAAACATCTTGCCGGTTTAATGCATGAAGAATCCAAAGGCTTATTGCTTATCGCCAATAAATGGGATCTTGTTAAAAACAAGACGACCAAATCGACCGACGAATACGAATTAGCTATTCGTCGCGCTTTTCCATTCTTGCACTGGGCTGACATTGTCTTTGTTTCTGCGCATGAACATCAACGCATGGATCGTTTGCTCGAACTTGCTTTGCGTATTCGCGAAGAACGTCGCCGCGTCATTTCGCATAATGCCCTGCAGCGTTTATTGAAGACGGTTGTGGCTCGCAAAAAACCGCTCGCCGATGGTGGAACCTTTACCCCATACTTGCATGAGGTTACGCAAACCAAATCCGAACCTCCAACCTTCTTGATTAGCGTGCGCGGTGAAAAAGCAGCCGTTCACAAAAACTGGATTCACTATTTTGAAAATCGCTTACGCGAAAAATTTGGCTTCCGCGGCACCCCAATTGTCGTCAAAGTCGAATTGCTTCCAATGCGCTCCGTTGAAGATCGCAATCCAAATCCAGTCAATGGAAAACTTGGCAAGGATGGCAAGAAGATCAATCCATGGCGTCGCAAGCGTCCAATTGGCCGCAAAGGAAATCGCTACTAAGGTATGAAACTGATTGTTGGCTTAGGCAATCCAGGACCAACCTATGCAGAAACCCGCCACAATGCGGGCTGGATGGCCTTGGATACATTCGCCGAACGCTTTCATGCAAACTGGACCAAAGACGCAAAGCGCCACGCCAGTATTGCCAAATTCATGCTTGGTGAAGAAACCGTCGTCCTCGCAAAACCAACAACCTATATGAATGAGTCGGGCATGACGGTCAAAGCCCTTCTCACCTTTTACAAAGACATCAAGCCCGCTGACTTACTCATCGTGCATGATGAACTTGATATTGCCCCTGGGAGTTTCAAATTCACCCCAAAGGCTGGCTCAGGTGGACATAATGGCATCAAGTCCATCTTTGAATTAAGTACGACAAATGACATCGCTCGCCTTCGCATCGGCATCGGACGACCACCAATGGCCGGCGAACCCGTCGATGGCTGGGTTCTTGGAAAGGCCACCCAAGAAACGGTCAAAACCGCTAAGCAACTCGCGGTAGATGCGCTCGAAACCTGGGTCACCGAAGGCCTATCACGCGCCATGAATCGCTGGAACGCCATCGAAACCAATTGACAATCAATCCTGTCCATGGCAGCGGTATATCATGGGCAACTGGAATTCATCACGACTTGGATGGCTCGCACTCGCGAGCTTTTCTGGTTTTGGCGCAGCAACCTTACACAAGCTCGCCGAACACTATACAAATGACGGAGAGCGAGCCTGGAATGCATCACGCGAACAATTACTCCCGCTTGTTCGCAAAAAATCCTGCATCGATGCCTTTTTTCATTTTCGCTCGATCACATCTCCAGAAAAACTGGCCGTAAAAATAGAAGAAGAGCACATCGAATTTTTGATCGACACCGATGAACGCTTTCCAACTGATCTAAAAACTATCCATCAACCACCTAAAATTCTTTTCATCAAAGGAAGTTTAGACAGTCTTCTTGAACCGAGGGTCGCGATAATCGGCACCCGATCAATGACGAGTTATGGCAAACAAGTCACCCAAGAACTCGTTCAAGCCTGTGCGCGCTATGGCATCACCATCATCTCCGGTCTCGCTCTTGGCATTGACGGTTGCGCTCATCAAGCAGCTCTCGATGCGAATGGAAAAACCATTGCCGTTTTAGGTTCAGGTCTTGATACAACCACCATTTATCCAAGGCAACATGTACAACTCGCGCAGCACATCATCAAACACGGTGGAGCGATTGTAAGCGAGAACCCCATTGGCTATGAAGCCTACAAATTCGACTTCCCTTTACGCAATCGCCTCATCTCCGGTCTCGCGCAAGCAGTTATTGTGATCGAAGGCGCTCATAAAAGCGGCTCGCTTATTACCGCTCACCTTGCAACCGAGCAAGGACGCGAGGTCCTCGCTGTGCCCGGAACCATCACCTCAAAGCAAAGCCAAGGAACCAATAGCCTGATACAAAAAGGCGCCATTCCCTGCCTCGGGATTGACAGCATTCTCGAAACCCTGCATCTTGAGCCTTCTAGATCGAGTACCCTCAGCACCCAAGATCTTTCGGATGAAGAACGGCTCTTCCTCTCCTATATAACCAGCCCGCTCTCAATTGATCACTGTGCGCGCCTTGCTAAACTCCCAATAAACCACGTTTTGCAGCTTATAAGTCAACTTGAAATCCGAGGCTTTATTCATCGTCTTGATCGTGGACGCATTACCCGATCTGTACCGATATTTTGACGATGCGCTCGCCTCTGGTATCTTTCAGCACAAGTATGAACCTGGTCATCGTCGAATCTCCAACCAAAGCAAAAACCATTCGCAAGTTCTTGAGCACCAAGGACTACACCATCATTGCCTCCATGGGCCATGTGCGCGATCTTCCATCCTCTCAGGATGAGGTTCCTGCTGCCTTCAAAAAAACAACGGCTGGCCAGCTCGGCGTTGATGTTGAACATGATTTCAAACCGATCTATATCGTCAATAAAGACAAGACAAAAATTGTCACCGAATTAAAAAAGTTATTGAAAGATGCCACCGCGCTCTATCTGGCAACTGACGACGACCGCGAAGGAGAAAGTATTTCTTGGCATTTATTAGATATCTTAAAACCAAAGATTCCCGTTCATCGCATGGTATTTCATGAAATTACCAAGGGTGCGATCGAAGCCGCATTGCAACATCCACGCGAACTTGATGAAAACCTTGTACACGCACAAGAAGCGCGTCGTATTTTAGATCGCTTGGTCGGATACGGTGTCTCCCCTGTTTTGTGGAAGAAAATTTCTTTTGGCTTATCCGCTGGTCGCGTGCAATCCCCTTCACTTAAAGCCATTGTCGATCGCGAACGTCTTCGTCTCGCTTTTCATACCGGGAGCTACTGGGACGTATCTGCACACTTGCTTCAAGCTTCAAGCCCCTTTGATGCAAAGTTAACCATGACCCAAGGCAAACGCATCGCCTCTGGAAAAGATTTTGATGAACAAACCGGTACCATTAAAGCAGATGCAAAAGACATCTTACTTTTAGACGAAACCTCGGCCAAAAAAATTGCCGATGAAACCAAGCAAGCAGAATGGAAGGTATCCGATATTGCGGAAAAAGAAATGAATCGCAAGGCGCCTCCACCATTCACCACCTCAACCTTACAACAAGAAGGAAATCGCAAATTGAACCTGTCCTCACGCGACACCATGCGCGCCGCCCAATCGCTCTACGAAAAAGGGTTTATCACCTATATGCGTACCGATTCGGTTACCTTGTCTGAAGAAGCTGTAAAAGGCATTCGCGATATGGTCACCAATCGCTATGGTGCAGAATTTATCACCGATGCGCCAAAGCAATTTGCCAATAAAGAAAATGCCCAAGAAGCGCATGAAGCCGTGCGTCCAAGCTTAACCTTCACGCCTCCACAGGACACGGGCCTGACAGGCAATGAGCGTGATGTGTATGAGCTCATTTGGATGCGTGCCATCGCCTCACAAATGCGCGACGCCAAGCAATTGCAACAAACCGTCACCTTCGAAGCAGCTGGCCACACCTTTAGCGCATCCGGAACCAAAATCTTGTTCCCTGGATTTTTGCGCGCCTATGTCGAAGGAGCCGACGATGTTGAACAAGCCCTCGAAGAAAAAGAAAATGTCTTACCCGAACTTAAAATCGGCGACAAACCAAGCTGCCAATCAACCGAACCACTTGGACACGAAACCAAACCACCTTCTCGTTTTACCGAAGCTTCTTTAGTGCAATTCATGGAAAAAGAAGGTATCGGTCGTCCAAGTACCTATGCCGCCACCATTTCGACCTTGCTCGATCGAAATTATGTGCGCAAACAAGGCAATGCCCTTGTGCCAAGCTTTACCGCTTTTGCCGTTACCCAGCTCTTAGAAGGCAGCATGAAAGACCTGGTTGATGTTGGCTTCACTAAAAAAATGGAAGAGCAGCTCGACCGTATTGCAGAAGGTAAAGAAGAATGGATTCCGTATTTACGTCAATTTTATTTTGGCGATCATGGCTTACGCCAAAGAATCGACGAGGGTCTCGCCATGATTGAACCAGAACAAGCCAAAGCGATCTCACTTCCAACCCTCCAGGGCTATGTGGTGAAGGTCGGTAAATTTGGCCCATATGTCGAAACTCATTTGCCAAATACGGGTGCTCTCGTCAAAGGATCACTTCCACCCGATCTTGCACCATCAGATACCACCAAAGAAAAAATAGACGAAATTCTAAAAGAAGCAAGTAAGGGACCAACAACCCTCGGGGTAGATCCTGAATCCGGATTGCTGATTTATTTACGCACCGGATCCTATGGGCCATATCTCCAGCTTGGCGAAGATTCTGAGGATCCAAAGGTCAAACCAAAGCGCGTCAGTGTGCCAAAAAATGTCCCACTTACGATCTTGGATCATGAAAAGGCCGTAGCTATCTTATCTTTACCGCGCACGCTTGGAACACACCCGGAGACGGGTAAAGTCATCAAAGCCGGACTTGGACGCTTCGGTCCATACATTGTGCATGATGCCGACTTCCGCTCGCTCAAGGGAGAGGACGATGTACTCACCATCAAACTCGATCGAGCGCTCGAACTCCTCGCCCAACCAAAAGGCACACGCGGCGGACGCGCCGCTGCCGGTCGAACCCTTGGCGAACATCCAAAGGATAAAAAACCGATCACGGTTCACGATGGAAAATACGGAGCCTATGTCAAACACGGCACCATCAATGCCACGATACCAAAGGACATAAAACCCGAAGACATCACGATCGAAAAAGCGGTTCAACTCCTCGACGAACGAGCTGAAAAAGCACCGACAAAACGAAGAACCAAAAAAGCGGCCTAAGCCGCTTTTTTACTTGTTCCCGTCACCTTGCTTTTTATATCATCAAATAACTTTGTAGCGACCGTGATGGACTGCTCATCCCCATGCATTGCCATAAAAACCGCATCCCCGGCTCGTTCAAACCAATTCATCCCCTCCTGCTGCCCACCACTACCACGTCCTTCACCCGAACCTGAAACCTTAAATTCCGCATCACTTACCTTTGCGTCATGATTGCTCATATCCGCATTATCATTAGCTGCGACACCGGCCATCAAAAAAGCCTCTACCGGTTTATTCAGCTTATCTAACTCCTCCAAGTCCTTCGCACGCGCTTTTACGATACGGTCCATTTGTCGATACATCTCACCCAAAGCGATAGCAGCCAAACCAATTTTCGCCGCTAACTCCGCTTGTCTTCCAACTAAAGCCTGCATCTTTTTTGCCAACTCTTCCGGAGCATCCGTCTTCACTTCAGCTTTTGCTGCAGAAGCTAAGGCCAAACCAGCTGATGCTTCTGGCAATCCCAAGCCGCCCACTTTTGCCGGAGCACCGGCTAATTGCAAATTCGGACCCGTTGGAATCGATCGATCAATCAAAGCCTGCAAATCATCTACCTCTTTATCAACAACTTGTTTCTCGCGTTTCAAGCCCACAACTTCGCGTTTTTTCAAATTCGCATCCATTTGAGCGCCCAACAGTTCTTCTTCATACAACCAAATACCTACTTGTTTTTCTGATCTCGCCGAACGCTCGCTCGGCTTCTTGCGATAATACGCATTAATATCCTTAGTAAGGCCGGCCATTCTCTCTGTGTACAAACGGCTCAACAAATTTGTGCAAGCCTCAATTTTAGTCTCGTCGCCACTTTCGAGCACCTCATCATATGCTTCCTCAACTTTTCGAATTTTTGCCGTAAGCAATTCCTCCATCACATTCATGCGACGTTCCGTCTCCGCTCTTTCATCCACTTCTTCAACAGAAGCTTTTGGCTTTTCAGCCGAAGTGCCAAATTCGGCATCACGAGCAGAAAAATAACCATTCAAACCAGGCTCTTCAAGAGCACTCGCTTCTCGAAAACCCTGAACTTGCTTTTCCAAAATAGCTTTTGCACCCGGATCATTTTCTGCCAATAATTGATCCACTGTGTGCAAGGTATCGGTCATGCGCTGCTGCATATCAAACAACGCTTCATTCTTTCCGCCCTCTGCTTGCGAAAGCTCATCCCAATCCTTCACATTCTCTTGCTGCAAGTTCTCGAGTTGATCACGCAAAGCAACCCGATCCGCATCACTTAAACCCTTACCAGACACCAACTGATCAACCAATGCATCCATTTTACGTAAGCGCCCAAAAACCTGCTTTTCAAGTGCATGCTGTTTCTTTTCAGCCTCAGATACCTCTCGAGGCTTTGGAGCTTCAGCCTTAGACGCAGCTTCAGCTGGTTTTGATTTTGGCGTCACGATGCCCTCCGCATACGCAACTTGAGCACGAGCTCCACGAGCAAATTCATCCGCTAATTGCGCTGCGCGCGCACGCGTCGCTTCGGTATTTTTCGTATTCCGAAACTCGGCCTGCATGTTATTCACAAAGGCATTCAAAACCGCATCTTCATCTAAAGCACGAATATACTCAGCCAATTCTTCCTGATCCAATTCCCCGCCACTTTCTTTCATTTTCATCAAACCTTCATACAATTCACGCATGCGCTGCTTGGCCGATTCAGCAGATTTTTCCAAAGACTGTAATTGTTGTTCAGGCGATGGATAAGATTCTTTTTTCGCCGCAGGCGGTGCTTCTGGCTGAGGCTCGGATGAAGGCTGCGATTCAACTTTCGGCTCTTGAGGCGGAGCTTGTTCAGACTGTTGCTGTGTCTCAACTCCCGAAGCAATACCAGCTTCCGCTTGAATATCTTGTTTCAATTTTTGAAAATCCGTTTCATATTCATTCCATGCAGCTTGATCACCCGCAAAAGCCATTTTCAAACGACCTAATAAACCAGAAAAAGCAGCTACCGCAGGCACACCAGGATACAGATCCGGATGGACCGCCGTCATTAATTTAACCAATTTTCGTAACTCGATTGGACCTGCCTGAAAATTATTCTGTTTAAAATCTGACATCAATCTTTGTGCTGCTTCAAAATGCGGATTCAAATCCGGCATTTTTGGTTTTTCAGGAGCCTGTGATTGTTCCTTTTTGGCCTCAGAAGGAATATCGGCCGGCTTTGCCTTTTCAACCGGTGGTTCAGGTGGTTTAGATTCAACTGTCGCTTCAACCGTCTTAGTTTTAACCGAATCGCCCTCTAAAGATTCCATGACTCCTGCTTGTTCGGTCACTGGAACCTCGACTGGTTTCACAACTTGCTCCAGCTCTTGCTCAGCCTGTGTTTTTGCATCGGCAATTTTCTTTTCCGCTTCTGCATCAAGCGCTGCGACTTCTTGATTCGTCGCTTCAGCCTCTGGATCTCCTTCGGTTCGTGCCGCCTGACTCAATTGTGCCGCTTCTTTTTTTGCTGAATCAGCCTCAGATGCCAAAGCCTCTCTCAAATAGTCTAAACGCCCTTCAGCAATAGATTGATCAAGGCTTTGTTTTGGCTGTTGCGGAACCTGAGGGACCTGCTCATTTCCTGGAAGGTGCTCGCCGTTTGGTAATGTTCCGTCTGCCATATGTTTAGCCAAAGTATAGCAAAAAACTTGCAATCAAGGCAGGCGTTCCATATGATGCTCCCATGCCCCAAACCATCGATGGATTAGTGAACTATGTCGCGAGCTATGACCCCGAGGCCAAACTCGCGGATATTCGCCGTGCCTATGCTTTTGCCGCCGAAGCTCACAAAGACCAAAAGCGAGCCAGCGGACAACCCTATATCATCCATCCGCTCGCCGCGGCCATGACTTTGGCTGAAATGCGCCTACCCGACACCCTCATCATCGCGGCGCTTTTACACGATGTCCCAGAAGATACAGATCGCACACTCGAAGACATCGAACAAGAATTTGGCGCCGAAGTCTCACATTTGGTTGCTGGCATCACCAAACTCGGCAAAATCAAATATCGTGGCGTCGAACGCTATATCGAGAACCTGCGCAAAATGTTTTTAGCCATGGCCGAAGATGTCCGCGTCGTCATCATCAAATTTGCTGACCGTCTTCACAATCTCGAAACACTTGATTCAATTCCACCAAAAAAACAATATCGTATTGCGCTTGAAAGTTTAGAAATTTTTGCACCAATCGCGAATCGTTTAGGCATGGGCGAAATGAAAGGTCGCCTAGAAGACGCTGCCTTTAAATATGTCTTGCCAAAAGAATATGAATGGACCAATAATTTGGCACAAACCGCCATTCGTCGTTCAGATAGCTATTTGGAACGCACCATCACGATCTTGCAAAAAGACCTACAGCAAGCCGGACTAAAGAATATCGATGTGCATGGTCGAACCAAGCATCTCTACTCGCTCTACAAAAAATTGATCAAAAATGAACGCAATATTGCACGCATTTATGACATCATCGCCCTGCGTGTCATCGTCGACAATATCGCGGATTGCTATGCAGCTCTCGGAATCATCCATGGACGTTGGACCCCGCTCAAAGGTCGTATCAAAGACTATATCTCTCAGCCAAAACCAAATGGCTATCGCTCTTTGCATACCACGGTTTTTTGCGAAGAAGGTGAAATTGTCGAATTCCAAATTCGCACCAAAGAAATGCATGAAAATGCCGAATTTGGTATTGCGGCACATTGGAGTTATGACGAAAGAAAATTAACCGGCCTTGATAAAAAAGATGTGACTCCGGTTGACTGGGTCAATCAATTAGCCGACATTCACCAAGATCTTGCGGACAAAAAACAATATCTCAAAGCATTGGACGAAGTAAAAATCGATGTCTTTAAAGATCGTATTTTTGTCTTTACACCAAAAGGCGATGTGATCGATTTACCAGAAGATTCAACGCCGGTTGATTTGGCCTATGCGATTCACACCGATATTGGAAATACCTGTACCGCCGCCAAAGTAAATGATGCTAATGCCCCACTTGATCGCCCCCTCAAAAGCGGCGATATGGTCGAAATCATCATCGATAAAAATCGAAAAGGCCCAAATCCAGACTGGATCAATAGTGCCAAAACACGCCTCGCGAAAAGCAAAATCCGCCAATTTGCCCGCTCAAAAATCGGCGACTGGATCAAAGGCGTATTACCAAACCGTTTATTGAAGAAATAAAAAATTACAATCCCAAACCGTAGTCGCCGGCGAGTTTTTGCACGAGTCCATTAAAATCTTCGTCATTTTGAAAGGCGATCCGAATCTCCCCTTCGCCACGCGGATCGCGTTTGATTGAAACCCGAGCAGCTAAAGCACCGCGTAACTTGGTTTCCGCGGCTGCCACATTTGGATCAAATAAACTTGCCTTACGAGGTCCACGGCGATTTGGAATCCGAGCCTCGGTTTGTCGTACGGTAAAATTCCCATCCAACATGTCATGAAACAATTTCATTTGCTCATCACCATGCAAGGATAACAAGGTACGCGCATTTGAGGCCGTAATTTTTCCGGTTGCTAACGCTTCTTTAACGACTTCAGGCAATTGTAATAAACGAATCGTATTTGCGACTTGCGGACGACTCTTTCCAACTTTTTCTGCAACCTGTTCTTGCGTCAAATTAAATTCATTCTGCAAGCGCAAATACGACTCCGCTTCTTCAAGCGCATTCAATTGTTGGCGCTGAATATTTTCAATGATGGCCAATTCCAATTTTTGTTGCTCTGTTGCTGAACGGATAATCGCTGGAATTGTATCCTTGCCTGCAATTTTCGAGGCTCGCAAACGGCGTTCACCCGCGATCAATTCATAACGACCATGCGTTTTTTCCGTCACCACAATCGGCTGCAAAACACCATGCTCTTTAATCGAGGTAATCAAATCTTCTAATTGCGCATGGTCAAAATGGCGTCGTGGCTGATGCGGATTTGGATCAATTTGCTCTAAAGGCAAATCATGAATCATCTTCGCGAAATCAACCGAAGCCGCGCTTGACGGACTTCGATCAAGTGCCGCCGATAAAGCCTCAGGTGCTTGTGCCTCCTTCACGCTTTCGCTTGCTGGAACGCGCACATCCTCAGCAATCTGCATCGATGAAGCAGATGATGGTTGAGCTGCCGGCATTGATTGAGCCGTTTGCTGCTTTGGCGGGATCAAAGCCCCAAGCCCTCGTCCAAGTCCACTTTGTTTTCCCAAAATCATAGGTGCGCGATGTGTAAATTAGACGATGAGTTTTTGCATTTCACTGGCCAAAATTTCTTGCGCTAAACGCTCATAAGCACGCGCCCCTTTCGACGATCCATCAAATGTAACAATCGTTCGTCCAAAAGAAGGAGCCTCAGCCAAACGCACATTACGCGGAATAACCGAACGGAAAATATTATTTGGAAAATATTTATACAATTCCTGCATCACATCGTCTGACAACTTAGTACGCCCATCATACATCGTAAGCACCGCGCCCAAGACATCCAACTCTGGCCGCAGGCGCTCTTTCACGAGCTGAACGGTTTCGAGCAATTGCCCCAAACCTTCAAGCGCATAATATTCTGCCTGCACCGGAATCAAGACTTCATCAGCCGCCACAATTCCATTCAAAGTGATCAAGCCCAAAGTCGGCGGACAATCAATCAAAATATAATCATAGTCATTCCGAATTTCGAGCAAAGCGTCGTACAGCTTATACTCGCGCCGATCCATATCAACCAATTCAATATTCAAACCCGCTAAGGCAGTTGTCGAAGGCGCCACGCGCAATGTCTCATGCGCCGTAGGTTGCACGATTTCACGGATGCGCACATTCCCCAAAACAGCCTGGTACACGCCCTGCTCTAAATTACGGTGATCGATTCCTAAACCCGAAGTCGCATTTGCCTGAGGATCAAGATCCACAATCAAAACAAACTTCCCTGCCTCTGCTAAATAGGCGCCTAAATTAATAGCCGTCGTGGTCTTGCCCACGCCTCCCTTTTGATTCACGATCGAAATAATCCGGCCCATAAACAATGGCCCAAGTGTACTCCCCTAAATGCCCTCCGACAAGCCGGCCAAACCCAAGGCAGATATTGACGAAATCCAGCCCAAGCGATACCGTGCTGCCACAAACAAAGCCATGGGCGAGTGGCGGAATTGGTAGACGCACGGGACTCAAAATCCCGCGGCCGCAAGGTCATGAGAGTTCGATTCTCTCCCCGCCCACCACGCAAAAATCCCTCCAAACGGAGGGTTTTTGTTATACGGGAAACTTCCCAGGAGCTTCAAGAAAAAGAACTAAATCTTCTAGATACTTTCTCATGGAAAGAAAAGGTGGCGGAAAACACCATGCATACAATGCACGAACCAAGTCATTATTCTTCCCCCACTTAAGAAAGGTATCATAGGTAGGATCTACGCTCTCAAGTACAGAATAATACTGTTCATGAATTTTTCCTACATCAAATGCTTTACAAAAATTAACAGAAGCCTTTCCCTTGCTGCGCAGCAAACGGTTAACTTCATCAAAAATAACATCTTTCTCGACTTCGTTTGCAGTAAAGAAAACCTGACGCATAAAAAAAGGAACGAATAAATCATCTTGAATAGGAAATGCCGGCGCCATCATCTGATGTAATTCCCTGTCGTTACCGACGTAATCAGACCAATGAACGACAATCTTATCTCGAAAAAATTTTATCCTCTGGTATCCCGGATACCCATCACCAAGCATGCTGTACAACTGCAGAACGTTCTGACAAAACAGAAAATAAAAACTCTTCAATCTCACAATTGAGTCATAGCCTTGAAGCGAATCATCAACAGGAACCCCTTGACTCGCAGCACGAAAACCATCAATAAGAGCAACGGAAAGATTTTCAAAGTCTTCATAAGAAGTCCGAATTCCTGCCAAAACCTCTCGAAAAGAAACTTTAAGACCCTGCGAATTTTCCAAAGCCTTTATACTTTTAATCAAATCTACTTTCGTCATATCTTCAAAACTTGAGTTTAAACAAATCCCTCCATAAGGAGGGATTTAGGTTCTGAATTAGCTTACCGTTGGTGGAGTCGCTGGAGGCGTCATTGGTGCGACTGGGGCCATCCCCTCTTTAAAGTTTCGCTTCACCACAAAGTAGTACACAAGCGCACCAAGCACGCCGGTCAAGACCAAGATCACAATCCACATTGGGCGATTCTCAATTGGTTTCGAAGCTGCATGCACAATCATCATGATCCAAAAAATAGAACCAGCGATCATTAAAATAAAGAACAAGGCAAAAGCGCCAAAACCAAAACCAACAGCCTTCCCAATTCCATCACCTAATTGATCACACGGAATATCTTGACCATTCAAACTACAGGTTGCTGCCAAAGCCGTCCGCTGCACCGCTAAAACTGCCGAGGCAACAAATGCCCCAACAACCACACCGTATTTCTTGAATATGTTCATATTGAGACAAAGGGTAGCGCAACAAAGAAGAAGGAGCAATGTCTTTTTTCGACTTCCCCGCCCCAATATTGTAAGGTACCGACATCGTTATGCCTTCATTT
>CAYRRZ010000024.1:8550-15172 GCA_964426815.1 uncultured Gammaproteobacteria bacterium | reverse complement strand
CTTATCCACATCCCAAACCCTTGTTTTTGGTCGAGTTGTGGCATAGAATGGGTCGAGGTGGGAGAAAGTGGGAAGCATAAACATCATGTTCATCGGAGAATTCCATCATTCACTTGATGATAAAGGTCGTTTATCCATCCCGGCTAAGTTTCGAGCAACCCTCGCCGAAGGCGCGGTTGTCACTCGAGGTTTAGACAAAACACTTTTTCTGTACCAAAAGTCCGAATGGGAAAAATTGGCAGGTAAAATTGCCGCTCTTCCTTTAGGACAGTCTGATACACGCGCCTTCGCCCGACTCATGCTTGCGGGTGCAATGGAATGCGAAATCGACAAGGCTGGCCGAGTCGTGCTCCCAGAATATCTGCGGAGTTACGCTGCGCTCGCCAAAAACGTGGTGATCACCGGCCTGTATGATCGCCTCGAAATTTGGGATGAAGATGCATGGAATACCTATGCAGCTCAAACCGCACAGTCAGGCAATGACATCGCAGAACGTCTTGGATCCGTTATATGAGCCAAAGTGTCCATATCGCGGTCATGGTGGAAGAAGCAATGCGCTGGCTTGATCCGCAACCTGGAGCTGTTGTCATTGACGCAACTCTTGGGGGTGGGACACATACCGCGCGTCTCCTTGACGCTGTTGGCCCAAAAGGCCGTGTCATCTCCTTTGATGTAGATCGCGAAGCGCTCGCTCGAGCGTCAAAGCGATTTGCCTCATATAAAAAATGTTGGCTCGGAATCGAATCGAATTTCCGTCACCTGGTCGCTCAATGTGAACAGCAGGGGATATACGAAGTCGATTGTATTCTCGCCGACCTCGGGTACTCGTCAGATGAATTAGAAAATCCAGCCATCGGTTTGTCATTCTTGCAGGAAGCGCCGCTTGATATGCGTTTTGGCCCGCAGGCAAATGAGGATGGATTAACCGCCGCCGACATCGTGAATCACTGGCCCGAGTCCGATATTGCTGATGCCATCTTTCTCTTCGGAGAAGAAAAGCAGTCACGCAAGATCGCACGCGCCATTGTCGAAGCACGCCGTCGCAACAGGATTGAAACTACCACCGAATTAGCCGACATCATCCGAGCAACGCTCGGAAAAGGCTATGAACGCGGTCGTATCGATCCGGCGACTCGTACCTTTCAAGCCTTACGCATCGCAGTCAATGATGAACTTGAAGCGCTCAAAGATTTGCTGAAAGGAGCAGAAACGCTTCTCAAGCCACAGGGTCGCATCGGCATCATTTCTTTCCACTCTTTGGAAGATCGCATCGTAAAGCAAGCCTTTCAAGCCTCAACCATTCTCACTCAGATCACCAAAAAACCGATCGAAGTGACCGAAGAAGAAGCGCGCAAAAATCCGCGTGCCCGCAGTGCCAAGATCCGTATTGCACAAAAAACGTAGTTCGCTCTCTTTTCCACAATTCAAAAAACAAAAACAAAATATGTCCACCCGTGCTTTTGCCATCGGTATGATGCGCCCACACGAAACACTTGGTATTCCGCAGCCATTAGGCCGCCGCTTACCCCAAGGAATTTGGGCTTGGAACTTGGTTTTGGTTGCTGGAACGATTCTCTTGTCTTCGTTCTATGTCTTTCAAGTCAATGCATCCGCATCAAAGGGCTATGATTTGCGCGATGTTGAACGTCGCGTTGAAACCTTAAAGACCGAAGCCATGGCATTACAGGACAAGATGACAACGCTTACCACGCTTCAAGCCGTGAGTGAACGCGCAGCTGTTCTCGGTTTTGTTCAGCCGGATCACATCGTGTATGTGAATCCAGCGGCAAAGTCATACGCCGTTGCTCGATAAGCGAAATCATCCATCCGGAGTTTTCGTCAGAGTCCATGTCGTGGATTGTGATGAGCACTTCGGCTCAGCTGAAAAATTCCCCTCGCGTGCGTGCTGAGGGGAATTTTTTTTCATGGTATACTTTAGTCGTGAACTCGCACGTCAAGACGCTTTCAAAAATTATCTTGTTCGACCTCGTCGGGAGCGTGGCCTGGTTTCCGATTTGGTGGTATTCGCGCGGCTTATTCGGCTTGATCTCTTGGATGAAGCGCGAGTTGCAATATCGTGTCCGTGCATATGCTTTTGCGGTGTGGTTCAAAAACTTTTTCGTCCCAATGTATGGTCAGCATGATTGGACCGGACGCATCATCAGTGTCTTCATGCGATTTTTTGTCATGCTTGGACGAGCAATTGCTTTGGTGATCGAAGCCTTGGTGTATGGAGTCGTCATTATCCTTTGGGCATTGGCGCCAATTGTAACCATCGCCTTTTTCAGTATGAGCTTTATTCGTGGTGCTTTTTTTGATCAAGTTCGTAGTCTGTATTGATATGGAAGAACCGATCCTTCAAGCTGAAGCTGTTATTTGTGCCACCTGCGGTGGTGATCCGCGTCGTGCTTTGCATTGCAAGGCATGTGGTGGGGCGGGGATTGGTATCCCATCGGCTGATGGCTTTTTAGTTTGGACAGAATCCATTGATCAAACCGCTGGACGTTTACGCAAGTTGCGCATTCAGTTAAATGCCTTGATTCACATGTCGCTCATTGGTGCGATTGTCGGCATGCTCGGGAGTTTTGCTTGGCAGGTTTCTAAAATCGATCAGCCGCTTAGCGCGCTCCAGAGTTGGGAATTTTGGTCGGTCGGACATTGGTATGTCACCTTATTTTGGTTAGCCTTATTTTTAGGCTGTTTTACGGTGTATCGCATTGCGGAGTTCACCTCGTCGGTAAAAACCATGCCAAATTGGGCCAAGACCAAGGCTGAGCAGGCAGAACAGGCAAAGCATCTTGATCCAAAAAAGCAACAATTCCGTTTTGATATCGCGCCCTATTTTTCTGAAGAAGCGCGAACCGTTATTGAGCAAGCCTATGATTTAGCTGATAGCTTGGGACGCACCGAAATCACGCCAAACACCCTTTTTGCCGCAGCGCTCGCGAGTGCAGCAGGGAGCGTGTTTATGGTTCGTCTCGGGATGCGCTTTGATGATGTCAAAGGTCCGATTGCGCGTCTCTTGCACCGCGATCCGTCTGGGCATCCACCAATTTCTTTGTCCCTTGATGCACGTCGTGTCTTAGCTTTGGCCTATATCGATGCGCGTGAACAAAATCGCAAACATGTTGGGGTGTACGATATTTTTCTTCAAGCATTTCAAGCTTCTGAAAGTTTGCGTGAGATGCTTGATCAATTGAATTATCCGCCAAAGCAGGTGGTTCATGTCGCTAGCTGGATTCGATTGCGCGAAAAGATGCGCGAAGAGCAAAGTCGCTTTGCGCAATTAGCTTCACTCAAGCCAAATACGGTCATGAATCGGGCGATGACCGCACGCCAGACGCCGCTCTTGGATCGCTTTAGCGAAGATCTGACCTTATTGGCACGTAATGGATATGTGCCTCAAGTTATTGGTCGTGAAGATGATGTCGAAGAAATTTTACGTGGTTTGCAAAGTGGTCGTGCTTCCGTTGCTCTCGTTGGGCCTCCAGGTGTAGGAAAGTCAGCGCTCATTGAGCAAATTGCTCGTCGCATGGTCGAAGAAGATGTGCCGAAAATTCTATTCGACATGCGTATCGTGTCGATCAATATGGCGCAATTGATCGCTTCGGGCGATCCAAGCATGGCTGCCGAACGTTTATTGGCCATGCTGAATGAAGTAGGTATTTCTGGAAATATTTTATTAGTGCTTTCAAATATTGAGTCCTTGGTCGGTTCAGGTATGGGTGGACCAATGGATTTGGCCGAAGTTTTTTCATCTGAATTAGACAAGGGGTATTTTCGAGCGATCGTTACCACAACGCCAGATGCCTGGACAAGATATATCGAGCGCCGCAGCCTTGGGACAAAATTATTGCGTGTCGATATAGCAGAGCCGGATGTCGAAGCCACCTTGCAAGTCTTGATGGCACGTAGCGCCATGGTTGAATATCAGCAGGGCGTATTTTTCTCTTATGCTGCTTTAGAAAAAGCTGCTTCTTTGTCTGCTAAGTTTTTGCATGAAAAAGCCGCGCCAGAAAAAGCGCTTGACGTGATTCGCGAAGCAGCCGTTTTGGCTAAGCAAAGTCGAGGAGAACGCACCTTTGTCACGGTCGAAGATGTGGCAAAGGTCATCACACGTCGCACCGGCGTGCCCGTTGAGGCGATCGGTAAGCAAGAGAGCGATAAATTGCTCGACATGGAAAAGCATTTGCATGGTCGCGTTATTGGTCAAGATGCAGCCGTAACTGCCGTCGCTCAAGCCTTGCGTCGTGCCCGCGCCGATATGCGCGAAGGCAAGCGTCCAATCGCGAATTTTCTCTTCCTCGGACCAACCGGTGTTGGAAAAACCGAATTATCCAAAGCCTTGGCTGATGAATATTTTGGCAGCGAGGAATCCATGATTCGCATGGACATGTCGGAATATCAATCAAAAGACAGTATCCCGCGCTTGATTGGATTTCCAGGTGATGAGCGTGGTGGTTTATTAACCGAAGCTGTTCGCAAGCGTCCATTTACCATCGTCCTTTTGGATGAGCTCGAAAAAGCACATCCAGATATTTTGACCTTGTTTTTGCAAGTATTAGACGATGGTCGTTTGACCGATGGCATTGGTCGCACCATTGATTTTACGAATACGATGATCATCGCGACCTCGAATGCCGGTACGCAATTTATTCAAGATGAGATTACCGCAGGCTCATCACTCGAACGCATTAAAACAGGTTTACTCGAACGCGAGTTGAAAGGAATTTTCCGTCCAGAATTCTTAAATCGCTTTGATGGCGTCATTGTCTTTAAGCCTTTGACCTTGGATGATGTGACCCAGATCGCCTGGTTATTGATTCACAGTATCACCAAGCGCCTTGAAGAAAAGGGGATTGCTTTTCAAGCCGAAGACGAGGCTGTTGAAGAATTGGCTCAAGCGGGTTTTGATCCATTGTTTGGTGCACGCCCCTTGCGCCGTGTGATTCAGGAACGCGTGGATAATGCCTTGGCGGATGCGCTTCTGCGTGGTGAGATTGGTCGTAAAGATCGCGTCGTGCTTTTACCAGGTGGAAAGTTAGATATTCAAAAAGCGCAAGCGGTGTAATTTTATCCCTATGTCCCGTAGCGTTGCATTCTTAACCATGGCTGTCGCCTTTGGGCTGTCAGCCGTGTTGTCATTTGTTCTAACTCCGTTCACGCAAAAGCTCGCGCACAAGTGGGGAGCGCTGGACATTCCAGGTGGTCGTAAAAAACATGCAAAGCCAACCGCACTCTTGGGTGGCGTCGGAATCGGTTTGTCGATTCTCTTTTCTTTGTATGTCGCCTGGAATATGGGGTGGCTGAGTGGTGTTATTCGTTTTGAGCAGCTGGTTGGAATTGGTGTCGCTATTTGTATCTTGGCAATCGGTGGGGTGATTGATGATATTCATCCGCTTCCCGCACGTTTCCAGATTTTGTTTCCTTCTTTAGCTGCGATGAGTGTTATTGCGGGCGGAACCGGTTTTATTCAAGTGACAAATATTTTTGGAAAAGGGGGATTGAGCTTGGTATGGTTTCAATGGTCAGCGATTTCTTTGCCTGCCGACATCCTGACCTTTGTTTGGCTCCTCGTCGCCACCTATGCACTCAAAATTCAGGATGGGTTGGATGGTTTGGTGACCGGACTCGCCGTCATTGGTTCAGGATTGGTCGCGGCTCTATCTTCGTCGATTGCATACTATCAACCGGCAATTGCAATCATGTCATCCCTGGTTGGCGGTGCTTTTTTGGGATTCTTGCCGGTAAATACCTCGCCCTCGCGTCAGTTTTTGGGTGAGTCGGGAAGTTCGATGGCTGGATTTCTTTTGGGCGTATTAGCCATTCTCTCAAGTGCCAAAGTTGCGATAGCCTTATGTGTCTTAGCAATCCCGATTGCCGATATCGGTATCGTGGTGCTTGGGCGTATGCGTCGCGGCGTGCCTTGGCATCAAGGTGATCGTAGCCATCTTCATTTTCGTTTATTGGCCGCTGGTTTGTCGCCACGACTCGTGGTGCTCTTGCTTTGGGGTTTGTCAGCCACCGCCGGTATTTTGGCGCTCAGCTTCCAAACGCGCGGTAAGATTTTTATTGTCTGCAGCTTGATTGGATTTACGGTCTTTGCCTCTTGGATTTCGGCGAGTTTAGCAAAAAAACGTGGCCACTCCGTATGAAGCGGATTGGAATATTCTTTTTAGTCTTCCTCTGTTTATTCGCTGGAGGTCTTCAGGTTCAGCGTGTGTTTGCGAGTCGGAATACGGCATCTCAGCAAAAACCACATACGCTTCATTTTGGAAAAATTGAACTCCAGCTCGAAGTCGCGAGAACCGATCCTGAGCGGCAAAAAGGTTTAGGAGGGAGATCTAAGCTCGAAACAAATCGGGGGATGCTGTTTCTTTTTCCAGAAGCAGATATCTACGACTTTTGGATGAAGGATACGCATTTTCCTTTGGATATCCTATGGCTCTCTCAGGGCAAGGTAGTAGATATGACGACCCTGCCTGCCGAGGTCTCAGGTAAGGCGCCGGCACAATATTCGCCAAAAGCCACAGCGGATCAGGTGCTTGAAGTTTCTGCTGGTTTGTCTAAGGCGCAGGGGATAGGGATTGGTTCGGTTTTGCAACTCCCAAAGCTGTAAGGA
>CAYRRZ010000024.1:0-8450 GCA_964426815.1 uncultured Gammaproteobacteria bacterium | reverse complement strand
TTCCCGAAGAACTGCCCCAGAAAGGCGGTTTTTTTGTACCAGTAGAGCCAATATTTGACATATTCATGGTTATCCGTTAGTATCCCGTCACTATGTTTGCCGTCATCAAGACAGGTGGAAAGCAATACCTCGTGCAAGAGGGCGACCTTTTAAAGGTCGAGAAGCTGGTCGGCGAAGCCGGAGCCAAGCTTAATTTGGAGACCTTGCTCGTGTCCCAGGAAGACGGCTCGGACGTCAAACTCGGCACCCCAAGCCTCGGTGAAAAGGTTTCCGTTGAAATCGTTTCCCATGGTTTTGGCGAAAAAGTGTCCGTCGTCAAATACAAAGCGAAGTCTCACTATCATCGCCGCGTCGGGCATCGCCAAGCTTTCACCCAAATCAAAGTTACCAAAATCGCCTAATCGAGCTGAGCTCGACGAAAAAACCCCGTCTAACCAGGCGGGGTTTTGTGTTAGCCAGAGTCATTCGGCTTTTTAGGTGGAGCGGGACGCCTGAGCGTAGTCGCGGTGATCTGATAGGTGCCGGAATCTGTCGGCGACCTCCGCACAGGAGCGGCCACGGCGACCTTGGGCTCAGTTGGCTGTGAAGAAGTGTCCAACGAGTCGAGCACTTGTTCAAGCTCGCGTCGAAACTCCTGATCGGGCTCATGTGACGCCGTGATACGAGCCGGTGGAACCGGGACTTGAAGCGAGATCGCTGACCGACTCTGTGGGCTTGAAGGCCCTCTGCGGCAGCTATACGGGATCTGGCTTGATCGAGGCTCAAGATGCTCTATTCTTCTTCCTTGGCAACCATCAACGCGCCACATGACACATTGTCCATCGAGTTGGAGCGGTGCACGGCAACGCGGACAATAATTTGGCAGACCACCGGTAACAAGAGGAGCATCCTCTTTTTTCATGAGAACCTCCGTGGGTGAAAGGACAATGGGCAAAAAAACAGCCCGATGCATGAGCATGGGCTGTTTGTGTTTTGCTTGTCAAGCGCGCGGCAAGTTTCGTCGATTGCCAAGGGCATCAGCAATTGTGGCGCCATCGGCATATTCGATCTGCGCTCCATGCTGTAAACCGCGGGCTAAACGCGTTACATTCGCCTGGCTTCCGTTTAATTGCTTGGTGATATAGAGCGCCGTCATATCGCCAGACACGTCTGGGTCAACAGCGAGAATAACCTCGCGCACGGGTAGCTGAGCATTGAAGACTCGTTTAACCAAGGTTGCAATATTCAAGGTCTCTGGCGTTCGACCCTCGATCGGATCGAGTAGACCGCCAAGAACATGATATACCCCTCGAAAAGCACCCGATTCTTCAATCACACGTGCGTCCTGGCTTGTACCGACAACACAGATTGAGCTCTGATCACGCTTTGTATCTGAACAGATGCCGCAAATGGGCGCATCGCTCCACAAGCCACAGATCTGGCAACGCATTACGCCTTCTGCAACTCCATCAAGAGCTCGCGCAAAGCGTTTGATCGCATCTTTATTCTGCGCAGCCAACCAATAGGCATATCGCAAAGCCGCGCGTGGCCCAACGCCCGGAAGAGCGTCAAAGGCCGCGGCGGCATCATGAATGGGTTTTGGAATGGCTGACATGCTTATTCAGCGCCTTCGCCGCCCTTGCCCATCATTTCTTGCAAATCTTTTGCCAAATCCATACCTCCCATATCTTTCATCTTGCTTGCCATCATTTTCTGTACTTTTTGCATCGCATCATTGGCGGCATCTTTAATCCAGCCTTCTAATTTTGCTTTATCACCCATCGCGTCCTGTTCAATTGAAACGCCAACAATTTGCTGTAAGCCATTAACAGTCACTTTGACCTTATCGCCCCATCCAGCCGATCCTTGAGCTGTTTCGCTCTGTAATGCTTCCTGAAGAACCTTGGCCTTATCGCGAATATCTTTGAATTGTTTGAGCTTATTAAACATATGGCGGCAGCTTACCCGAAGTGTTGCCATTTGAGGAGGGGGAGTGTAGTTTAGCTCTGTTCCAAACCCGCCCCTTACAAGGAGAATGACCATGAGCGCAGCTGTTGAGGATGAAAGTGAAATCGAGCGTCGCTGGATGGTGAAGTCCGTCGACCCCGATGTCATGCGGTATGAAGCGCGCAGTATCGTGCAGGGATACTTCGAGGCCGCCAGGGAATCGAGCTTTCGAGTTCGGTTGATTGATGGGCGTCATGCCATCCTGGCAAAAAAATCAGGTCGTGGCGTCGAACGCCGTGAAACCCCGAACCCGATTGAATACGGGCTCGGCGAGTTTATTCTTGATGCTGCTCCGCACAAGTTGCGGAAGAAGCGTCGAGTGATCGAGCATTACGGCCGTAAGTGGGAGCTGGATACCTTCGAGGGAAATCTTGCGGGCTTCATGTTGCTCGAGTGCGAGTGCAAGACCGTCGAAGAGGTGATGCAACTCACCTTGCCGCCCTGGATCAAAGAAGCGGTCGAGGTGACAGATTCGCTCACCAACTACCATCTCGCACTCTTGAACAGCGAGCTCGAGCATGTGGCGCCGGAGCGACCTGTTCGCGAGTATTTGCCTCAGCGCTTGCCGCGCGTCGTTTTGACGGGCGGACCCTGCTCGGGCAAAAGCACGGTGCTGAGAGAGATTAAACAGCGCTTCGGCGACCGCATTCACTGCGTGCCCGAGGTTGCGACGATCTTGATCGATCAAGTCGGCGTCAAGCCGCCAAAGAACGATCCACTCGGCATGGCGCGCTTTCAGCGAACCTTGATCCGCGTCCAAGAGATTTTCGAGGATGCGGCCGAGCGCCAAGCCTTGTCCGATGGCAAGCAACTCATGGTCTTGGACCGCGGGATGCTCGACAATGCCGCCTACTTGAATGGGGGCAAGGATGACTTTGAACGAACCTTCGGCATGCGTGTAAACGCGGCCTTGGCTCGCTATGAAGCCGTCTTGATCCTGCGTGTGCCTCCGCCTGAGGTCTATGAGCGCATGAGCGGAAACAATCCGGCGCGCTCCGAGGACTATGTCACGGCCGAGCAGCTCTCGACCCGCATCCAGGATGCCTGGGTTGATCATCCGCGTCAGCGTGTCATTCAGAACAACAACTCCATGGCTGACAAGTGCGAAGCCGCGATCCAATTCCTGATGGAAATGGTCAGGCCTCTTTCTTAAGCAAAACCCCCGACGTGGACGCACGCGGGGGCTTTTTTGTTTTGGTTTAAAATGAGTTTGGTGGAGGCGTGGCGACGATTGGGGTATTTGGGTCAAAGCTCGGAGCTGGTGCGCCGCCTGGGCCAATATTACCCGCCATAGCTGGTTGAGGGAGCGGAGCGCCCATAGCTTGGGTCTTCTTTGCTAAATTGCGGAAACACGCACGAGAATCATCAAAGAAGAGATTGACCTGACCAATAGGACCATTACGATGTTTAGCGATATGGATTTCGGCCATATGCTTTTCTTCAGGCGATAAATCTTCGAGGCGATAATTACGGTCAGCCGCTTTGCGGTAAATAAACATAACGATGTCGGCATCCTGTTCAATCGAACCGGATTCACGCAAGTGAGCCAGACGAGGAATAGCCGGCTTTTGCATTTCAACCTGACGAGACAGCTGAGACAGGGCAATAACCGGGATATTCAATTCACGCGCAATGGCTTTAAGACCACGCGTAATTTCAGAAATTTCTTGCACGCGATTATCTCCACCATTTTTATTGCTGGATTCCATGAGCTGCAAGTAGTCGATCACGAGCAAGCCGAGGCCTTTTTCCATTTGCAAACGACGTGCCTTGGTACGGACATCCATAATGGTTGCCGCTGCAGAGTCATCAATATAAATCGGTGCTTCACTCAGGACGCCGAGCGCATGACCGATGCGTGAAAAATCATCATTTGGTCCAGATTCAGATAAATGACCGGTACGCAAACTCCACAAATTCACGTTTGCTTCCGCACAAATCATACGGTCAACCAATTGCTCCTTATTCATTTCGAGCGAAAACACGCCAACACCAACCTTGCCTTTTACCGCCGCATGACGCGCAATATCCAAAGCAAATGAGGTTTTTCCACAAGCGGGACGAGCGGCCAGAATGATCAAGTCAGATTTTTGCAAACCACCAAGTAATTGATCTAAATCGGTATAGCCCGTTGGCGTGCCACGTAACTTTCCTTTTTCTTTATGCAATTCATCGATACGTTCAAAAGCACCGTCCAAAATATTCTGAATGGGCGTAAACGAAGCCTTTAAAAACTTTTGCGAAACATTAAATAATTTTTGTTCCGCCTCATCTAATAATTCATGGATATCATCCGCTTCTTGAAAACCAAGTTCGGTGATATCACCGGCGGCTGAAAGCAAGCGACGCAAGGTCGATTTCTTTTGCACGATATGTGCATAGTGAATCACATTACTTGCCGTTGGAACCGCATTAGACAAGTGAATCAAATAGGCGCGACCACCAATGCGCTCCAGTTGTTCTTTTTCTTGTAGGCGATTGGTGAGTGACAAAATATCAATCGGCTCATGACGACGATAGAGGTCGAGCATCGATTCAAAAATCAAACGGTGTTTGTCGGCGTAAAAATCTTCATCATTCACCTGGTCGCCGATTTTGATGACCGCATCTTTATCCAATAACAAAGAGCCTAAAAGCGATTGCTCGGCTTCGAGATTTTGTGGAGGAATGCGCTCAACACCGTTCGTCATATGGCCATACCGTAGACAGTGACCACGGAAATGTCAAAACCACAAAAAAGAGCTATCATATGGCAAATGTCCATCGACAAAAACGTTATTCGTGCCACTCTCGCCATGCTGGGCACCATCGTCGGAGCAGGGGTCTTTGCCATCCCTTCGGTCTTTCGACAGTATGGAATTGGATGGGGGAGTGCGCTCTATTGGGTGGTCGCCACATTGGTGTTGGCTACCCACCTCTTGTTATCAGAAGTGATTTTGCAAAAAAACACTTTTGGCAAAATGCGACTCCCGGGTATGGTCAGTTCGGTTCTTGGACCAAGATGGGGGAAGATCGCATTCTTGTCACATCCTGGCCAAACCATCGGAGCTTGTTTGGCCTATATTATTCTCGGTGGAGAATTTATCTATGCCCTCGGAGGGGCACAATTTGTTTCATCTATCTTATTTTGGCAGGTGGTATTTTGGGCGGGGGGAGCAGCAACGGTTTTAATTGGCCTTCATTTTGTTGCCAAGGTTGAGTCTTGGCTTACCTGGGGATTGATTCTTGCTCTGGGCGTATCCGTTTTTCTGTTTGGAAAGATCGCGGATCCAACCTTGTTTTTTCAGATGCAAGGCAGTTGGGCCTGGTCGCCAATTGGGATTTTAGTGTTTTCTTTATTTGGCTTAACCATTATTCCGGAGATTGTTGAAATTGCTGGCGGCAAACGTGAACCTGCGCAACGAAGTATCGCCTGGGGCTCCTTGGGCGCAGCGCTCCTGATGTGGCTCTTTGGCGTTACGGCATACGCTGCTGCACCAGATATAACTGCTTCAGCACCAGGCTATGCTTCGGTTTTATCTGCGGAGACCCGCTGGATTATTCCGGTTGTTGGATTTCTCGCGGTCGCTACCTCATTCATCACCTTGATGGAGGGGATGAAGCGTATGCTGATTGCGGATGCCAAGATGCATAAAAATACAGCCAAAGTTTTAGCTCTAGGCGCTCCGCTTATTTTACTCTTCACCACACAAAGAAATTTTCTTTCAACTGTGAGTTTTGTTGGCGGATTCTTTAGTGCATTGAATGGCATCTTTGCGACCGTCATGGCGGCGAAGCTCAAAAAAATCCGTTGGCCATTAGGTATTAGCTTCATCTTCCTCTTGATTATCATTTCGCGTATCCTTAATCTTACCTAAACCTATGTGGATTCGTTTTCTCGCCATTTCAATTTTGCACTGGACCTTTGGCTTGGTCATTAGTGCGTTACTTGCGATGTATGTTTTTTCTGGCTTGCAGGGTCTGATGCTTGCGGTGCCAATGTGGTTGATTAACTTTCTTCTTTCCTTTGGATTTGCGGCTTGGGCTTTTCACAAACGACTTCCAGGCAAACGCGAATGCGCCTTATTATTAGGAATTTGGTTCGTGACCGCATTTTCTTTGCAAGCAGCATTTGAGATCATGCAATACGGATATATCTATTTCTTGCTTCGAGATACACAATTGCACATCCAATTTTTCTTGGATGTGATCGCGATTTTAGCGGCAATGTATCTTACACGTCGCTGGAAGGTGGCTGCAGTGCTTGGCGAGGGGATGATGGAGTAGTCGCCAAAGTCACGACATTTTTTAAGAGCACAGCGATCGTCATTGGACCAACGCCACCAGGTACGGGGGTGAGCCAGCCATCAAGGTCTGACATATCTGCAACATCAACATCACCGACAACGCGCCCATCGTCCTGTCGGTTGGTTCCGATATCAACGATAACCGCGCCATTTTTAATGGCATTTCGCTGTAAGAATTTTTTTCGTCCCACGGCAATAACGACAATATCGCATTCACTGCACAGCTTGGCATCAAAATTATCCGGAGCCATGCGTTCAACCACCGCGCCAGCGCGACGCAAGACATATTCAAGCGGCTTGGCAAAGATTTCAGAATTCGCAATCAACGCGGTTCGTGCATGATTGATCGAAATGCCGGTCGAAGCAATCAAGCGTAAAACCCCTTCATGCACCGGCGAAATAATGCGCGCTTCACCAGCTAATAAGCGCTCAATGCTCGTTGGATGAAAACCATCAACATCTTTGTCTGGGCTCATGGCTTGAATCAGCGCATCCGTATCATGGCCAGGAGGCAGGGGAACTTGAATCAAAATACCATGAATCGATGGATCCGCATTCCATTCCTCAATCAAGCCAATGAGCATGGCATCAGGTGTTTGTGCGGGGACTCGACGAATAACCGTTTTAATCCCAAGTTCATGCGCCGCCTTTTCTTTCAAAGACACATACAAATGCGAAGCAGGATCTTCACCAACCAAAAGCACAGCCAAACTTGGACTTGTTTTAAGGCTGTCTACAAGGGCTTTGGTTTCCGCGTGAATGGCTTTCGCGAGGCTTTGTCCATCGAGTCTTTTCATGCGGCAGACAATACTGGAAGTCGATCTGATTGGCAATGGATCGAGCGATTAAGCAACAAATGAATGCGCCTCAGGATAGAGAGGAAAAGCCTGTGCCAAAGCCTCAACTTTTGGGGCAATTTCTGCGGCATGAGCCTCGGTTGGATTCTTGAGAATCGACAAAATCAATTCTCCGAGCGTACGTGTCGCGCGTTCATCAAAGCCGCGCGTAGTGATTGCTGGAGTTCCCAAACGAATCCCGGACGGATCCATCGGCTTGCGTTCATCAAAAGGCACCATATTCTTATTGATACTAATGCCTGCCTTTTCGAGCATTTCTTCGGCAAGTTTGCCGCCAATCCCAAATGGGGTCACATCGACCAATAACAGATGATTATCGGTTCCGCCTGAAACTAAGCGTGCTCCACCAGCTTGTAAGACTTCGGCTAAAGCCTGTGCGTTTTTTAAAACCTGTTCTTGATACTTGGCAAAGCTTGGCTGTAAAGCCTCTTCAAAACTAACGGCTTTGGCGGCAATCACATGCTCCAAAGGTCCACCCTGAGAGCCTGGAAACACCGCGCTATCTATTTTTTGTGCCAAGGTTTTCTTTCCCTCTGGATCAAGTCGATCTTTTTCCTTGCATAAAATCATCGCACCGCGTGGTCCGCGTAATGTCTTGTGCGTTGTCGTTGTCACCACATCGGCATATGGAATTGGATCTGGATACAATTTTGCCGCAACCAAACCAGCGACATGCGCCATGTCCACAAATAAGTAGGCACCAACTTCTTTGGCGATATCAGCAAAGGCAGCAAAATCTAATTTGCGTGGATAGGCGCTAAAACCAGCAATAATCATGCGTGGTTTTTCTTTGAGCGCCAATTCGCGCACAACATTCATGTCGACGCATTCCGTTTCTTTATCGACACCGTATGGAATAATCCGAAACCATTTTCCAGAAAAGTTTGCAGCTGAACCATGGGTCAAATGACCACCATGCGACAAGTCCATCGCAAGCACGGTGTCACCTGGTTTGCATAAAGCAAGATACACCGCGAAATTTGCCTGAGCACCGGCATGCGATTGCACATTGGCATGTTCAGCTCCGAAGAGTTTTTTCGCTCGATCGATAGCGAGTTGTTCAATTTGATCGATGACTTGATTGCCGCCGTAATAGCGCTTGCCTGGATAGCCCTCAGAGTACTTATTCGTAAGCGAAGTTCCCAAAGCTTCCAGCACCGCCGGGCTGACATAGTTTTCACTCGCAATGAGCTCAAGCCCATGACGCTGACGTTCAAGTTCGGCATCAAGCAATTGGGCGAGTTGTGGATCGGTTTGGGAAATGTGTGACATGAGGAAAAGCGTAATGCGAACGCAACAGAAAGGCAAACAAAAAAGCACC
>CAYRRZ010000023.1:0-15537 GCA_964426815.1 uncultured Gammaproteobacteria bacterium | reverse complement strand
ACTTTCTTGATCGGCAATCCAAACAATGTCGCGAATTCAAAATCGCGTTCATCATGCGCCGGTACCGCCATAATCGCCCCCGTCCCATATCCACCCAACACATAATCCGCGATCCAAATCGGCAAAGCTTCACCCGTCGCCGGATTCACGGCTTTAATTCCCTCTACCTCAACCCCTGTTTTTTCTTTCTGTTCCTGACGTTGTAATTCACTCTTCAAAGCCGTTCCATCTTGATATCCACGAATCTCATCTGCATTCGCTACATCACCTTCTTGCATCCACGTTTGAATCAATGGATGTTCTGGAGCCAACACAATATACGTCGCCCCAAACAAGGTATCAGGACGCGTCGTAAATACCGTCACCTTATCAGGCAAGGCTTTTGCATCCGATCGAATCGCAAAATCCACATACGCTCCCTTGCTCCGACCAATCCAATTAATTTGTTGCGCTTTAATCTTCTCCAAATAATCAACATGTTCCAAATCATCCACTAAACGATCAGCATAGGCGGTAATCCGAATCATCCACTGCTTTTTGACACGCTGTTCAACCCCATTTCCACACCGTTCACACACACCACCCTGTGCTTCTTCATTTGCCAACCCAATTTTGCAGCGCGGACACCAATTAATCGTCGACTCCGACTTAAACGCCATGCGTTTTGAATCAATAAAATCACGCACTGCTGTTCCGCCCTGCGCATGAACCTGTTCTGGAATCGCTAATTCTTCAATCGGCAAAGCGCGTCCTTCGACCGGATCAAAATAGCTATTAAAAAACTTCAAAAACATCCACTGCGTCCACTTATAATATTTTGGATCCGTCGTATCAATTTCACGCGACCAATCGAAACCCAAACCAATCGAAGTCAATTGGCGTTTAAAATTCGCAATATTCTGCGCCGTCGTGACCGATGGATGCGTCTTGGTCTTGATCGCATAGTTTTCCGCCGGCAAGCCAAACGCATCCCATCCAATCGGATACAACACATTTTTACCCTCCATGCGCTGCTTGCGCGTCATGATATCGATCGCCGTATACGAACGCGGATGCCCCACATGCAAACCTTCTCCAGACGGAAACGGAAACTCAATCAACCCGTAAAACTTACGGTCTTTTTGCGAAGCAGGTAAATCCTTGGCCGTATAAATACCTTGTTCGGCCCAAACAGCCTGCCACTTTCCTTCAATTTCCCGGGGTTGATAGCCATTCGCCATAGTGCAGATAACCTATCAATTCCGAGCTTAACTGGCAATCCTTACTTCGGTTGCTCAAACACATGTAAAACCCAATCCATCGGTACATCCCACGCTTCACGTTTCAATAAATCTTCAGACCACTGTTTTGGCCCACATACCCCAATCCGCAACCAATCAGACGGAATCTTTGATAAAAATCGGTCCATCCAACCGCTTCCACGCCCAATACGGGTTCCGACCCGATCAAAACGCCTTCCAGGCACAAAAATATATACCTTGCGCACACCAGCCTCTTGAACCAATTGCGCAGCAGCTTCAAACGGATCCTTGTCTTTAGAAATCGCAAATCGCATCCAAGGTTCCAAGCCCTGAACACGGACAATCTCTAAATCACGCGGATCAACCTCATCAGGCATTGGGGTATACCAAATCCCAAGCCATTCTTGTGTTATTGGTGGATTTTCGGTAGAAAGGGATTCTTGCATATGCAGATCTTAGCGATATCGACGAAACTTTTCCATGAAGGAGACGATCTCCTCTCTTTTCTTATCGCATTTCTCCCACAACTTCAAGAAAAAGACACTGTCGTCATAACCTCAAAAATCATCGCCCTGTCCGAATCCCGTACCATAGAAAATCCGACCCCTGAAATCAAAAAACATACCGCTCGCACAGAAAGCGAAGAAATCGTCGAAACTCCGTGGTGCCTCCTAACCCGCAAAGGCAATGACTGGTCAGCCAATGCCGGAATCGATGAAAGTAATGCGCAAGGCAAACTTATCCTGCTCCCAAAAAATCCAAAACAAACGACCATTGAGCTCCATCAGCAGCTAAAAAATCACTACAATCTAAAAGAACTCGGCCTCATCATGAGCGATACGCGTCTCGTTCCACTGCGCACGGGCACCCTCGGCATCGCCTTGGCCTGGTCTGGTATCGAACCTCTGACCGACTATCGCGGCACCAAGGATCTCTATGGTCGCGAACTAAAAATGACGCAAGCAAATATCGTACACGCGATCGCCACCAGCGCCGTTCTTTGCATGGGCGAAGGTGCAGAACAAAAACCTCTCGCGCTTGTCCGACAAGCTCCCGTTATTTTTTCAGAATCTTCCGGCGAGATTTCTCATCTCTCCGTTTTGCCCGAACACGATCTGTACGGCTACGTGTACGCAAAACATCCAGTAAAATAATCAAAAAAATGCGCCAGTGTTTCATTTCCCCCATTTTTCAAGAGATTGCCGCTGAAATGGGCATCGATCTTCATATTGAAGATCGCTATGGCTATGTCGGACAAATCACCAACAAAAAAGGTGACCGCCATTATTTTCGCAATACAGTTTTCGATTTGAATGGATCAGGTGCCACCGAAATTGCGAAAGACAAAGACTATGCCGCCTATTTCATGGCTCGCATGGGATATCCAATGCCTATTGGCGATTCTTTTCATACCCGTCGCTGGTGCAAAGCCATCGGTTCTGATCGAAGCCCTGAAAAAGCGTGGGAATACGCGCAAAGCCTCGGCTTGCCGGTCATCGTCAAACCAAATAGCAAAAGCCAAGGCAGTGGCGTTGCACTCGTGCACAACAAGCGCGAGTTCTTCAAAGCCGTCACCGAAGCTTCGACCAGCGAACGCGTCTTCTTGGTACAAAAACCCGTCCAAGGCAAAGACTATCGCATCGTCGTTTTGGATGGAGAAGTCATCTCAGCCTATGAGCGTCGCCCCCTAACCGTTCAAGGCGACGGAACAAGCACGATCGAACAGCTCCTCAAGACAAAACAAGCGCACTTCATCTCGATCGGACGCGACACCGTGCTCGATCTTGAAGATCCACGCATCCTAACAATGCTCAAGCGAAACAAGCTCTCGCTCGACAGCATCATCAAACAGGGAGAAAGCCTCAAACTCCTCCCTAATGCCAACCTATCGACTGGTGGCGATGCCGTCGACCTGACACCCATGCTCCATCCAGCCTGGAAAGAGCTCTGCGCTCGCTTGGCTCGCGACATGAACCTGCGCTATATCGGCATCGACATCATGACCCAAGTCCCCCTGGACCAAGCACCGAGCGAGTACACCGTCATCGAAATCAATGCCGCCCCTGGACTCGACAACTACGCCTCCATCGGCGAAACCCAGATGCGTATCGTCAAAGAACTCTATCGCAAAGTTCTTCTGGCGATGCTCGTCTAAACCATACAGCTCCTCTCACGGAGCTGTTTTTTTGTACGAAAAGAAGCAAACAAAAAAGCGCCCTCAGAACCAAGATCCGAAGATCGAGTTTCCAAAAGCGCCAAGAGACCGAATACCGAGCTACTCCCGGAAGAACGAAGGTACCGCCCAAGCCGAGTAGCCGTCGCCACACCCGTAGCAGTAGAGCCGGATCTCGCGACTACCGCGACCGAAGCGGAGGTTCGGCACGTACGTCCAGGGTTCCTCTCCGGGAAACTGCATCTCATAGCCCGGGACCCAGACATACGGCACCTTATTGCCATCCATGCTCTTGACCCAGTCAGGGTGGAGCGCAGCGGCAGCGAGGATTCCCGCGCTAGGCGAGAACTCCGAGGAGCGGACATACATCGGCATCTTCTTGCGGTTTGAACCAAGGTCGATGACTTCCCAACGGAGTCCGACCTTATGCTCGATGCCACTCAGAAGCCTGAGCCTGTCTGAACCGGCCTTGTTGTAGCCGATCCAACGCCAGCTCTTGTCCTGTTCAGCCTTCGCACGCTCCCACAACTCGTGAAACGTGCGCTCGAGTCCGGTCATAATTATCTTGTCCACGCCCACCTTCTCGGCGAGATACGGAACAAGAACAACCACCACGAGCCTCTCCTCCGGCCATTCCGGAATCGACTTCTCCACTTCAGCAAAGGCTTCATCGGAGAAGTTCCAGCCGAGTTTGCGATTCCACTCCCGAACCCGAGCAATCTGCTCAGCTACCGGAGTGAATAGCCCATGTACCAACTCTCTTTCAACACCAGCCATAAAATACCTACCTCTTTTATTGCAAACTGGGTGAAACAAAAAAATGTACTAAGAAACTTGTAGTAAAAAATGAGTGTTTTGTCAATGAACCTCCCCCAGCCCCTCCAGCGACTGGAGGGGAGAAGGCCATTCCCACCACGTCATCTCGAGCGAAGCAGCAGCGCAGTCGAGAAATCTTCCCAGTCCGACCAATCGAAGATCTCTCCACTCCATTCCGCTGCGCTTCATTCCGGTCGAGATGACGAAGTAAATAATAAAACGAAGAACAGAAGAATAGCTTGACTCCCCCCACGGTTCAGGCAACATGTCTATAAACCTATGTCCAAAATCCTCAAAATCTTAGGCATTTCATTCGTGGCCTTAATCGCCATTATCATTTTATTGCCTTTTGGCACCATTTCAGCCGGTGAACGTGGTATTCGCCTCCGCTTTGGCGCTGTCTCCGGTGACTTAATCCACGAAGGCCTCTACTTCCGCGTGCCAATCATGGAAAGCATCGTGGTCATGGATATCAAAATCCAAAAAGAACAAGTCGATGCCACCGCCGCTTCAAAAGACCTCCAAACCGTAAACACCACCGTCGCCGTCAACTTTCACCTCGACTCCGACAAAGTTGGCAGCATCTATTCCGAAATCGGTACCGACTATAAATCCCGCTTGATTGATCCGGCCCTTCAAGAATCCGTAAAGGCTTCAACCGCTAAGTACACGGCTGAAGAATTGATCACTAAGCGTGAACTCGTCCGTGATGACATCAAATCGCACTTGAGCGACAAACTCAATCCACGCGGTATCATCGTTGATGACTTCAATATCGTAAACTTCGACTTCTCTCAAAGCTTTAACCAAGCGATTGAAGCCAAGGTAACAGCTGAGCAGTCTGCACTTGCAGCCAAAAACAAGCTCGAGCAAATCAAATTCGAAGCAGAACAAAACATCGCAGAAGCCAAAGGTAAAGCCGAAGCTCTCCGCGTAGAATCTGAAGCCCTCAAGTCAAATCTCCAAATCATTCAACTTCGCGCCATCGAAAAATGGGACGGCGTTCTCCCTCGCGTCACCGGCGGAGCCACTCCCCTCATTGATGTGAAAGCGATAACACAATAAAGAAATAAAAAACCGTGTCCTCACCGACATGGTTTTTTATTTGCCTAACACCACATCCACTCCCTCCGTCTTCCGAAACCCAATCCGATCTGGCGCTTCATCCCCCAAGCTCACCATCGAACCAAACATAATCGCCTGATCCCCATATCGACCCCGAATCGCTTCCATCGCCTCAGATACCGACTGACGTCTGTCATGTCCTCGTGACCAACCATTCTCGTCGTCTCGACCGGAATGAAGCGCAGCGGAATGGAGTGGAGAGACCTTCGATTCAACAGAAGATCTCTCGACTTCGCCACTGCTTCGCTCGAGACGACACAGGGCATCCAACCGCAACTGCCCCGTCGGCTGAGACAAATCAAATAATGTGACAGCTAAAAAATTAACCGATTTTCCATGCCACTGCTCTCGCAGAACCTCAAGCGCTCCTCCAACCAAAGAAAAAGAGTCATCAACTGGAACACCAAAATGCTTGGTTGCGAAAACGCCCTGTCCAACCAGCGGTGACCAAAACGGACCCTGAGGCGAAGCAAAACCAGGTGCTCGAAAACCAACAGAGATAGATAACTGAGAAGCTCGCATCCCCAAACTGCGCATCCGTCGTCCGGCTCTTTCGGTCAAGCGCATAAGCGTTGCCTCAACCTTCCCCTCTCGATTCACTCGATCAGGGACACAATACGAATGTCCTATCGATTTAGGTAATGAAGATCCCGAATTCACCACTTTCTCAAATTCCATCCCATTCAATTTACACGACAAATACAAGCCCTGTTTGCCAAACACCCGCATCAAATTCCCAACCGGTGCACGCTTCACTTCAAGCAAAGTCTTATACCCCATCCGCTCCAAACGTTTTCGAATTCGCGGGCCAATCCCACAGACATCTTCCAAATCTAAACCCGCCAGCACTTCGTCCAAATTATGTTGATCAATAATCACTAATCCATTTGGCTTTTCTAAATCGCTCGCTGTTTTTGCTAAAAATCGTGTCGGCGCAATCCCAATCGAACAGCGTAACCACTCCCCAATTTCATCTCGAATGCGCCGCCGTACCTGTATCAAAGCCCAAGCTGCCTCAGCCGGATCACGATACCAACCGGTTAAATCTAAAAAAGCTTCATCAATCGAATAATGCTCCATCCTATCCGTTAGTTCATGCAAAATCGTAAACACTCTCGAAGTGACCGCTCGATACTTAGGCGGATCATTCTGCACAAACACCGAACCCGGCACCCGTTCTCGAGCCTCTTTCATCGTCATCCCAACCTTCATGCCCGCCCGCTTTGCCTCAATCGAAGCCGCAATCACACAACCATATTCATGCAAATATGAACAAACCCCCAAAGCCTTGCCGCGCAAAAATGGATTCGCTTGCTGTTCTACCGAAGCAAAATACGAATTCATGTCTACATGGGCAATCAATTTTTTGGACAATGGCGGCATCATATATACCTACAATCAAACCTACCGTTCTGCTAAGCTCCCGCTATGTCGATCGCCTATTCCATCATTTTTCCGGCCTGGAACGAAGCATCCAATATCGATCAGGCGATCAATCAAACCATTGAAGCTTTTGTTAAATTTGAAAAACCATTTGAAATCCTTGTGATCGACGATGGCTCAACCGATACCACCTCCGCCATCGTACAAAAACTTCAAACAAATATTCCAAACCTCGAACTAATTCATCACCCAAAAAACCAAGGAAAAGGAGCCGCTGTTTCAACCGGAATGAAACACGCAAAAGGCGACATTCGTCTTTTCATGGATTGCGACTTAAGTGTTGCACCATCAACCTTTGAATCCATGCTTCCGCTTCTAGAACAGAACGACATCGTTATTGGCTCACGTAGAATAAAGAAAGGACGAATTCTTGAACCTCAGCCTTGGCATCGGAATCTTCTGGGCATTCTTTTTAATAAACTCATTCAATTCCGTACCGGGCTCACCTACCGAGATACCCAATGTGGCTTCAAAGCATTTCGATCAAATACCGTGCTTCTCTTTGAAAAACTCACTTCAACCGGATGGACATTCGATGTTGAGGTTCTCCTAAGAGCTCATCAAACTGACTTGAAAGTAGCAGAAATCCCTGTCGACTGGCGCAATGGAAAAACCAGTCGACTGAAGCTAAAAGATGCCTGGAAAATCTGGAAAGAGCTGAGCGCAATTCGCTAAAAAATCACGTGCTATTTCCAAAAACGTTTTTACAAAACCGCCATTTCTTCCAAACTCCATTTCATACTTTCTGACGAATACGCTAAACGATACGCATTCGCTTCATCAGACACCGAAAAAAACGTAATCTTTTCACGACCACGACGCTCTGAGTGAACAAGATTTACTTTGCGAACCTGATAATACCGCTTGCCCCATTTAAATGTCATCGGCTCTACACTGCCGTGTTTAAAAGCAACCAAAACATCAACCGGCTCCGAAACTTTTGAGTACATATACGTAATATCGTTTAATATAATAACCAAGCTTTGTCTTTTTCCTCCCTACATCCCTCTGAATTGTCGAATAACGGCTCGTACAACTCCTTGAATCAACGGGTCATAACAATAAATCGGTTTCATGGTCGAGTTGGCTGGTTGCAATCGAATACGATCTTTTTCACGATAAAACCGTTTCAAAGTAGCAAATTCATTATCTAGAAGCGCCACGACAACATCTCCATTTTTTGGCGAAGGATTGCGTTCAACGATCACAAAGTCTCCATCAAAAATACCGTCCTCAATCATCGAATCACCCTTCACACGAAGAACATAGGTATTGGCCGCATCAGGCGCAAGTTCAACCGGAACCGCAAATGTTTCACGCTCTTCAACCGCCTCAATCGGTTGTCCTGCCGTAATAATACCTTTAAGAGGCAATACCACACTTTTTCCCCAACGCACCGCTTTATCGGTTGGTTCCAAATTACGTGCGCTCGGATCACTGCCTCCACCACGCAAATAACCGCGCTCCTTCAAAGCCAAAATATGCACATGCACGGTCGATGGAGAAGCCAGTTTTAATCCAGAAGCGATCTCTCGAAACGAAGGCGGATACCCATGATCCTGAATAAAGCTCACGATATAATCGAGAACTTCTTTTTGTTTTGGTGTGAGAGATGGAGGCATATATTTTTTACCTATAGAACAAAAATAGAACATAAAAACAACCTTGTCAAATACCTCGCAATCCTTGACACCCATTCAAAAACCCGGCAGCTGTATAAAGAGGACGACGCGCCGTTACCTCGTTAATCCATCACCAAAATTATGAAATACCACACTCATGCATTGCGGTTGTTTGGAGTTTTTTCCCTTTGTTGTTTTCTACTTTCTCCCTATCAATTTCTCTTTGGTTTTACACAAATCCATGCCGCATCGCCCATACGCCTGGGCGAAATTGCCTGGGCTGGATCTTCTCGCTCAACAGCCGACGAGTGGGTTGAAATTTGGAATCTAGGTGATCAAGAACAATCCCTTTCAGGCTGGTCGCTAAGCGGAGCAGCCGACGGCGACAAAAAAATATTTTTTCCTACAGATGCGGTTATCCCAGCTCATGGAGCCTATCTCATTTCAAATTACCCTGCCTATGACAGTAAAAGCACCCTTACAGCTACACCCAATGTCGTTACCACCACCCTTGCCTTATCAAATTCCACGCTCCATCTGGTTCTACAAGATGAAACAAATACGCTCATCGACGACACAGGTACAAGCACCACCCCAGCTGCCGGTAGCAGTCTCCCCGTCAAAACCAGTATGGTTCGAAATTTCCCCGATGGAAATTGGAAAAATACCACCTCAGCAATCAACCTTGTTTCAGAAATAACCGATCTCGGAACACCTGGATTTTGCGATCAATGCACCGAACAACAAACCGAACCAGAAATAGAAACACAAAATCCAACCGAACAAGTCAACGAAACACCAAGCTCAACCAGTCCAATCATCATCGACAATACGACACCCGTTATAAACATAACCCCATCGAGCACTGAGATTGGGAGCGCAACTTCAACGATCAACACCGAAGTTATTACCGATACAAACTCGACCACCTCACCCCAAACACAGAATCCGGTCGCAACTCCCAAACCAGCCTATGGCATGCTTCGCATAAATGAATTCATGCCAGCACCAGAAAATGGAAAGGAATGGATCGAGATCATAAGTTTAGACAAAGCAACATCTATCCCTCTGATTGATTGCACTCTCCATGATTCCAATGGAACAATCTTTACCTTCACCAATGAACACCAACTCAATCAAACCACCTCAACTCATCTACTTATCGAATTATCAAGTGCAAAATTAAATAATACGGGAGACAGTCTGAGTCTATATGCACCAGATGGACAACTTCTTGATACAACAACCTACAACGCTGCGACCAAGGGAGAAAGCTATATCCGCTATCCAGACAGCGAAGGAAATTGGGAACTCACAAGAGAACCAACGCCCGGAATTACAAATCAACGAGAATTACCAGAACCAGAATTAATCCAAACTACTCAAACTTCAGAGATCACGAATACCCCTATCACACAAACCGTATCAACAAGTTCAAACCCAACAACCCTCACACAACAAACAACAACAAGTACAGCAAAAACCATTTCACTTTCCAAAAAAGATCAATCAAAAAAGCCAACAACAGATCTCATAAAAAAATCTTCTGAAAAAGAACCTGTATCAAACGTAAAGTCCACAAAAGAAACATCAAAGATAACAAATCCACCCGCAACAAAAACAACAACAAATAAAGTCACCAAGCCAAAAACAACCAGCTCAAAAAAAATTGATCCAATTTATCTCTTGACCGAAGATATGTTTACCCAAGCCGTCGAAGGCGGAATTCACGTCAAACTATTTGGTACCGTTGCCAATCCACCCGGCCTCCTTAAATCCCATGCCTTCATTCTAATTAACCCAGAAGGTAGAGGGCTACGAGTAAACATCCCAAAAAAATTCCGCCTCCCCGAACAAGGAAGTTTTCTCTCAGTTGCCGGAAAACTAGAATTTGATGATCGAAACATTCCACGCATTACCGTCGCCACAACTGATAAAATAACGATTGAAAAAAAGATAAAAGAAAAAACCATCCAACCAAAATCTACCGATCTTCTAACCGTAACCAATGAACAAGCTTGGGGATTTATCCAAGCAACCGGAACGGTTCTTCGGGCGTCTGATAAAAAACTACGCATAGACTTTGACGGCATCGAAGCCGATATTTTCCTCAACCAACCACTTACCTATCGCGGCAGTCGTCTAGACACGGGTGATCGTGTTCAAATAAACGGGCTACTCGATCTAAGCACCGAAGATCCAAGATTATTTCCAACAAAAAATGAAGACATCGTCTTACTTGAACATGCGCCAAAAAAGCCATCTGAATTGCTGAACGGAGCTAGCTCAAAAACGCAGTATCCAACCTGGATGCCAATCGGAGCCGCTGCCGGGATGGTTGTCGTGACCGAAAGCGCAAAACGCCTCAAACGACATCGAGACTTAAAACGCCTTGAAACAAAACTCGCTTCACTCTAAAACACCATCCACTCTCCTACCAGGTATCAATACTTCGATCAAAAGCCTGGCTCGCTTCAACAAGATCAAATTGATCATCAAACACAAGCTTCCAAGTCATGCCACGATAAAACGGAACTCGGTGAATTTGAGAGAATCCATTACCCTGAAAGTGCAACAAGCCTGCTACTAAAGCCTCCCGATGCGAAACCACCATCCCAATTTCACCCTGACATTGTTGCGCAAGTTCAAGGATGGCTTGTGCGACACGCTTTCCCAAATCCGCTAGAGACTCAATTCCAGCAGGTAATTGTTCTGGCGGCGGATCAGCATCATAACCCGTCGCCTGATAAAACTCGACAATCGGACGATCAAACCATCCGCCAACATCCCACTCACGTAAGCGGACATCGGTCCGAACATCCGTCACTCCCAATGTCGAAGCGATAACATGCGCCGTTTGCTGCGTTCGCAAAAAAGGAGAAACGAATAGCGTCTTCGGACGAATACCTGCGGCTAAAATATCCCCTGCTAATAAAGAAATCTGTTTTTGTCCCTCATCTGATAAAGGAAACTCCGGGCCATAAAATAAATTTCGTGGATTATCAACAAATCCGTGTCGGGTCAGGTAAATCGTCGTCATGCCCATAGCCTAACCCATCAAGTTGCGAAGTACAATAAATCCAGTAAGATGCGCGCGCACCTTACAAGGAGATCCTCATGCGACTTCGAAACACAGAATTCGAACCAATTTGGTGCGCTTCTGGCGCACGCAACTTCGACGGGCACGGTTGGTGGTTCCATTCATGGCTCAAGCCCTTTGGCCTCAACTACCAAGGCTCAACCTTCCAAGCAAAGACCACAACCTTTGCAGCCAGAGCTGGCAATATGCCGCTTCATGAAGACGGCCTCACACCTGTCGAACGTCAACCAAAGTGCATCATCGTGAAACCTCTAGAAGGTGTCGCTTTGAATGCCGTCGGTTTGTCCGGCCCCGGGGCAGAAAAACTACTTGCCCTAGGAATCTGGCAAGATCGAACCGAGCCATTCGTACTCTCTTTTATGTCAGTCGGTAAAAACGCCGAAGAGCGCCAACAAGAATTGGCAGCCTTCTCCGTTCTACTCAAACTGCACCTAAAAGAATTCAGGGCTCCAATCGCTCTCACCATCAATTTCTCCTGCCCAAACGCAGGATTGAAACTGATAGAACTGCATACCGAAGTCACTCGCAGCCTCACCATCGCTGGCGGGATCGGCATCCCGCTCATCGCCAAGTTCAATGCCCTCCTTCCTCATGAAGCGGCATACCACCTCGGCAAGCATCCCGATCTAGATGCTATCTGCGTTTCCAACACGATTCCATGGGGAAATCTCCCCAATCGCATCGATTGGAAAAAGCTGTTCGGCAGTGAGACCTCCCCACTGGCACATCTTGGAGGCGGAGGTCTTTCGGGTAAGCCGCTCAAACCATTGGTCCTCGAATGGATCCGTGGTGCACGCAAAAGCGGTTACACAAAACCGATCATCGCTTGTGGCGGTATTCTCTGCCCAAACGATGCCATCGACATGCTTAAAGCCGGAGCAAATGCCGTCGAGCTCGGCTCCATGTCTTTCTTGCGACCATGGAATATCGGTCGCACGATTCGCGCTGTTCACGCCTGGACCAAGCAACACCCCGAACACACCGGAGTCAGCCCATGAGCACACCGTCTTCTTTCAAAATCGCCTTGCCTGATGACTGGCATGTTCATCTCCGCGATGGAGCCATGCTGGCAGCTGTCTTGCACGCAACCCCTCGCTTCGGTCGCGCGCTGGTCATGCCCAATCTCAAGCCGCCGATACGAAATCTACAAGATGCCTTGAACTATCAAGCTCACATCTTGGAGCACGCGCCGAGTTTCACACCGCTCATGACGATCAAGATCGATCCGCAAACGACTGCGGACATCGTTCTCGAGGCCAAGGCCGGCGGAGTCATTGCCGGGAAGCTCTATCCCGACGGTGTCACCACCAATTCTGAAAATGGGGTGCGTGATTTCGAAACGCTGTACCCCGTTTTCAAAGCCATGGAAGATTGTGGGCTCGTGCTCTCCCTCCACGGAGAAACACCCGATCCCACCGTCGACTGCATCGATGCCGAAGCCATCTTCATTCGAGACATCCTGTCTCGCATCGAACGTGACTTTCCAAACCTGCGCATCGTGCTGGAGCACATCACAACCGAAGCCGCGCGTTGGCATGTCGAAATGGCCGGGCCAAATGTAGCGGCGACTATCACGCCGCATCATCTGGTCATCACCATGAATGATGTGCGGCGTGGGATGTTCAAACCGCATCTCCACTGTCTCCCCGAAGCCAAACGCTTCTCGGATCGACGGGCATTGCGCCAAGCGGCCACCAGAGGGAATCAAAAATTCTTTCTTGGAACCGACTCCGCACCACATGCCAAGCACACCAAAGAGTGCGCGACCTGCTGCGCCGGCATCTTCAATGCTCCGGTTGCTATGTCCGTACTCGCAAAAATCTTCGAGGAAAAACAAGCTCTCGAAAAACTCGAAGGCTTCACTTCGCTCCACGGAGCTCGCTTCTACGGATTCAAACCGAATACCGAAAAGCTCGAGCTCGTCCACGAAGACTGGACCGTCCCAGAACTCTACGGAGAAGTCGTGCCCTTCAAAGGCGGGGAAACCCTCCCCTGGCGCGCCCTTTTCTGCCGCTAAACTCATCCCGAGGTTTCCAAAACCTCGGGTTTTTGTTTACTCTATATCCCATGTCCTCCCTCACCCTCATCTCCTGGAATGTAAACGGCATCCGCGCCGCCGAAAAAAAAGGCCTATTTGAATGGCTCCATCAAGAAAAGCCGGATATTTTGTGCTTACAAGAAACCAAGGCCCATGTCGAACAATTAACCGACAAAATCCTCCACCCCGACGGCTACGAATCATATTGGAACTCCGGCATCCGCAAAGGATATAGCGGCACCGTCACCTATAGCCGTATCTCCCCGATTTCTGCCATCACCAATTTCGGCAAAGGCAATCTCGACGGTGAAGGCCGCATCGTCATGACCGAATACGACAAATTCTTTCTATTCAATGTCTATTTTCCAAACGGGGGCAGCGGTCCAGAACGTCTCGCCTATAAAATGGAATTCTACGATCATTTTCTCAACTTGATCGAAAATTTCCGCAAAAAGAAACCCATTGTTGTTTGCGGCGACATCAACACCGCTCACACCGAAATCGATCTTGCCCGTCCCAAGCAAAACGAAAACACCAGCGGTTTTATGCAAATCGAACGCGACTGGGTCAGTAAACTCATCGCTCACGGCTATATCGACACCTTCCGCTTATTTGAATCTGGCGGCGATCACTATTCCTGGTGGGACGTCAAAACCCGCTCTCGCGAAAAAAATGTCGGCTGGAGAATAGACTACTTCTTTGTCAGCGAAGAATTAAAAAAGCACGTCAAACGAGCCTGGATCTCACCCAATGTTCACGGATCGGATCATTGCCCAGTCGGAATCGAACTCAAACTTTCCTAACAAAAAATCCCGTTCTCTCGCGATGAGAACGGGACATACCTACGGATGAACACGGATGTGAACCACGCTCGTTGGCGCAGGCGTCGGTGTCGCATCCGCCGGAACCAACGGTCGTCGCCCACGATCCATGGTCGGCTTTTCGATCAGACGATAGGTCAGTGCACTCACGCCTACCACCATCATCACAAATAGCAAACCATAACCGAGAGAAAACCGATGACCGATGAGAAGTGGGAGTAGCACCCCATGAACCAGGTACAAGCTATAACACCCGATCCCAGCCCAACGCAGTGGCACAACTTCAAAGACTCGCTTCAACCAACCACGCGAACCCAATACGCCAAGGAGCAACAAGGCGCAGCCGCCATTCGTCAGCACATTGCCCACGACTGGCGTCCACAAACCGTGTCGAAGAAAGTGATAGTCATCCCACTGGCTCGTGGCATACCACACCAAGACCGCTCCACTGAAAGCGCACAGTCCTGTCCACATCGGACGCAGTTTTGCGATGTATCCACGACGATAGGCAACGGCCACCATCATGCCCAAAGCAAAATTATCGATCCGACCCGGCAATGAATCTGCCAAAGCATTCAGATACTGCGAGCCCACGTCTCCGATCGAGGTGTGATAAGCCACCGTACGCGTCACCGTCGCCACCATAAAAGCAGCGACAACGAAACGCCACATCCCATAACGCGCAATCGCAAGCACGAACAGCGGGAACAGCAAGCTGAACCACACTTCCACTCCCAAAGACCATAGCACCATATTACTACTCGGCACCCAGGTCGAAGTTTGGAATGGAAACAAAAAGGCGAGGCAGGTCACGATCTCCGTCGGCGTCACATATGCCAAACGTTCGATAGACCAGGCAAGCACGAGCCCGCCAAGCAAAACCGCATAATATAGCGGCAACAAGCGCCAGGCTCGCCGAAGATACAAGCGCCGAACATCGTCCCACGACGCAATGCGTCTTTCGCCAGAAGCAAACGGCAGATAGAGCACAAAACCTGAATCAACAAAAAACAGGTTCACGCCCACCCACCCATTCGCCAGCAAGCTATACGGATGAATCTCCACATCTCCCAACCACACGGTTTGATGTCCCGGCGGCGTAAAATTGATGAACACATGGAAATACACCACAAGCGCAATCGCAAGCCCTCGAAGCCC
>CAYRRZ010000022.1:0-16809 GCA_964426815.1 uncultured Gammaproteobacteria bacterium | reverse complement strand
TTTTGCAATAGCGTTAAGATCGAGAGAATGTGATTTTGGTAAGTCAGGAATCAAGGTCTTTTGATAGCGTATTTCTTGCAGAGCATAATGCTCACCATCTTTTAGTTGCTCTGCAATCGCTCGCAGGTCTTGTTCGGAATGAAGAGCGGGGTAGACCGTTGTTCGAAACTCATGTGGTATCGATGAGTTTTGAATAAGACTGAAGGTCTCACGACAATTTTCGATGACCTGTTCATGCGTGATGCCGATAATGTCCGCGTAGTGATCCCAGGTGTGTTTCAGATCCATTGCGATAAAATCAACCAGATGTAGTCTGAGAAGCTCTGCAATGAGACGAGGATGCACGCCGTTCGTATCGAGTTTGACGCGGAGGCCGAGACGTTTCACTTTTTTGATAAAGGCGGGAAGCCCCGGATGAATGGTTGGTTCTCCTCCGGTGATACAGATGCCTTCGAGAATATGCTTTTTTTGCGCGAGCGTTTCTAGAATGAGTTCTTCAGAAATCTGATGTTTCGTTTCGGGTGTTTGGAGTGGGATGAGTTCCGGGTTGTGGCAATAGACACAGCGAAAGGGGCAGCCTTGGGTAAAGACGATAGAACTAATGAGGCCAGGATAGTCGAGGAGGCTAAGCGGTTGAAATCCGGCGAAATTCATAAACGGTTATGAAGGATGAGCAAATTCAGGTTGTGCTTGGGTGTCAGCGGCAGTTGTATCGGCTAGCATTGGAACAGTGTATTCGGTTCTTTGCGTGTACTCACATTTTTTTCCCGTATTCCATTGATCCACCGGACGGAAGTATCCAACAATCCGAGACCAAATTTCACAGGTAGACTGACAGCTCGGACAGGTTTTTACCTCTCCGGCCAGATAGCCATGCTTTGGACAGATACTGAATGTTGGCGTGAGAGTGAAGTAGGGGAGGTGATACGATTGAGCGACTTTTTTGACAAAGCTTGCACAGGTCTTCCAATCTCGTACCCGTTCGCCTAAAAAGAGATGCAAGACCGTGCCACCGGTATATTTTGTTTGTAATTCATCCTGATGATCCAGGGCGGATAATGGATCGTCCGTATATCCAACAGGCAGATGAGTAGAATTGGTGTAATACGGCGCATCCGCGGTACCGGCTTGAATGATGCCCGGATATCGAGCGAGATCTTCTTTTGCAAAACGATAGGTCACTCCTTCAGCTGGTGTTGCTTCAAGATTATAGAGATTGCCCGTTTCATCTTGATAGGCCAGGAGGCGATCACGCATGTACTCAAGTACTTCAGATGCAAAAGCTTTGCCCTCGGTTGAACCAAGATTCGATCCGAGTAAATTCAGGCAAGCTTCATTCATCCCATTCAGGCCAATTGTCGAAAAGTGATTGCGGAGTGAAGGAAGATAGCGTTTGGTGAATGGAAGCAGTCCGCGATCGATATTTTCTTGAACGACTTTGCGTTTGATCTCAAGTGAAATTTTAGCTGTATCCATCAGTTTTCCGAGACGCTCAAAGAAGTGCTCTTTTGTCTTCGAAAGATAGGCGATACGAGGAAGATTGATCGTAACCACGCCCACGCTGCCCGTCATTTCAGCCGAGCCAAACAGCCCACCGCCACGAGCGCGCAACACGCGGAGATCGAGCTGGAGACGGCAACACATACTACGTACATCACTTGGATTGAGTGATGAGTTCATGAAGTTCTGGAAATACGGAATGCCATACTTCGCCGTCATCTCAAACAAGAGTTTGGCATTCTCGGTATCCCATCGAAAGTCCTTGGTAATATTGTAGGTTGGAATCGGGAAGGTGAAGACGCGGCCTTTGCGATCACCCTTGGTCATGATTTCAATAAAGGCTTTATTGATCAGATCCATTTCGGGCTGACAGTCGGCATAGGTAAACGTTTGTTCTTCGATCCCGATCATAGGACGTTTTTCCTTTAAGTCATCCGGAACGACCCAATCGAGCGTAATATTGGTAAACGGCGTTTGCATGCCCCAACGAGAGGGAACATTTAAATTAAACACAAATTGCTGCACGCCTTGATATACCTCTTCATAGGACAAGGCATCGCGTTTGATATACGGAGCCAGCATGGTGTCAAAGGAAGAGAAAGCTTGCGCACCAGCCCATTCATTTTGCAAAGTTCCAAGAAAATTAACCATTTGTCCAAGAGCCGTTTCAAAATGTTTTGGCGGATCAGATTCGACTTTTCCCGCCACGCCATTAAATCCTTCTTGGAGTAATTGACGTAGACTCCAGCCCGCGCAATACCCACAAAACATGCCGAGATCATGAAGATGAAAATCTCCATCAATATGAGCTTCGCGTACTTCCTTTGGATAGATATAGTTTAACCAATAATTTGCGGTGATTTTGCCGGATGTATTCAAGATCATCCCTCCGAGTGAGTAGCCTTGATTTGCATTTTCATTCACGCGCCAATCTGATTGATGCAAATATTCGCTAATCGTTTTATCAACGTCCACTACAATTTTGGCCGTCTCTCGAACTTGATTGCGTTTCTCTCGATAGACGATATAGCTTTTAGCTGTTTTAAAATACCCGCAGGTCATGAGAGTGAATTCAACAATGTCCTGAATTTCTTCAACGGATAATTGTTTACGTGTCTTTGCTTGTTTGGTTATGAAGAGAACAATCGTTTCTGAAAGTCGACGCGCTTCAGGATGTCCGAATTCTTGCGTTGTCTCAGCGGCTAAGCGGATGGCATTGTAGACTCGTTCTGCATCAAATGATGCTATCGAACCGTTTCGCTTTAAAACCTCGGGCAGAACAAGAGATGATGTGGTCATAGAGAAAAATGAAAAAAATAAAAAACTCACAGGTTTGTGAGCTTCAAGAGCTTCTCTGGTGAATCGAATGACTTTAGGTGGATTCTTTGGATGAATCCCAACTGATGCGATTGGGACAGTTTTTAATCAGGCATAGGAGTTCATTGAATTGACTCGTTTGAATGGTATTGATCTCATGACACTGTTTGCACTTCACTTCAATCGATCCCTCGACCAAGAGCCCTTTGAAGAACAGCTTATGGCACGATTGGCAGCGATATTCAGTGACGCAGTGCGGCATAGAGTGTGCCTTCAAGATAGCGCTGCAGAAGTCTTTGGTAAAGGGATGTGAGCAAAGCCTTAAAATACGGTTATCCACAATATGTAGTGGTAAAAAAAGAAAACAGACACAAGATCTTGTGTCTGTTTTCTTTTTTTTGATCTGCAGATTTATTTCTTTTGTTCTGGGCTTGGTGCTGGGGCTGGAGGTGTTGGGCGAATCTGAATAGTTGCCGCCGTAACGCTTCCGTCAGAATTTGCTGTGCCCATGATCATGACCGGCGTGGTCGCCTTGAGGGCGTCGAGATTGATTTCAGACATCTGCATCACCTTGGTTGATGAGCTCATCACAATTAGCCTGCTTCCACCGTCCGCTGTTTTGAGGGTGAGCATGCCATTTTCGATTTTAGACACTTCACCAGCCGTCATATTGCCACCGGCTCCACCAGCACCGCGGAACATATTGCGCCCAGCAGCCCCGGCTTGGCCACCGGCTCCAGGAGCTGCGCCAAATGCGCCTCGTCCAGCTCCGCCTGGTTGGCCAGCCGCGAAGCGATTACCAGCAGGGGAGCGACTCTCCGCATATTTGGTTCCGGCAAAAAAAGAGGCACCGATAAGAATGACTGCAAGCACGAGTCCGAACATGGTTTGTGATTTTGACATAGATTTTTTTAAGAATGAGAAAAGAATTATTCGAAACGTAAGGCTTCAATTGGATTCATCATCGCTGCACGCCGTGCAGGATAATAACCGAACAAAATGCCGATCGCTGCGGAAACTCCGAAAGCGAGTCCAATTGTAGAGAGGGAAACTGAGGTCTGTGTAATACCAAGACGCTCCACGCCATATGCAATCAACCAACCGAGTGCAATCCCGATCGTTCCACCGATAAAGGTCAGGGCCACGGATTCAAGCAAGAACTGCAAACTAATATCTTCTTCTTCCGCACCAATCGCTTTACGCAAACCAATTTCACGCGTGCGTTCAGTCACGGTCGTCAGCATCATGTTCATGATCCCCACGCCACCAACCAAGAGCGAAATACTGGCAATTGCGGCGAGCAGGGTCGTGAAGGTCGAAGTAACGCTAGAAGCAGTTGCTACAATGTCAGCTTGATTCAAGATATTAAAGTCCGCCAAAGTCGGATCTTTAATCTTATGTCTTTCATTCAAGAGCGCGGTCACTTCAGCTTGAATCGCCGTCATTGAAGCTTCATCTGGAGCTTGAATACCAATGCTCGAAACATACGAATCTCCCGTGAGATAGCGTTGAGCCGTCGTGATCGGAATAAAGACGCTGTCATCTGGATTGGAAAAACCGCTACCGCCTTTTGGCGTGGTGACACCGATGATGGTGAATTCCATCGAATTAATCCGAATCGTTTTTCCGATTGCATTCGCATCAACGCCAAATAAGTCATCGCGTGTGGTCGGTCCAAGCACGGCAACTTTTGCGCCCGTTTTGGTATGACTTTCTGTTAAGAAGGTTCCTTGTTGCACGGTAAAGTTACGCACCGTGGCATAGTCCTGGGTTGTTCCGATGACTTGGGTATTGGTATTCGCGCCCTTGGTCGTAATTTGATAACGCCGACTCAATTCTGGAGAGACGCCTTTTGCCGTAGTCACGGTTTTCTTAATCGCTTCAACATCTTGTTGTGTGAGTGTTTGCGCTGAACCTTGTCCGCCACGAACTTGGGTTCCAACGCCGCGTTGCTGACCGGGATACACCGTCAACATATTTGCCCCAGCCGATTGAATGCTCGCTTGAATACTTTTTTGCGCACCTTGTCCAACGGCCGTCATCGCAATCACCGAAGCAATCCCGATGATAATGCCAAGCATGGTCAAAGCCGACCGTGCCTTGTTTGCCGAAAGCGCGGTATAGGTTTCTTCGAACAGATCTGTGATGCGCATAAATTAGGGATGAGACATCAATACATCAGATAAAACGAGTCCATCGCGAATGGTGATGACTCTTTCTGCATGCTCTGCTACTTCTCTTTCATGCGTAATCAAGATAATGGTATGTCCCTCTTCATGTAATTTGCGAAAGGTTTCAAGCACGATCTCACCGGTTTTGGTATCCAAATTTCCGGTTGGCTCATCTGCCAAAATCAAGCTTGGATCATTCACGAGCGCACGGGCAATAGCCACACGTTGCATCTGACCACCGGATAATTGATTCGAGGTATGTCCAAACCGTTCTTTATCCATCCCTGCCGCGAGTAGAGCTTTTTCTGCGCGCATATTTCGTTCCGCTTTTGGAACTTCGGCATACATGAGCGGAAGCGCGACATTGCGCAAAACAGTTGTGCGTGGCAATAAATTAAAAGATTGAAACACAAAACCAATTTTCTTTTTTCGAATACGGGCTAATTCATTAGCCGTAAGTTGAGCGACGTCGTGTCCGTCCAACAGATACTTTCCAGAACTAGGTGTATCCAAAGCACCGAGAATATTCATCAGGGTCGATTTACCTGAACCAGAGGGACCCATGATTGCTACATATTCTCCATCTTGAATCGTAAAACTGATGCCTTTCAAGACGGGCACGGATTGCTCCGCATTCACATAGGTCTTGGTAATGTCTGAAAGTTCAATCATATAGCGGAAGACTAGCGAATACGGACCGCGGCGCCACCACCAAGGCCGCCAATCGGAAGACCCGTGGTTCGGGCTGCGCTCGAAGTTTGAGCTCCAGCAGCCGCTGTAATTGTTTGAACAATAATTTTTTCACCCTCGGTCAAGCCCGAAAGAATTTCAGTCATCTCATCATTCGTCGCACCGACTTCGATTGGAAGGCGCGAAGGCGTTTCTTTTGATTCGATCAAACCATTTGTTGAAGACGTGCCATTCATTTCTTTTGAGCTCAAAACTTCGACATAGGATTGTTCGCCCTGAGTTTTGATGGCCGCATTTGGAACGGATAAGACATCGGCATGTACGCTCGTGATAATGGAAACGGAAGCGCTCATGCCGGACTTAATCCGTTCATCTTCAGAATCAAAACCAACATGAACAGTGTAATTCACAACGCCTTGAGTCACGGTTCCAATCGGACTAAGCAAGACCACTTCACCGGTCAAACTTAAGCCGTCGATTGCATCAAAGGCAATTGTCGCTTTTTGTCCGGTTTTCACCTTGGCCGCATCAACTTCATTGAGTGGCATCGAGACAATCTTTTGCGAAGTCATCAAGGTTGCTACGGAAGAACCAGATGAGGCATCAGAAGAAATGCCGAGTGGCAGTGCAACGACCGTTCCATCAAATGGAGCGAGCACAGTGTAATTGTTCAAAGTTTCTTGCGCATCGGCTAATTTATTTTGCGCACTTGTTAAAGAAGATTGGCGCTGTTCCAAACTATTTTTTGCTAATTCAATGTCGATTGCTTCAGGCTTTGCGCGTAAAGAGGCGAGTGAAGCTTCAGCTTCACGCACGCGTTCTTGCGCGGTAGAAATATCTGAAGCCTTTGCGCCAGATTTAATTTCTTCCAAAGAGTTACGTGCTTTTTGATAACTCAAACGATCGCTCTCATAGGTGTCTTTCGCTTTTTGAATTGCCTGTGTTCCTGAAAGCAATGAGCTGGATTTAGATGAGATCGAAGAGCGATCACTATCAATTTTATTTTTCAACCCATCCAATTCACTCTGGCTAAAGTCCGAGGCAATCAAACTCGCCTGCAATGCTTCAGTTGTGTGCATGAGCATGGTTGAGGCTTGGCCAAGGGCTTCATCAACCAAGGCGCGCGCTTTTTCAATTTCAGCCGGGGCTTCATTTTTACTATCAAGTGCCTTTACCGCGGTTGAAGCAGCTCGAATAGAAATTTTTGCGCGAGCATAGTCCTGAGCCGCAACATCTTTACGCGAAGAATCAAGCAGAGAAATGTATTTGATATAGCGCAAACTCGTGATCGTCGAATCAATTCCGAGAACGCTATCAACATCATTCAGATATTGATCAAGATTTTGCGAAATACCTTGAAGGGTAATGACAAAAGAATCATTCGCATCACGAACCGTGGTTGGCATCGATCCATCCGTTGTTAAACGAATGCGCGCTTCAGCGCTTGCGACATCAGCCTCCGCTTGTTTGAGTTCATATTCCGTTGGACCATCCTGCTCATCCGCCAGATCACGCTTTGCTTTTGCAAGCGCGTTTTCTGCTTGAGTGATGGTTAATGCATCAACGGGTTTTTGCGATTTCTTAAATTCCAATTGTGCCGACGCGAGAGAGATTTGTGCATCCCGTAAAGCCTGGGATGCATCACGTACGGTGCGCAAAGCACTCTTCCGATCCAAATCAACCAGGGGAGTTCCGGCAGTGACTTTATCACCAACTTTGACATGAATGGCGGTGATGCGTGACGAAACTTCAGGCGAGACCGCAAATTCGCGCAGACCAGCTACCTGGCCAGTTCCTTTAACCGAGGTCACGATGGTTTGTTTTTCAACCGTTCCAAGACGATAGCTTGGCGTGGTACCGGCTGCTGTTTTTTTGGTATAGGCAAAATACCCACCACCGAGGGCAACGATAAGAAACAGTGCAATCAGGCGGGAACGGGTAAGAAATGCAGGAAATTTCATAGCAGAAATCAGGGCTTCGACAAAGCAGAAGGACGCTTTTTGGATTACGGAGTGATAATGCGAATTAAATCAGCTTCAACGCGTCCCTCGGGGTCAGGTCGGCCAAAAACGGAAACCGTGTCCTGTGCGCGAATATCTTCAAAGCGAATCGTGTCCATCCCTCGGCGGATGGTTGCTGAACTTGGGGGCACGAGAACATTTTTTTCCATGCCATTCAGATCTTTGATGATGATGTTGCGATTATCAATGCGCATAACCTTGCCGAAAGCGCCATGTGGATCAGGTAAACGTTTCATGGCTGAAGGCTGCCAATCACGAGACGGACCACCGAATAAAGGCGCATAGTTTCGATTCCAAGCGCAAGAAAAAGAAGCTTTGCGAAAACCAACAATAGTTCCCAAATGAAAGCTAAGTAAAAGCGCGGTTGCAAAAGCGATAACGAGGACGATCGCAAGTGAAAAACGACCCGGGTTTTTAGGAGCTACCTGTTCTGCTGGTGTTACTGGTTCTGGGGTGGTGGAGAGTGTGGTTTCTTCCATAGAGTTTAGGAAAATGAAGCAGATGGTTTAGAAGCTGAATGATGCGCGCGGACAAAAGCGCGGTGTTTGATACTAAAATGAAAGATGAGAGCGATGATTCCGCTGAGTGATAAAAGGGCGAGAAGGCTATACACGGGTAAGGCATCCAATATCGAAAGGAGCGCTTCCTGCCAATGCGAGATGAGAATATCTGCATCTTGATAGGCGAGAGCAAGATACTGCGTCAACGCCGAAGCAGCGATTTCTTCGCGCAAGGCATCAGCAAATATCGCGATCGTTCCAACAAAGCTCAAAAGAGCGAGGCCGCAAAGCGCGAGATGCTTCTTGAAAAGACGCAATTCTTTTTGTTCTGCGATGGCGTGCAAAATAGACCGAAGCAAGGCGGCTGGCGCTGCGACGGTTTGTAAACGCTGAAGCGCTTGTTGCAAAGCATCTGGCATATCAGATATACGATCGGGGCGGTTGTTTTGGTTCATCATAAAAAAATGCGCTATATAAAGCGTTTTTTATCGGATGCTAAACTGATTTTGAGCTTTTGAATCGCTCGTCGATAGCGAGTTTTGACCGTATCCATCGGCTGTTTGATGCTATCCGCGATTTCTTGAAAGGTAAGTTGTTCAACTACATGCAACAGCACAACTTCTTTTTGAGATAGGGGTAATTGCTGCAAAGCCTGATCGAGCCATTTTTGATCAATGGCTTGATCAATCAAGTCGGATGTTTGTGTTGAGTGCTCATCAATAACCTGTTCTTCAAAGCCGGGCCCTTCATCAGTATCTAGATCGCTAAAGGCCGTTGGCGTTTTTTTTCGTATTTGATCGCGTAAGGTATTACGAGCAATCGTAAAAATCCAAGTGCGAAATGGATACTGTGAATCGTATTGTTTGAGATGTTGCCAAGCCTTGATGAAAGCTTGTTGAACAATATCTTGCGGATCAATCGAGGGTGGAGCTAAACGCGAGATGAAAGAAAAAACCGGCGTCACATATTCCGCATACAAAATTCCGAGAGCGGCATCGTCTCCTTTGAGAATGCGCTGAACGAGTTCGGTATCGGTCAAATGAGCAGGGGATTTCATGCGCGCTGAATCTCGGGTCCTTGAGGTGTGTCTTTAATGTGAAATCCGGCTTGTTCAATTTGAGCGCGTAAGGCATCAGCGCCGGCAAAATCTTTTGCCTGCTTTGCTTGTTGGCGTTGTGCAGCCAGATCAAGAATTTCTTGTGGAATAGCTTCAACCTGTCGCTCAGCAAACAAATCTAAACCAAGTACCGTATCAAACAAGGCAAGTGACTTTGCCTTGTCTTCACTTGAGAGCTCACTCTTAAGCATGTTCCAGACTTCAGCCATGGCTTGAGGTGTATTCAAATCATCCTCAAGTGCGGCTTGAAATTGTTGGGTGAACGCATTTGTCGTCTTTGTATCTGATGTGAGTACTGGTTTAAGTTTGTCAGCTTGAGCCCGCAACTTGTCTAAAGCAGTAGCGGAGGCCTCGAGTGCTTCCCAAGTGAAATTTAGTTTCGATCGATAGTGTGCGCCAAAATAAAATACCTTAAGCGCAAGCGGATCAATTCCACGGGTCACAATATCTTTAAGCGTGTAGGCATTGCCTAGGCTCTTACCCATCTTGCCTCCATCAACTTGCAAAAAAGCCACATGCATCCAGTAATGCACAAATGGCTTTGCTCCGGTTGCGCATTCGCTTTGTGCAATTTCATTTGGATGATGCGTGCTGCGCAAATCTTCGCCACCAAAATGAACATCAAATTGTGGACCGAGATACTTCATGGCCATGGCGCTACATTCAATATGCCAACCTGGAAATCCTTTGCCCCAAGGACTTTCCCATTCCATGTCGCGTTTTTTATCGGTTGGTGAAAATTTCCACAAAGCAAAGTCGCGTGGATTTTTTTTCCCTTCAATCATTTCGACACGCGCACCCGCTTTTACTTGATCCAAGGTTGAGAGCGCGCCATATTCTGGATCTTTTTCCGTATCAAAATAAATACCGTCCTGCGCGGCATAGGTAAATCCGCGTTTTTCAAGTTCTTGAACGAGAGCGATTTGTTCGGAGATATGATCTGTCGCCTTGACCCATGCTTTTGGCTCGATCAGATGCAGGGCGCGATAATCAGCGATATAGGCATCGGTATAAAATTGCGCGATATCCCAGGCCGTCTTCTGTTCTTTTGTCGCCGCTTTTTCCAAGCGGTCTTCTCCGGTTGAGGCATCGCCTAGATTGTCACCTGTGAGATGTCCAACATCGGTCAGGTTCATGATATAGGTCACATCCAACCCAAGCAGGCGAAAGGTACGCAAAGCAATGTCTGCAATCGCATACGTCCGAAAATTCCCAATCGTGGCATAGTCATAGACAGTCGGGCCACAGCAATACATCCCAACCTTGCCTGGTTGGCGGGGGATAAATTCTTCCAGTTTTTGATGAAGGGAATTGGTGACTTTCATGCCTGATACGGTGCCACTCGCCGCCGGTCGCGTCAACGCCATTATGCTATGCTTAGCCCCATATGCAGGTAAACCCAGCCAGAATTCGAACAATTCACCCAGGGAAGATTGGCAGAACGGGGCCTGTTGTCTATTGGATGAGTCGGGATCAGCGCCTTCATGACAACTGGGCTTTGGCCTATGCCCAAGAACAAGCAGTACAAAAGAAAACGAGTTTAATCATTGTTTTTTGTCTTGTTCCACGCTTTTTAGGGGCAACAATTCGGCACTATGATTTTCTACTCCGCGGCTTAGAGGAGCTCGAAGCCGCCGCCAAGGAAAAAGGATTTGGATTTCACTTGCTCATCGGTAACCCGGGTGAAGTTCTGACATCGTTTTTAGACAAGATGCAGGCATCGCTTTTGGTACGCGATGTTTCGCCATTACGCATCTATCAAGACTGGCGAAAGCAAGTCATGCAACAAACAGGGGATACTCCAATGGTTGAAGTCGATGCGCATAATATTGTTCCGGTTTGGGCAGCTTCTCCTAAAAGAGAATTTGGCGCGTATACCTTGCGACCAAAATTGAATCGACTTCTCCCAGAATTTTTGACGGAATTTCCTAGTCTGAAAAAAATGGATGTGCAACCACCGCATCTACCAAAGATCGATTGGGAAAAAGCGAGAGCGAGTTTGACGATTGATCAAACCATTTCAATCGTTGATTGGATTGAACCTGGTGAAAAAGCAGCCAAGCAGGCTTTGCATGTGTTTATCGGACATCAATTGTCTGGATATGATGAGGGACGCAATGATCCAAATAAAGACCAGCAATCAAACCTTTCGCCCTATCTTCACTTTGGACAGATTTCGGCTCAACGCATCGCTCTAGAAGTACAAAAAAGCTCGGCACCAAAGAAAGACCAGGCGGCTTTTCTTGAAGAGCTTATTGTTCGACGAGAGCTCTCAGATAATTTTTGTTTTTACTCACCAAACTACGACACGGTCGAGGCCTTTGCGGATTGGGCCAAGCAAAGCATCGAGGAGCATCGGGGAGATGCGCGCGAATATCTCTACACCCTCAAGCAATTTGAAAAAGCGGAAACCCATGATCCATTGTGGAATGCGGCTCAGCGCCAAATGGCGATGACCGGGAAAATGCATGGGTATATGCGCATGTATTGGGCGAAGAAAATTTTAGAGTGGACGCCTTCCGTTGAGCAGGCGATGCAAATCGCGATCGAGTTAAATGATCGCTATGAATTAGACGGACGTGATCCGAATGGCTATGCCGGTATCGCCTGGTCCATTGGTGGCACCCATGACCGCGCCTGGTTTGATCGTCCGGTATTTGGAAAAATCCGCTACATGAATGCGAACGGCGCCAAATCAAAATTTGATGTGAATGCGTACATCAAAACCTGGACGGGTGAAGTTGCACCACAAACAATTTCACATATAAAAAAACGCCGAGAAGCGGCGTAGGGGATTAGCGAATGCGGTGCAAAGCAATAACGGTCACACCCCCTTGTTGACCTGGTGCTTGAGAATCTCGAAAACCAGCAACCCGAACATGATCTCGCCAGAGTAGATGATGGATCGCATTTCGTAAGATCTGTTTGCCTCGACCGTGAATGATTCGGATAGCCTCAGATCCAGCCACGAATTGCTGATCAATAAAACGATCAGCCGCATATTCAGCCTGATCCACGGTGAGTTCATGTAAGTCGATCTCTGGGACGCCGCCAAGTTCTGCGGCGAACAAAGCAATCTCGATGTGGTTAGTCGATGCGTAAGGTTCGGATCTCCGAGCCGCCCCATGTTCAGGACGGTTTTTGTTTTTTTGTGACTTTCGCATCATAGTCACCCTCCGATTTGGTATGCTGTACCCTAGCCGAAAATGGTTATTTGATCAATCCTCCTATACCTATGCCTAAAAAACTTCTGCGCCTGCTTGGTTCTTTACTCGCTCTTGCTATTTTAACCTTTGGGGCAAATAGTCTTGCGGAGCTTTCGGGCAAGGTATCAAAACCATCAGAACAACCTGCACAGCAGGAGCCAGCAAAGTCCACCGAGCCTGAGCCTACCAAGCAGCAAGTAGAAGTAAAGACGAGCGCCGAAACCAATGCCGTGGTGACGCGTACGGTTGACGGGGACACGATACATGCTCGTCTAGACGGTCAAACAGAAGACGCGACCGTTCGTTTGCTCGGCATAAATACTCCAGAATCCGTTGACCCGCGCCGACCAGTCGAATGTTTTGGGAAAGAGGCTTCAAAACATGCCAAGGAATTGCTCGAAGGAAAACGGATCCGGCTTGAATCAGATCCAGAGGCAGATGATCATGACAAATACGGCCGTATCTTGCGTAAAGTCATTTTAGAGGATGGAAAAAACTTCAATGCCCTCATGGTCGCGGATGGATATGCAACCGCCTATGTGTCATTCCCGATGAATGCCGGTTATAAGCGAGAGTTGAAGAAATTAGAAGAAGAGGCTAGGCTCGCTAAGCGTGGCCTTTGGGCGACCGAAACCTGTAATGGCAAAAAATAATATGTTTCCAAGAAAAACCGTCCAAACACAAACTTTGATCTGGGTCCGCCGTCTCATGTTTATCGCGAGTTTAATTGGGCTTTTTGCTTCAATCTACTTGCTGATCACCTATACCTCTGGCAAGCCGATTGTCTGCGGTACTTCGCATGGCTGCGATATTGTTCGTTCATCTGAATGGGCGTATTTGGGACCAATCCCTCGTCCCGCGCTCGGTGTCCTGTTTTATGCGGGTTTTATCGGATGGTTGCTCTATCGCTTAGCTTTTGCAAAAAAAGCTTGGCAAAAAATCTTGCTTGAATTGACCTGGGTTGGAGCCTTTATCGGCTTTGCAGAATCGGCTTGGTTGTTCTATGTCCAAGCCGCCCTTATTAAAGCCTTCTGTACCTGGTGTCTCACTTCAGGTGCCGCAGCTTTGATTTTGTTTCTCTCTTCCTTTTTTGATAGCGCTGAAGAGTTGGATGAACGCACCGTCAGCAAAGAAATCCGTTGGATTTTTAAATCTGTTTTGATCGCTTTTGTAGGAGGAACAATTTTGCTCTGGGGTTTGATCTATCGTGATGCGGGTGGCGATCAGCCAAGTATCAAGCAGCAGGGGATGAATGTGCCTGTGGTTGAACTCGTCCCAGCTGGAACACCGATCGAGGGTCCAGCAACCGCAACGGTCACCTTGGTTGAGTTCTTGGATTTTGAATGTCCGGGTTGCGCAGCCTATCATCCGATCATTCAACAAATTCGCCAAGAGTTTACTGGTCAAATCAAATATGTTCAGCGTCTGATGCCACTTGTCGAAATCCATAAACATGCTCGAGCTTCAGCGATCGCGGCAGTCTGCGCACAAGAGCAGGGAAAATATTTCGAAATGGCGGATGCGCTCATCGCAAATCGGACGAATTTGGAGCGATCTGATCTAGAGCATTATGCCGATGCCTTGCGGCTTGATGCGACACGTTTCAAAACCTGTTTAGATGATCCAGCTATGGGTTCTCGCGTCGATGCAGCGCGCAAAGCGGGCGATGCGATGGGTATTACCCAAACACCAACCTTGTTTTTAAATGACGAGGAGTTAAGCGATCTGCCTTCACTTGAAACCCTTCGAAGTCTCATAAAAGCCAGACTGTAAGCCAAAAAATCCCCCAGACATCCCCCAAAGCTCAGCAGAGCGGCAGGGGAAGCGACGGGGGATTTTTGTATATAGAATGGTTGACAAAAAGGGAAAAATATGGTATACCGATCAACATCTATAGGCTGAAAACCCAGCCAAGGAGCGCACATTGGACCAAAAAACAAGCCAGATTCAACCCACCGTCACCGTCCGTGAACTTGACCTGAGGTGCATGGCTGAATACACCAGGCAGGCACATGACCGATACGAAGTTCACCCTCTCGGGTCAAAGATCCCGGAGGAGCCCCAGAACCGGCTGAGCGAAACCTGTTTCGACATCAGGTACTGATTCTCGCAACGACTTCGCACTCAAGGAGAGAACATGAAAGAAATTGAATCGCTCGCTTTGATGATCGCGTTCGTGTTGATCGTAAACTTTTTGTTGCATTCCAGGAAGTGGCAGAGGCGAGCCCGGAACTTCAAGAGCATCATCAACCTTGTCCTCCTAGACACGCGCAACGGACACATCGTCTCGAAGCGCATCGACCTTCGTGATGGTGACAGGATCGAAGTCGAAGAGCTCGGGCTGTCATTCGTCTTCAGTGTCAATGAGCAGAATCCGGAAATCGCCGGCCTGAAGGTCATTGGCAAGAACGGCGAGGAATATGGCTACGGCCTGACCATGCGCTCCACGACCTATACGCATCAGCACTGCCGCTTTACGGCCTTGCGTCATGGGGAGAGCGTAGATCGTGCGGTGAAAGACCTCGAAGCGGATTACTTTGGCACCGAAGAGGGGCCGGAGTTCCCTCCTGATCCCCAGATCGACCAAGTCGCCCTGGTCGCAGATGCGCCAACCTGGTGCTTTATCTTCGCCGAGCGCGGCACTCTCGAACACGTGGTGCTGACGCCCAACTGGTGGCGGCATCTCCGCGACTTCTTCGACGAAGAGCGGATGCGGACCTTGCCAAAAGCTCGTCAGATTTTCTGGCGTGCGGGCGTCGCCTTCGACGAAGAGAGTGATAAGCCTGTCAACTCTTCCTATCGCTATCTTCCCACAAGGGAAGAGGTACAAGGCTTCGCTGACCGCGTCGGCAAAACGATTGCGCTCTTTGTAGCGCATGGTGATAGCTATCGTGGCGTAAACGTGGAGCGCAAGTTCCTCGTCAAGCCGCGAAAGGCATCCTTACTCCAAGCCCCGTTGAGGAATCTCCTCCGGGGCTTTTGTGTTTCTTGACGTGATCATGGTCATACGGTGTACTTGGCGCGGTACATTTGCAAAAGAGGTCAAGACATGATGACTGATCCATCGGCTGCGCCTATTTCTGAGGCGATGCAAACCATCCCAAGTCAGCCCATCCCGCCCGCTGCCTTCTTCGACATTGATGGCACCTGGCATCGACGCCAGTTGTTCTTTTACTGGATTCGAGTGGCGGTTGAGATGGGCATCTTGCCCAAGGTCGTTCTGAGTTACGCGGAGGATGCGCTGCACAACTACGAAAAGCGGAATGTCCCCTGGGGGGTTTTCGTTGAGCGGCAAGTCAAAGCCTATCAAGGCGATGGTCGCTTGAAGGGGATTCGCGTCCAGGATGCGCAAGAGGTGGCTCGCGTGGCCATTGAGCGCTATGGGCAAAAGACCCATGTCTTTACCCGTTCGCTGAATCTTGCCGCAAAACAAGCTGGCTTTAGAACTGTGGCGATCTCTGGTTCGTTGACCGAGATCGTTGAGGTCTTCTGCAGGCAAAACAATATCGACCATTGGCTCGGAACCAAGCATCCAACCGAAGATGGTCGCTATACGGGCGAGCCACCTGAGGATTGGACCGGCCAAAAGGATCAGGCCGTGCACTTGCTAGCTGATCGTCATGCGCTGGACGTTTCCAGAAGTCTCGCGATCGGTGACAGCGGCTCCGACATCAAGATGCTCGAGCTCGTGCGTTATCCATTGTGCATGAATCCTAATGGGCCTCTGCTGGCTGAAGCGCGTCAGCGACACTGGCCCATCATCTTCGAAAAGAAGGATGTGATGGCGCTCTTCCTACCGAATAGCCACGGTCGGCTTGTCGAAATCGGTCTGAGCGAGATGCTCCCGATTACCGTCGCGGGCCTGCTCAAAGAAGCGATTCCGCAGCTCTCGCTGTGATGCGTCCCTACGCCCCTTGGCATAAGGGGCTTTTTTGTACCGGATTATTTTATTCGCATTCGTTTGATCGCAGAATTTTTATCACAATTCTTAGGTGTGCTATACTAGATCCATCGCAACATTTATTTGTCCTTTTGGACCTTGTTATGAACATTACCGTCTACTCAACACCAACCTGCCCTTACTGCAAGCTTGCAAAAGAATACTTGAAAGAAAAGAAAATTGATTTCAAGGACATTGATGTCTCCGCAGATTCGTCTGCAGCTAATGAAATGGTGAAGAAGTCTGGACAAATGGGAGTACCAGTTATTGATATCAGCGGCCAGATTATCGTCGGTTGGAACAAGACCGCACTTGAAGAAGCATTGAAGATGAAGGCTGCAGCCTAA
>CAYRRZ010000021.1:0-17188 GCA_964426815.1 uncultured Gammaproteobacteria bacterium | reverse complement strand
AAAGCAATTTCTTTCCCTGTTTCAAAAGTTCAACAATCAACCGGAAGCGCCTTTCACGCGTTTCCGGTTTTTTGGCGGTTTGTAATCGAAATGAGATGGCATTGATATTTGATCGATTCAAGGTGGCCGCAAATGCCTTCATCTTTGGATCTGCATCAATCACCTTCTGTAGATCTGCAGGAATCACCGCTTCACTTGGAGGAGCATAGGCTTGCGCAAAACGACCATCTTTTTTTGCTTGTTCAATTTGTAACAAGCCTGCAGGCTTCATTCTCTTCTCTGCAATTAAACGTTCAATGTGGGAAATATTTCGCTGCGACCAAATACTCCGTGGCCGTCGAGGCGAAAAACGCTGTACAAAAGAATCAGCGTCAAATTTCTTTACCTGACTATCAATCCAGCCATAACACAGGGCCTCATCCAAAGCCTCGGCATACGAAATCGTTTTGACGCCTGAATTCTTTTTATACAAACGCAGCCAAATCCCCTGACTCGTTTTATGATGCGTCCGTAACCAGGATCGAAAAACGGCCGCGGAGGCAAAAGCCTGAATCGGCAAATCCAAACCTGATGCAATACCAGTCATACCAAATACAGTAGGGCAAAAACCTGACAAATCCAAGCGCGGCCGTTACAGTGCCAACATGCGCTTGTCTCGCACCGAACAATTTGATCGAGCCCTCGAGCTCATGCAGCATGGCGGGCCATTTACCTTTATCACGGGTCGCGCTGGTACCGGAAAAAGTACCCTGCTGACGCATTTTCGCGAACAAACCAAACTCATCGCGCCCGTCCTGGCACCAACCGGTATTGCTGCGATTAATGTTCAAGGTGAAACCATTCACCGCTTTTTTCATTTTGCCCCCGGCATCACGGCAAATGACGCCTATCGCAAAGGCTGTGCTTCAACTGATGCCAAGATCTATCTCAAAGCCGATGTCCTCATCATCGACGAAATCTCGATGGTCAGAGCCGACTTGCTCGACTGCATCGATCACTTTATGCGCGGCGTTCGCCGAAACAAACGACCCTTTGGCGGCTGTCGTATTGTTGCCATTGGCGATTTATATCAGCTTCCTCCCGTCCTGACTTCCCAAGAAAAACCAGCTTTTTTACAAGTCTATCAAACGCCCTATTTCTTTTCGGCCCAAGTCATGAAGCGCCTCTTAGCCGCCGGAGACATCACCTTTGTTGAATTAGAAAAAGTCTATCGACAATCCGATACCGCATTCATTTCTTTGTTAAATGGCGTACGTGATCGAAGTGTCACCGAAGAAGATCTCAAGCTCTTGAATGAACGTCTGAATGCCAAAACCGATGAACAAGCGATCGTGCTCACTGCCATCAATGCGTCGGCCGATACCATCAATCAACAGCGTCTCAAACAACTCCCCGGCCGCGCTTATTTTTTCGATAGCACGACTCGCGGAAAATTTCCGGACATCGAAACGCCGACCGATGATAAAATCCAACTCAAAGCAGGCGCTCGTGTGATGTGCATAGCCAATGATCCGCAAGATCGCTTTGTAAATGGCAGCCTGGGTTGGGTGGTTGGTTGCGAAATGGAACCAGAACCACTTGTCATCGTAAAATTAGACACCGGCGTCACCATTCCAATCAAAGCCCATACCTGGACCATGTATCGCAGCACCTTTGATCAAGAATCAAATACCCTCGATCAAGAAAAACTCGGCAGCTTTACCCAAATCCCACTCAAACTGGCTTGGGCGGTAACCATTCACAAAAGCCAAGGCAAAACCTTTGACCACGTGACCATTGATTTAGGCGGTGGTGCTTTTACTTCTGGTCAAACCTATGTCGCCCTCAGTCGCTGTCGTTCATATGATGGAATTTCGCTGGTTCAACCGATTCGCCTGCAAGATATTCGCTTAGACAAATCCATTGTCGAATTTATCGCGACGCTCAAAGATCCCTCGCACAAAACCGAATTAAGCGAAATTCAAAAGAAAGAATTGCTGCGCAAAATGGCCGAACTTCAACAGCGCATCAAAATCGTCTATCTCACCTCAAAACAAGAAAAAACCGAACGCATCATTCTCCCCAGCAAGATCAAGAAAAATGTATCCGGCGAAGTCCCCTACTTGGTCGTCCACGCCTTTTGCGAACTCCGTCAAAAAGAACGAAGTTTTCGCCTTGATCATATTTTAGATATCCAACTGGTTGAAGCGGAGACAGAATAAACCCAACAAAACAAAAACTCCGTTTTCACGGAGTTTTTGTGTGGTGCAGCCGAGACGATTCGAACGTCTGACCTCCTCCTTCGCAGGGAGGCGCTCTATCCAGCTGAGCTACGGCTGCTTAACCTATTTGAGCTCAGAGGATTGCTCCTAGAGCTTTAGTAGCCGGGCGAATATATCAGAATAATGTTCTCCGCGCAAGACCGTATTCTCATCCACATAGGTCTTTAAATGATTTCGCAGCGCAATTGGGTCCTGGTCATCCAATTCAATGCGCAAACGCGGTTTTAAGGCATTTTTTGGCTGTATATAGAGCAATTTCAATTCAGGTGGCTGATAGACCAAAGCAAAGTCCTGGATTTTCTCATATAAATAGAGGGTTCCGTCATACACCACCCCATTATGGCCAATCTGGACTAATCCACGACGTGGAGCCTCATTTCCAGCCAAAACCAGGATAATGGCCGTTAAAATGACAATAAAGGCAAACAAATAATTGGCCGTAAACAAGGCATAGCCAAAGAAAAGCACGGCAACCAAGGCCATCCACCAATACCAGCGCGAATTACGCGGGTGCGCCTCCCAAAGCGGAGTCTCCCAGACATAGGTGTCCTGAGCCGACGCCATTTCTTCTAAGAATTCTTTGGTATAGGGCATATGTGAGCAGTATACCATTTCGAATCACCAAGCGCTTGATTTTAGACCCATCCATTGATAAGCTACGGCCACATTTTTCTTTTCGAGAAATGACAACCCAGGAGAGGTGGCTGAGTGGTCTAAAGCAACAGACTTGAAATCTGTCGTAGCCGTAAGGTTACCGCGAGTTCGAATCTCGCCTTCTCCGCCACGTCGCTCGCGAGCGACGTGGCTCCGCCAAACAAAAAATGGCGAAGCCACGGCTCAAACAGCGAGAATATCAAAACCGCCCAAAAGGGCGGTTTTGATATACATTGGTTTTTCTATATAAATACAACATTGACGCCTTTTACAAAAATACCTAGACTGCCCCAATATGGCTTCCCAAATTGATTCTTACCAGGTATCTCTCAAACTTTTTTTGAAAAACAAAGAAGGTAAGATTCTTGTGTTACACACGATTCCAAAAAATGGCCAAATAGAAAAGCTCGATATCCCAGGCGGACGAATTGATGAGAATGAATTTTCCGTTTCATTCGAAAACATACTTCGCCGTGAATTGGGTGAAGAATTAGGAGATGATCTTGTCGTTGACATTTCATCAAAACCAATCGGATTAGGTCGAAAAAAATATTCCTCTTCGGAATCGTCAAAAGAGTTTTCTATCCTTTTCATTTTTTTTGAAGGTACTTTTCATGAAGGCGAGATTCATATCTGCGATGAGTATAGCGGTTTTTCATGGGTTTCCCCAAAAGAATCCGAACTAGAAAATCAGTTTATTACGGGTCTTGCCGAAGGCTTAAAGAACCTGACCCCTTAGGCAAAATTTTCTTTTCCTTGAACAAAAAAGGGTTATCTAATAGGATACACTTGTTTTCAGTTACAAAGAGTAGACCTTTTAAAAACCAAGACAGGAGAAGTTCCGATGTCAACCCTGCAACTCAAGCTCGTCGCGGACTGGATTATTACGGCCCGCTGTCCTTTGCGCTGTGACCATTGTATCGTCTTGGAACTCGTATCCAACGCGAACCAGCGTCGCCACGAAGAACTTACCACGCTCGAGTGCAAGCAACTCGTCGAGTTCTTGTACCGTCACGGCACTCGTGCAATTTCGATCACCGGCGGAGAAGCGTTGACGCGACCTGATCTCTTCGAGATTATCGACCATGCACATAAAGTCGGCCTGAAAGTGTACCTCTACACGACAGGTCTCACATTCATGAACTCCATGACTCGTCGCTTCTCGACAGAGATGGCGAGGCGAGCGTTGAGTCGAGTCGATTTTCTTGGAATCTCGCTCGATGTGTACCATGACGTAGCCCATGAACGCGCTAAACAAATGGACTACTGTAAGCGGCTCATCAACCCACTCTTTGACCTGGTCTTGAGTGAGTTTCCTGAACTGCAAATCCAGTTGTTTACCGTAATGGGAAAGCAACAGCCTAAAAGTACCGTTGAAGAGATGCTGACCGATGTCTATCACGCAGCGGATTTCATCGGATCGCTATCGTCTCGAACAAAATCCATCATTCGATGGCGATTGTCACCGCTGCGCTTCAACCCAGGCTCGATGCTTCACTGGCAAAATGAGCTCGTGTTCCCCGCAGGGGATATCGATCACGCCATGCATGAACTCCAAAAACGCTACAGCGGCGATTGCGGATTCACCATGCACTTTGGTGTTGATTACGATAGCTTTTTCATCTATCCCAACGGCGCATTCCGTACGGTTGTTCTAGATGAAGAAGGCGTCGATCATTTCATCGAGCTAGGAAACTTTCGCGATGGAGTTATCAAGCGCCAGGACATTTGGCAAGAGCTTTATTCCAAGGATGGTAAAACGGCCGAGCGAATGAAGCGCAAAGACATCTTGAAGTTGGGAGAAAATAAATGAATACGACTCTCCAGAAGCAGGTCATCCTTCTCTTGGGGATGCCTGGTGCTGGAAAAACGACGTCAGGAAAAATCCTTGCTGAACACCTCAATGTTCCGTTTCTCTCGACTGGTGACGTTCTTCGCTTCGGCCGAAGTTCGGGGCAAATTTCTCCACACGTCGATCCTGCAACTGGCTTTCTGAAGCTTGAACTGCAGCGCACTCCGCAAATGTACGCATCAGGCTTGATACTTGATTTCAGCCCAGTGCAAACACATGCGTCTCACTGGCTGGAAGAGATGCTAAACGAATGTGCCTTCAGCATACATCGTGTTATTCACGTCCATGCCAAAGCAGAAGATGCGATGAAGAGATTCGTTCTCCGTGGCCATAGATCAAATGACCCACTGGATGAAAGTCCACATCAAATTTTCCTGCGACGTGTCGCGACTGAATTTAACACATGCAGCTTGCCATTGATTACTCAAGCGCGTGAAGCCAACAAGCTTTACGTGCTTGATAATACTGGTGATCTAGAAGAGTGCCGAAAACAAATACGCGAGATCGCTAACGCCATTCGACAGCAGGACTCCTGACCCTGGGTACAGCCGACTCCCACATGCAGCTGCATATTGGGAGTTTTTTTGTTTAAAAAAATTATTCATTCAAAAAAAATCAGCGTGCAAATAACAAAAAAGCGACCCAAAAGGGTCGCTGCTTAGATCTCCATCTTGCCTCCTCCGGGAATAGAGTTCTTTCCGAGTCGGTCCTGACGGACGATCGTGAACTTGAGCAAAAACTAAAAAGACAAACCCAAAACCTCGACTGCAGGATAGGATTCTTGATATTGCTCCCCGCGAGCACCGTAGTAGGTAACCGTGCGTTCCAAAAAATCAACATCATATCGAACCGTGCCAGCCTTCCAAGCGGCCATCAAGAATTCTGGAAACGAACTCTTCCCGTCTTGGTCTGCGCGAAGAGCTGAGATGAGTGCATCTTGATGAAATGCGGGAATAGATGACATACCGCTTATGAGCGAAACGCCCTGATCAACCAAGGCCTCATCATGAAAAAGATACGTATGATGCGTTGAAGGAAGATACCAGATATTCTTCTCCACTCCGGCTCGTCTAAGACATTCGGCTAAAAATGGAAAGCCACCGATCTGAGGCCGATGAACCTGGGCATATTCAAATGCCATAGCGAGCTTCTCCTGTGCAGTCTTCATACACGTATAGCGATATTCGTTTTAGATTTCCTTTTTAAATTTCTCCATTCCATCCTCAAAAACAACCTCGTCTTTTGTACCTTCAGAAAACTCACGATCATTCAGAATCGAAAAAAATCGAATCGTTTTTCCCTGAGTCTTTGCTTGTTGAATCTCTGCCATAACGCCATTACTAATCGTCCCAAAAACCCAAAGCTCATCTGCAAGATCGAGCAAATTATTATTTGCATTCCGAATCAAATCTCGATCAACGGTATCAGCTAAGAAATAATCAAAAGACATGAACGGGTTCAATGGAACACCGCCTTGGTTCAGCACATGCGCAACAATAAGCATCCGCATGTAGAAATACCTTTTCGAAAGCGCCGTAAAAATAATCGGCTTCTTTTCTTGAAGCGACAATGCTCGATGTGCAAATTGCTGAGTCATGTGTCCTATTTCTTTTTCCAGCGTGGAGCAAAGCCTGCCATAAAGGCAAAAAACTGAGCCTTCCAACGCGGTTCGCCACGCGCAACAATGGCAGCAATCATCGCTTTTTTGAACTCCTTCACATCATTACCAGGATAACAAAGCTTGCCGTCGGAAAAACAATACGAACAATACTTTTCGTGTTCGCGATTCGCTCCCTTTGGATCTTTATTCAATGGCATGAGACAGCTCTCGCACATGCCTGATACAGAGTAGCTCATAGATATTATTTAAATAGATGAAATTTCTTCTTTTGTAAATCTTTTCACCCACTCCCCTTTCCATTCTACCAGTTGATCCCATTCCCGCAGCGGACGCGTAAAATAGGGCGCATCTGGATGTTCATACATCGCTTCATACACCACCATCCATTCCGCATCATTTGAGTGCTCAGCTAACAACACAACTCGATATCGGTCACCTTTATAATGACGATACGTCTCCCCTGCCTGAGGAGCGGTATCTGGTAATGGTGGCACAGGATCCCCTTTAGACATAGGCTGAATGTACCCGTGATAAATTATTTCACCATCCCCTTTTTAAAAATCTCTTTTAAGACGACCAGGTCAATTTCTTCCAAATCCGTAAGATACAAGCACCCTTTTCCTGTTTTGTATTTTCCCAATTTCTTCAATAAAGCGGTTTGCTCCGTAGCCCCAGGAATATACAAAACAAAATTCTGTTTTCTTGGCGAAAACCCAATCTGAAACCAATCTAGCTCACGACCGCTCTCATACACCAGATGACGATCACCAAATCCAATAATAGCCGTTCCCCACATCTTTGGCTTTGCTTTAGCAACCTGTTCCATAAGGTCAACCAAGGCTTGTGCGTCTTTTCGCTTATCTTGTTCTTTGATCGTATTCAAAAAGGCAGATACGCTTAATTCCGTTTTCTTGGTTTTGAGTTCGGCTTTAGGCATAGAGAATGTATATGAAAAGCATGTCATTTTTCAGATATTCAAGCAACTTTTTCCATTTTCTCTCCCCCACTGCTACCCTTATCCCACTATGTTAGATCACATCTCTCTCCATGTTTCAGACTTTGCCAAAGCAAAAGAATTTTACTCAAAAGCCTTGCTCCCCCTCGACTATAAAATGACGTCGGATTTTCCACAGTGGTCAGTTGCAGGTTATGGAGTCGATGGAAAGCCAGATCTATGGCTCCACGCTGATGAATGCAAACAATCTTGTCACATCGCAATTGTCGCTCACAGCAAAGAGGCCGTGGATGCATTTTACAAAGCCGCGCTTGAAGCCGGCGCAAAAGACAATGGCGCTCCTGGCTATCGCAAAGAATATACCCCAGGATATTACGCCGCCTTTGTACATGACCTCGATGGACACAATCTCGAAGCCGTTTTTCACGACCCAAATCCGAGCGTCTAATTAGGCGCCGATCGCTAAAGCAAAACCATAGACCCGCTGCACACCCGCTGTTCGCAAACAACTTGCCGCAGCGGCCATGCTCGCGCCTGTGGTTGAAACATCATCCACCAACACAATTGCCTCCGGCAGTTGTGTTGTTTGTATACGATAGACTCCATGTGCATTCGCTTTACGCAAAGCCTCATCTTCGAGCTTCGCCTGAGCTCCGCGCGATTCTAAACGAACAAGGGCATCTAGTTTGCTTGTTTGCGGATGCAAAAATGGCACCGCTGTCTTGGCAATCAATAAAGCCTGATCAAATCCTCGTTCTCTTTCGCGTTCTGGATCGGTTGGCAAATGCTGAATCCCAAGAAAATCACAATCCGCCCATGGCAATGCCACCTCATCCAAGCGTCGCTCTAAAAAGAATTCCAAATACGGCAATAAACAGGTACCACCCCGATATTTAAGTCCATGAATAACCGCACGCAAAACCGGGTCATGATACATGCCTAAAGCCACAAACCCATCTAATCCATCGATCTGATGGGCTCTCGGGGCCTCTACCGCCATTTGGCAGGGCGAGCACCACCAAGTCCCAAACTTCCCGCAAGCCACACAATGCGGCGGGAATAACACGTCTAACACTCTTTGCATTAGAGCGGCAATTCGGACATGTCCACCGAATCAATCAAGAATGATCCATCATCTTGTTTGCTAAAGTGCCAAACCAATTTCTTTGCCTGTTGCACACCACCATCTTCGCGCAAAATGGCCTGCACCGTCACCAATACCGTTGGATTGCTCCACTTTGCCCCGGCTTCCATCTTTGAAGAAACCGAACGTGCCGTAATGCCATATGCAGCTCCGCGTGCCGGATGGGCTGACTGCATCTTCAATTGCTCTGAACGTAACCAATTCTTTCCATTCTGGCTAAAATCTTCGGCAACATCAACATATCCCGTAAACCCATCGCTATTTGAACCAGAATAGACGCGCTCGGTAACCGTCATCGCTTTCGTTTCAAGCATGCGTAATTTCGCCGAATCATCGATAACCACTTCTGGAATGGTTGAGCTTGGAACCTGGCCTGGCAATGGACGCGGCTTGGTCTTTGGCAAAACCGGAGTTGTCGTATTAGGCAAAGCCGGCGGCTGCTCGGCATTTCGATTCTCTAAAATTGGCGATAAAAAGAAATACAGACCAATGCCCAAAAGCAGGAGAACAAAGGCGATGAGCAAAATAAGTTTGGTGCGCTTTTGCATAATTCAATTCAATAATTATCCTTTTCCTTGAGACTGTTGGAATTCTTTCTTAGCCTGCTCGATCTTCAGTAATTGATTTGGGTCCGTGGTCACAATCTGATCTTCAGTATACGAAGCCACGATCTGAATAGCGGCATGCTTTTGACCAGCAAAGAAAATACCTTCACCACGACCAGATTCAAGCAAGAGATATTTTTCACTTTGCGTCAGCAAGAAAACACGCGCAATCAAATCAATCGAAGCTGGCGATTGCTTTAAGAGCAATTGCATCGAAGAGTTGGTCACGATCGCCTGTCCATACGGTGAAGTCAAAAAGTCATTCACGTCCTGGGTAATTGTCGTAATTCCCAAGAAATATTTACGACAACGTTTGACCAGAGCAAAGACAAATTTGGCCGAGTCTTCATTTTGCATGAGCCACCACGCTTCATCAATACACAGCACACGCTTTTTACGCTCACTACGTACCACATTCCAAATATAGTTCACGATGGTGTAGATAGCGATTGGGCGTAATTCATCTTCCAAATCGCGCACCGAAAACACCACCAACTGATTATTCATGCGCACCGTAGTTGGCGAATTGATCAAACCTGCAAAGGTTCCTTCGGTAAATTTCTTCAAACGCAAGACCAAATCCCCCGTGCCTTCCATGCCTTCCAAAATATCCTGAAAATCCTGCATGATTGGCGGCTCCACCGTGGTCAAATCTACGCCAGGCACAATATCCTTTTTGGCATAGGTTTCGAGCAGGGCGCGATCCAAAATAGAATCTTCAGCCACCGTCAACTTACCCAACATCAAACGCAGCAAACCCTTGGTCGTAATAACCGCACTTCGGATAATATCTTCCGCACTCACCGACTCCCCTGTTGGACGTGGCAAATCAAATGGATTGATCTTTGCCTGCGAAGCCAAAGAAATATTAATAAAGGTTCCACCCACCGCATCCGATAGATGCTTGTATTCCATTTCAGGGTCGATCACGATCACATCCGTTCCAAGCATCATCGAACGCAAAATCTCAAGCTTCACCGCATACGATTTACCCGCACCAGATGTGGCAAACACCACCGCATTCGCATTTTGCAAAGAAAAACGATCAAAAATAATCAATGAATTATTATGTCGATTGATTCCATACAAAATCCCATTGTCACTCGTAAGTTCAGCTGAAGTGAATGGAAAAGACGAAGCCAAAGGCGACGTACTCATGTTAAACGTAATCATGAGTTCATCATTCCCCACCGGCAAGGTCGAATTAAAGCCCTGCTCAGCTTGAAAATACGCGCGCTTGGTATAAATCAACATCGAACCAAAGGTTGATTCCACTGTGCTCGATAAACGTTCCAATTCTTCCAAAGAAGTTGAGTAGAACGTGCAGTAAAAGGCAAATTGAAAAAAGTGCTCGATGCCCTGGGTTAAGTCATCACGCAATTGCTCAATATCGCGTAAAGCCGTTTCAGAAATTGGATCGCGTGGCTTACCGCTTTCAGAGTCTGTCGTAATCTGTGATTCCAAAATACCCACTTTTTTCTTGAGCTGCTTCAAAATCACATCCGCCTTAATCGGATAAAAGAACATCGAAATATCCATCTGGGCATTCAGATTGATAATCGGCGAAGCCCAACCAACCGTTACATAACGCGGATAGGTAATGATAAACAAGGTGCGCACCCAAACATCACCCAAACGCACAAAACTCGGCTCAACCTTCATCGAACTCGGCGCAATCAAATCCTTGATGCTGGTAACACCTTTTCGATATATACGCTCTTCTTCAAGCGCGCCACGATCTTCTTCTTGGCGACGCTTTTGCTCTTCTTTTGAAGGTCCGCGCTTAATACCAACGCCTCCCGCTGTAAGAGCGCTTGGATCAAAGCCTTTGTTTTCTTGGGTTTGGAATGCCATAGGGTTTAGCCTTCAACTTGAAGTTTACGCGTATCAACCATGCGCTGACTCTCAAATAAATCCGGGTTATACACGGTATAATACAATTCAATTAATGATTGCGTATCGAGCATCGCTGCATTGAGCGACATCGATTGCAATCCACCCATCACCGCATTCACGCGCAACATCAGAGATTCCTTATCTTTACGAAATTTTTCATCCGACAACCGAATCGCGATCGATGGCGTCAAAATCTCTCCCACACGCTGAAAAAATCCTTTTTGCTTATCCGTACTTGGATCAAGCGGAACCGTTACAAAAAATTTCTTTTGCATGATTTCACCCAAGCTCACCAATTGCTTGACGTACTCACGATAGTCACCAATCTGACGACGTAATAATTCATTTTGCTGGGTCTTTTCTTGTTCATTCAGCTTGCGAATATATTCATCAATATTCATGCGTCGCGACTGAATCACAATCTGAATCGGAAAATCAAGCGAATTCAAAAATTGCATGTATGCCTGCACGATCGCATTCTGCTCATCCATGCTCTTCAAGGCAAAATTAATCGAAGACACCAAAAGCACCGCACGAATGGTGCCGTCTTTCATGATCACCACATCTTCTTTGATTTCAGCAATGTCCAAGAAGCGTTGTGAAGGAACGCCTGCTTTTGCTCCAGCTAGTTTTTTGCTTTGCATACAAATTAAAAGTTCTCATCTTCCGGACGATACACACCGCCGGTATTAACGACCAAGGTCAAATCACGCAATTTACTACTTTCAGGACGCGGTTTTTGCTGTGAAACCACGGTCGGTGCCACCACATCATCCCGCTTAATCCAAGCACGCAATTCGGCATCCGTCGGACGTTTATCCCAATTGCGCAAACCCGGACGCGATACCGTTTGCAAAGCATTCACAAAAAACACATGGAATGGTTGACCATTAATTTTCAAAAATCCAAATGTTCCACCAACAGCCGCGATCAACACCGTGACAAACAAAAAAGGAACAAAGGCTAACAACTTAAAAGCAATAAAAATCAAAAAGAATCCAACCAACATGATTAAAAATTGACGTACCGTAATCGGCCCAAGGATTTGATCCTCTTTATCAATGAACTGCGGCACAATGAACTTATCCGGCATGTTAGAAGTGTAGCTTACTATTCAAGGTAAGGATAGCCGAAATTTCTGTGGGCGATAGCGTGTTCTCTCCCTTTGCTCGTTTTTCATCTGCCAATGCGGCCACGGGCTTACCCGATCGAAACGATTCAGCCACCAAAGCCATATACGACCCCTGCAAAGGAGATGCCTGAAAAGCACGCACACCCTCAACGCGTCGTTCAAATGACTCTTGTCCTAAAGTTTCAACCTTTTGCAAAATCTTCTCCACTGCTTCATCCGGTGTTTTTGCCATGCGTCTAAATTCGGTCAGCGATAATTCAGACAACTCCCCAGTCAATCCCATTAATTTTGGCCCAGCACTCGTCGGACCAACCAATGAAACTGGCGGAGCAACAACACCATCCATTCGTGGTTTAATCGGCGTGGTTGCGGCCGAAATCTTCACCTCTGGACGAGCAGCCACATCAACCGCTGCTGCCTGCCCAATGGGCTGAGCTCCAACCTGAACCGCTTGAACCATACTCCCAAACCGTTTTTGTTCGAGATGCTGTTCCTTGGCATCAACCGGAGCCATCGAAGCCACTGGAGCCGCTTGCGGTGCAGGAGACGAATTCAAACCAGCCGCATATTGTTTACGAAACTGATCCGCGGCTTGGGTTTGGCGCTCTTCTGCCTGCTTTTTTGCCAAAATCTTTTCTTGATACCAACGTGCATGTTCTTCAGCCTCTCGCTTTTTTCGTTCTTCAATTTTCTGCTGCTGAAAAACCATTTGCGTTTCTAATTTTTTCTTTTCATCATCCATGATGGATGTATGCGAAGCTTGATACGCCGCCTCAACCACCTCAACCGCTGCATTTGCCTGTTCAGCCGTCATCCCAACACCACCAACCTTGCTATCACGCGTTAAAATCTGACGCATCTCAAGCGAATTACGCACATCTCGCAAACGCGAAGCAATCACATTTTGCATGCGTCGTAACAAATATTCATCTGTTGGCTTGTCGCGAATCTGAGACAAGGCTTGTTGCACCGCCTGATCCAAAATCGATGGCGGAGTCGCTGGCTGCGCCTTCATCTTTGTCTTAATCGCCGAAATTTCTGGGTCATCCTCATCTGAACTCGAACCATTCTCTTCAGACACGGTCGCCTCAGATTGTTTTTGGGTTTCTTCCGTCAGCCAATCTGCATATTCTGATTCAGACAATACCTCAACCGTTTGCAATAATTCATTCAAAGCAGCAATCGTCGCATCCGCCTGACGCGCGTCTAAACCAATCCCACCAAAATCCTGCTGACGCATGAGCGTCTCCCGGATTTGTGCATCAATACGCACGCCCTTGATTTTACTCACGATCAAGTCACGCAAACGTTCACGCAATTGTGAACCCATGATCGAAAATCCAGCTCTCTGAGCCAATTCTGTTGCCGCGGATGAATAAGTTAATGGCTTAAGCAAAACGCGCTGCATCGGCCATCCACCGGTTCCAATCTGCTGTTCTGCTAACCAAAAACTTAATTCTTCTCCAAACAAATCACGAATAGGCCAAAACTCTAATCGCACCAATTCAATCAAAAACGGTTTCCACATTTCTTCGGTTAAAGCAGCCGGAACCAAAATCTGCCGAATAGCAGCCACACCCTCAGCCAAAGACAAATCATTAAAGATCGTATCCATGATGGCGTCCCCCACTTTTTCAAACAGTTCTTTTGGAATGTGATACGTCTCTTCAAGAGTCTTATCAGCACCAGAAAATTCTTTTGAAAATAGAAAACGCCTCAAGCCAACCGGCATGTCTGCAAAACTACCAAAGGACGGACGGGGCATATTGTTTTATGTTGAATCCTAGGCTCTACCTCCGCCTCCTCCGCCTCTTCTTCGACCAGTCCCCTTCTCATTTCCAACTAAACCACGAATAACCTTATCTTCGCTCTGCGATAATTGCTGTTGGAATGTAATCGCTTCGGTTTCATAGCTTGAACGCGTATCAACCGGCTTTTGACGAGCCCGATTTGCCGCAGTCACCACTTCTTGAATATGCGCCTTAATCTGTTTCACCTGGTCAGGGCTTGAAGCCGAAATAGCCTGCTTAAAGCCCCTCTCGCCATCCTCCGTTGCCAAATTCAAATTCATACTTTGCACAATTTGATGCGCAGCTGAACCGCCTTGGCGCAAAGCTGAATTATCCAAGTTTGCAAAGACCTGTGCAGCCGTGATCTGTTGATTCAAATCATCTGTAGCCGCTTCTTCAAAAGCCTTACGCAAAATCCCTTGAATAGCCAAGCCTCCTGCATTATCAACGCCACCATCAGCATTTACAACGCCCAGAGCGGAGGTTGAAACCCCTGCAGCTTGTGCACGATACATTTGACCAATGTGATCCGCGCTAAAGTTTCTCCCTCCAGCCGCTTCTTGCATCGCTGGTCCAGCCGATGCCAAAACCGTCGCCTGCGTCTCAGATAGTGGCGCAGAAAATCGAGATGCACGAGCATTTCGCGTATTATCATCACCACCCATGGCATTAACAACCACATTTCTCGTTTCAGCTGGCAAACGCGACACCAAATCGGCAAAGTTCGCGACGCGACGCGATTCGCCCATAAAGTCAGCATAATTTTGACTCGTTGCCTCAAAATCACCAGTTGCTGGCTGAATCCAAGGCGCGCTCGATATCGCCTGACCATTCGCGCTCATCTTAGAAACCGAACGACGATTATTCGCAGCAATGTTTTCCTCTTCCGTCGCCGTATCACTCATTGCAGCCATCAGAACTCGAGCATCATCTTGCCCAGCTGCCGTTTCCAAACGCTTTGCCTGAGCGCGGGCTAAACGAGCCCCATTACCATTACCTGACGAAATACTCTTCCAGTCTGCAGAATCTTTATACCCGGCATTCAATCTTCCATCCGTTCCAATCAAATTCTTGTCCTTCATGTATGACAAAAATACGGCATTATCGCCCCATGCTTCTGGCTTAATTCCCTTTGGATCAATGCCTGACATTTCTGATCCCATTTGTGCATACTTCATCAAACCAGGATCCTTATGACGTTCTGCCTTAATCGCATCAAGTGTCGCTGTATCATCATCAGCTTTTGCAGCCGTTTCAGCCTGATCCAACATTAAACCCTGTCTTTGTTTTACCTGGGATGCTTTAAGCGCATCAATTTGATCCTTAGATAAATTTCCTTTTCTTGGAGAATCCTCATACTCTTTCCCAATCGCCTTGGCTCCATTTTTTGAAACAGCTAAAAGTGCAACTTTTGAATTTGCAATACTTCCATCAAAATTCTGAATACCCATCGACTCACGCTTTTCATCTATCCATTTCCCTAAACGAGTCGAAGAAGCCTCACCTCTCCGAATAGCGGATAATCGATTTGTTGCATCTTTTTCGCTCAAACCCTTCGTCTGTTCATCAACACGCTTAGTAGCAGCCTTCTTACGCTCATCTTCACGCATGCCTCTTTCTTGCAAGAGACTACCAGCTGCACCACCAACACCGGTACCACGTAACAAGCTTCCAAACTTACTATCTTGACCTGCTTGTTGATTCAAATAGCTGGCTGCATTCTTACTTCCAGGAATATACGAAGCCAACTTAACCCCACGCTGAGCTGCCGTGCCGACAGCAGAACGAGCCGCGCCAGGAGCACGACCCAATGCCTTGGCACTTCTCCAAGCAACACCACCACCTGAATTCAAATTCTTTGCCAAATTACCCAACATCGGATTTGCTTGCTGCGACACATCGACCGCGGTTTTAACGCCAATCAACATGAAAGCCACCGACACGATAAAATTCAATACATTCTCTGGCTTACCAATATCGGTAATCACCGCTTGAACAGCTGCTTCTTCTTGGGTGTTCTTTCCAACGCCACCCACATCCGCAAATGGACTATCACTACTTTGAATAACAGCCAGAGCTAGCCACAAGAAAAACGCAACGACCGGACCACCCGTTAACCAAGCGGACAATTGCTTCCAAAACGAACTCACTGGGCCAAGTGCTCCTGCAATCTTGCTTGGCACACCCAAAGCAAAAAACGCCAAAGGCGAAAGAATAAGCAAAACCCACAAGCTGATAATACGAGCAATAAAATAAATCAGCATGATGACCAATGCCGTCATCGCAATCGTCATGATCCAAATACCAAACAACAAAGCCACGATGATATTACTCGTGGTCGCTAGCCCACCTCCACCACCCGAAAAAGCCTGCGCATTCAAACTCAATAAATTTGGAACCTGAAATGCTTTTGCAAAATTTCCAAAAGCCGCATCCTTAAAACCGACGACAAAGGTCAGCATCACCACCTGTGAAAAGTCGATCAATAATCCGATTAAAGTTCTCGAAAAATTAATCAATACCGCGTACAACAATAATTTTGGCAAATTGTCCTTAAAATGAAACGGCTTGTACCCAATAATCGTACTGAAAGCGATAAGCAATAGCACCACGATAAAGAACATGTTGCAGACATCGCGGATCAAAGGCCACCCCATTTGAACCGGCTTGGCATTCACGAAATTATTGTACTGAGCGACACGAATCATCAAATCCGTAATCAAGGTATTAACAAAAATCAAGGCGTAGATAATCAGATACAAAAATGACGCCACCATGGTTGCCACGATATTGAAAATAGGTGCCGCCGCATCAGCCAAAGCACCAACGGTTGGCGAAGACGCTAAACCACTCCCAATAGCAGAAACACTAGCTGCTGCGGATTTGGCATCCGTTGCCGCATTTCCCGTCTGTGCCCAGACCATCTTTGGCAAAAGCCAAGTCAAAAAAGATGTTCCAAAAATAGCCCCAATCATTCCAAGACGTGATTCCATCTTGTCACGCGGGATTAAAAAGCGCCGCTTCAATGAAGATCCAAATCGCAAAAGGGCTTGTCGCATACGTTGGGCAAAGTATAGCACATGAGACAGCTTCGTTCCCTCTCCTCCCCGCTCTCGCCAAATGTCTCCGGTTCTGCTAGGATGCCTTCAATTCGTTCTTCGTTTTTCTCTGCCCATGCGTGACCGTCTTAAAATCGATTTCTTGGACAAAGACCAAGAAAAAACCGCCCGAAAAACCACCGTTCTTATAGCGGCGGTTTTTACGCTAGCCGTAGGCCT
>CAYRRZ010000020.1:0-18052 GCA_964426815.1 uncultured Gammaproteobacteria bacterium | reverse complement strand
CGCTTTACCGACTATGGCGATGAAAGTGATTCCGGACCATATCCAATTCCGGATTCGGCAAAAATTGAATCAGGCGGTGACGCACATGTCATTGTTCTTCATCCACTCCGCTGCAAATTGTATGAATTATACAATGCACAAAAAGACGGGAATGGCTGGGCTGCCGCTTCAGGCGCCATCTTCAATCTCAAATCAAATGCACTCCGACCCGCTGGTTGGACGTCAGCAGATGCAGCCGGTCTCCCAATCTATCCAGGCTTGGTGAAATACGAAGAAGTAGCCACTGGCAAAATCAATCATGCGATTCGTTTCACTGCTTCACGCACCCAGCGTGGCTACATTCTTCCGGCGACACATTTTGCAGGCAGTATTGATACGAACTTGCCGCCAATGGGTTTGCGCGTCCGTCTCAAATCAAATTTCGATATCTCCAAATTAACCGGTCAAGCAAAAGTAATTGCCGAAGCCATGAAAACCTATGGCCTCATCTTGGCTGACAATGGATCGTCGTGGTTTTTTCAAGGCGCTACTGATCCGCGCTGGAAAGACGCAGAGTTGAATCAATTAAAAGCGATTCCAGGCAGTGCATTTGAAGCCGTCGAAACAGGGAGCATTCTGAAATAACAAAAAATCCCCCGTCGCTCTGATGAACTTTGGGGGAGAGGTAATGAGTCGGCTCGCGTGCGAGCGAAGGTTTTGTACAGACGGTGCGCAACATCCATCGCGACCTGTGCGTCCGGAATCTGGTCGATCCAATCTGCCGGAATTCCGTCGAAGCCGACCTGGGCACCAATCATCGCGCCTACGATCGCGGCATTGGTATCGGTGTCACCACCGGCATTGATCGCTTCGAGAATGCCGCCGCGAAAATCTTGCTGATGTCGCAGCATGGTTGCAACCGAGAACGGTCCGGATTCACTCGCCCGTGAAGAAGTTCCGAAGACTTCTCGTACATGCGCAGCTGAGGGGAATCCTTGTTCGGGGCTGACCTCATTTTCGAATTCATGCCCCACCCGGTTCAAACCAAGGTTTGCGTCAGCTAGCAGTACCTCGGTAATCGGCAGCATCCGAGAGCTGAATGATTCGCGAAGGCAGTAGATCAGGAAGCTGACGATGCCGACGGCATTCGTATCGCCATGCGTCAGCTGCTCCAGGCCTCGAATGCTCGCCAAGGGGGCAAGCGACGCGCCGCCGAGCTGGAGCATGCAGGCAACGGGAGCGATTTTCATGAGCACCCCATTGCCCGTACCGCGATTCGAGGTAGTGAAATGGGCCGGCACGAGAGGGGAGCGACCCTGGCGTCCACGTGAATCGAACCACTGTTTGAGTTCAGCGATCGAGTCCTTGGTGGTTCCGCCCCAACCCAAGGTCGAGGTTTCATACGCTCCCACATGTGCCAGGGCCTGATCATACAGATCGACCCCGCGACAACGGATCAGGGATTCGGCCACGACTCGCGTCAGCATCCAGTCGTCGGTGGTTTCACCGAGCTTGATCTGTCGCAGATCAGGGATCTTGCGCTGTTTGCCTGCCGGAATGTCTTGCAATCCGGTCACGCCTTTGCCACTGGTAAGCTCTTGGATCTCTTCATGCGAGCACAGCTCCCACGGCATCCCAAAAGCATCGCCGATGGCAACACCAACCAGGCAACCCATAACGCGCTGCAGCATGGGTGGCATCTCACGAAAACAAGCTCGCTGTTCTTCTGAAAAGGACGACATACAAATCTCCAATCTACGGATGGTTCCGCTCAGAATCCATAGCAAATGTAGGGCTTTGTGTCAATCCATCGCAAACAAAAAATCCCACACTTTAGATCGAGTGTGGGAAGCGGTTCCGTTGCAGCAAGGCGAGTTTTGCCATGATCTGGATGCCGGTCGAAGGGGAGATCCAGGCCGGACGATCTTCGGGCTCCAATGTGAGCTTCCAGTCCGGATTCACACGGAAGGTTTCGAAGAAGCGCGAATGATCGTAGATCATCGGTCCTTTACCATGGAGCTTTTCATCTACGGCCTGAATGAACGTAGGCGTCAGCTGCTCTAGGCTCAGGCAGATCCCTTTGCGGCACATCGCCATCAGAAGATGAAGACTTCGCGAGAGCTCATTCGGAGTGAGGTAATATGGCGAACCGATCGCCACAGCCAACTCATACGAGCGTCCCGTGCCCAACAGGTCTTTTACAACCTGGGGAATATCTCCCAAGAACAGGTTTTTGTAACCGGCGGCATGAGTCATGTCGAGCATCTGTGGCGAGCAGTCAACGCCCGTCAAGCAAATGGTGTGACCACTCGCAAGTAGCGCGCGACCCACCAAGCCGCTTCCGCAGCCAAGATCGAGCACGCGATCGCTTTGGTAGAGGAGGGGGCGAAGCAAACCGAGTGTCCGCTCGGGGAGTTGATAGCAAATGTGACCACCAGGGCGAGCCGCTTCGTCATATCCGCTTGCATCTGCATAATGCTGTGCGGCGAGTTGCGCATTTGCGCCAAGGGGGAGCACATTGAATGGATGAACGCCCAGATGAGGAGGATTCATGATGACTCCAGTCGGTGCAGGGGTTTTGAAGAGGGTAAGGAACAGGCTAGGGATATCAAAAAAAGAAACAAGAGTCAATCCACGAATGGGTCACCTGGGTGCTATACTTTTCTGAACAACATGTCTGAAGAAAACAAAAAAGGAGGAAAAATCTATAGTGCTACGCCACGCGAGGTACTGTGGTTTGTGTTTCAACACGTAAAACAGCACTGGTGGTTTTTTACATGGATGTTCTTTTTTATCGTTCTGTCTCAAGTTTTGAACTTGCTTGGTCCGGTAGTGATGAAAAAGTTTATCGATGGAATATCCTCACTGCAGCCATCGGCGGCCAATGCATCAGGATTGGTAACGGTTATTTTTACGGTCGGGTTATTGCGTTTGGCGAGCGGTCTCGCGATGCGCGCCACCGGTTATGCATCAACGCGCATGGTACCGCGCATCACGGCTGAACTTGAGGATATTGGCTTGCGTGGTGTGCTCAAAAAATCCTATGGATTTTTTGCGGATGAACACATGGGGAGCGTGGTACGGCGTATTTCAAAACTTGGGGACACCTATGACAGCATTCACGGGGCCTTTTTTTGGAGCATTCTCCCGGGCGTAGCTTCAGCAATCACGGTCATTGTTGGTTTATTGTTCATCAAGCCGATTGCCTCAGTTGCCGTCGCGCTCTGGATTGCAGTGATCATCGCGATCAATATCTTGATTACACGCTGGAAAATTCCGACGGATGAAGAACGAAGTCGGGCACAGAGTACGGCTTCAGGAGTTTTGGCAGACATTGTGACGAATGCTATCACCGTCAAATCATTTTCTTCCGAACAACAAGAATCGGACAAATTCAAACTCGCTTTGAAAGAACGGGCTTATGCTGAAAAAGCAGCCTGGAAGAAATCCGAGCACGGACTGAGTTTGACCGATATTTTATCCGCTGTTTTAAATGCCGGATTATTGTTTGTCGCCTTGGCATTTTGGTCAAAGGGACAAATGACGGTAGGTGATTTTGTTTTATTGCAGGGCTTGGTGATGGTTTTGATGGAGCAGCTATTCTTTATTGGTTTTTCTTTTCGTCAATTTATTCAATCCCTAACCGGAGCCTCTGAAATTGTTGGAATTTTAAAATCCGACATTGAAGTGCGCGATGCGAAGCGCGCCAAACCGCTCAAGGTATCGCGTGGAGCGGTAGATTTTTCACAAGTTACATTTTCCTATAGTGGTCGAACCATTATTTCGGGTTTTGATTTGCGTATCGCACCAGGAGAAAAAATCGCTCTCATTGGTCCGTCAGGAGCCGGAAAAAGCACGGTCGTAAAACTCATCCTGCGCTATTACGATGTGCAGAAAGGAAAAGTATCCATTGATGCACAGGATATTTCTAAAGTCACTCAGACGAGTTTGCGTGAACAGGTCGCCTTGGTTCCGCAAGACCCAGCTTTGTTTCACCGTTCGCTCAAAGAAAATATTTGCTATGGAAAACAGGATGCGACCATGGAAGAAATTGTGATCGCTGCCAAAAAAGCACATTGCCACGAATTCATCTCGAAACTACCAGAAGGATATGACACCTTGGTGGGTGAGCGTGGCGTAAAATTATCCGGCGGTGAACGTCAGCGTGTTGCCATTGCACGCGCCATTCTCAAAGACGCGCCAATTCTTATTTTGGATGAAGCAACCTCCGCCCTTGATTCAGAATCCGAGCATCTCATTCAAGACGCGCTTCATACCTTGATGCAGAATAAAACCGTGATTGTGATTGCCCACCGTTTATCCACCATTATGGATATGGATCGGATCATCGTCATGGAAGATGGTCGAATCACCGACCAAGGGTCGCATGAAGAATTAACCAAAAAAGTCGGGAAATATCAGGATTTGTGGCATATCCAAGCGGGTGGCTTTAAAGAATAAGGCCCCGTCTGCTACGCTATACATATGTATAAACGAAGCCTTGCTGTTTTGAGTCTGTTTAGTGCTCTTTGCTTACCAGTTACGGGTGTTTTTGCGGCTGAACTTCCGGCGGGTGTTTTTCAAATGAAGGATGGAAGCTATTTTCATCCAGGCACAAATACCATTAAACCAACCTTAGAAGAGTTATTGCAGGTAGTTGGTCCATTGTCAGCTGCGCCAGCTACTCCAGAGCCAATTGAGCCAACATCGGCCATCTCGGTCCGAAGTCCGATAGAGCAGGCGATTGAACGCGCGCGCGCCCTGCTTCAACCAAAATTGACCGTGACAATGACAACGGAAGATAGCGATTGGAAACAGGTTGAACTGATTGTTTGGAATAAAACAACCGACGCCTTGCGCAGCATCACCATTTTAAAAAATGGTACCAAGATGAAGGTTATCGAGGGGGATATTTCTGGTCTACGAGTCACCTTCGCGAATGGCGTAAATTCCGCCTACGTTTCAGACAAGGGCGAAGTTGTGCTCGCTGTTCGATATCCAATCACAACCTCGGTCGGCACCAAGAAAAAACCATCCTATAAAAATACGGATGTGATATACGCGCCATATTCAGCGGCCATTCATCAACCAGATGTGGTTATGGCTGGTTCAGCATATGTTGATCATGTCTATGAACAGGTCTTTGAGCGTTTAAAGCAGAGCAGTGCGCACTCAAAAGCATTTCCAGAAAAAACGCTCGCCGAAGCAACCGATCTTGAATTGGCGAAACTCATCTTAATGATTGAGCATGTGGATAATACGAGTGTCCAGGCTGATGCCTTGCGCCAAGTTGAGCGCTTCTTGGTCACTATGGCGTTAAATAAAGAAGATGCCTATGATTATTCGCGTTCATCGGCTGGCGCTTTAGGCTTGGTGCAATTCATTCCGAGTACCTATGCCAGCATGGTTCGTCTGTATCCCGATTTGAAACTAGAGCCAGATTTTGAAAAAGCCATGCGCGATCCGGTAAATTCGCTCACTGCACAAGTTGTATATCTAGACTATCTCTTAGCTCAGTTTCCTCGCGAGACGCGTGATAAGGCGCATTTGTTCCCAAGTTTTACACAAGAAATTGTGGCAGCTGCCTATAATGGCGGCCCATCACGTGTGAAAAAAGCCATGGCCGTTTGGGAGGAAAATTTAGACGCCGCTGAACGTTTGCATGTACGAGAACGCTCGCGTTTGAAAAAAGAAACCATGCAATATGTCACCAAGCTGCGCCTGGTGCGTCCGGCCTTAATGCGTCATACGCAGATGGTGCTCGCCGCCAAATAGGCGAGTATGGTATACTCCGCACAACATCACTAAAAAATAGTTCACCACACCCATGAAAACAAAAGTTGTCCCTTCCACGGCTAAGCCAATTGCAAAACCATCCGGTCACAATGCCATGATGGAAAAGCACATTTGGGCGGCTGTTGGTGCCTCTGCCTTCGCGATCATTTTTAGCTCCGTTATTGCATTTAATCACGTTGATGCTGCTCCAGCAGCGGCAGCTCCAACGGGCGGTAATCTCGCAGCAAGTAAGTCCGATGTCGAGCGCGTGATGCAGCGCTTGGGCAAAATTGATCGTGCGTTAGAAGAAATTCGCATGCTCGTTTCAGGTATGCAGGCTGAAATGCCAAAGGGCGACGGGATGATGGTTCCTCCAAAGCAAGGTGCTGCTCCAGCAGCAGCCGGTGCCGCTTCAGGTGGTACGACCGAAGGCGCAGCTCGCTAAATTACTGATCGAAATCCACAACCCGTTCCACGAGTTGGGACGGGTTTTTGTATATGAGAGTCTCAAAAACACCTCACGTTGTCTTAATTGATGTGATTCCAACCGACATGCCAAAAGAAATTGCGGCTCGTCGCATCTTAGAACTGGATTCGCTCGCCAAAACCTATGGCGGCTTGGTTGTAGTTGAAGTAATCCAAAAACGAAGTGTTCCGGATTACAATACCTATATCGGCCCAGGAAAATTAGAAGAAGCGATTACAATCGCTAAAGAAAAGAAGGCAGAATTATTGATTATTAATAATCTCCTTAAACCAAAGCAGATGTTTGCGATCGGCGAACGTCTACGCAAAGAAAAGCTTCAGGTCTGGGATCGGGTTGATCTCATTTTGAAGATCTTTGAAAAACACGCCAAAACATCCGAAGCAAAACTGCAAATCAAATTAGCTGCCTTGCGCCACATGGGTCCGCGTATTTTCGGCATGGGCATGGAAATGATGCAGCAAGCGGGTGGTATTGGTGGTCGTGGTGGCCAAGGTGAATCGAACACCGAAATGATGAAGCGGCATTTATTCGAGCAAGAAAAAACGGTCGTTAAACATCTTGAACAGGCCGCTCAATCACGCCGCGTTCATCGCGAACATCGTCGTCGCGTTGGTTTCAAAACCGCTTCCATTGTTGGGTATACCAATGCCGGAAAATCCTCGCTCCTAAATGCATTGACTCGCAAAGGGGCCTATGTCGCAGACGCCTTATTTGCAACCCTCGATACCCGCGTCTCAAAACTCTGGATGCCCGAGATCAAACAAGAAATTCTCTTGTCCGACACCATCGGCTTCATCCAGGATCTTCCTCCGCAACTGATCCAAGCCTTTCGTTCTACGCTCGACGAAACCGTTGACGCGGACCTCTTGCTTCATGTGATCGATATTGGCGATCCGTTTATTCATGAAAAAATCGCTGAAGTTGAAGAGGTGCTAAAAGGTCTCGAAGTCATCGACCGCCCGACAATTTTCGTCTTCAACAAAATTGATATCGTGAAGAAAATTCCACGTGCAACCTTGCTCAAAAAGTACAAAAAATACACGCCTGTTTTCGTCTCAGCACATAGTGGAGAAGGGTTAGAAGACCTAAAAAAGCTGATCGGGGAGAGAATGGGTGGATAAGTCTTGATTCTTTTCACTTTTTCCGCTATTCTCCGCGCACATATGGAACACGGATCCGTTATCGTTCGCTTTAGCGACGTCACCTTTGGCTATGATGAAAAGCATCTTCTGATGGAAGAGGCGAGCTTTTCCGTTCGCGAAGGCGCAAAAATCACCATCATGGGACAAAATGGAGCTGGAAAGTCCACCATTTTTAAGATGATTACCGGTGAATTAAAGCCGATCAAAGGAACGATTAGCATCTCTCACGGAGCGAGTATTGCGCAGCAAAAACAGGTCATGGCAAAAGAATTTTTGCCACTTACCATTCACGAATACTTTGAAACCGCTTTTCCTGACCAAACCTTATACGACCTTGATAAGCGCATTAAGGATGTCCTCGAAATCGTCAACTTAACCATCGATTTCGATCGCAAGATCGACAAGTGTTCTGGAGGTCAGCAAGCGCGCTTGCTTTTGGCTTATGCCTTGATTCAAGAGCCAGACGTTTTGCTGCTTGATGAGCCAACCAATAATTTGGACGTCGAAGGAATTTGGCATCTCACGGCTTTCCTCATGGCCTATCAAAAAACCTGTATCGTGATTTCGCATGATGCAAATTTTTTGAATTCATTCACGGATGGCGTGTTATATCTTGATGCGCGTCGTCACAAGGTGGATCAATTTGTTGGTGACTATCTTGATGTGGTCAATGAAATCGCTGCCCAGGTTGAACGTGATCGCATGAAGAATGCGCGTCTCTTAAAAGAAATCCAAGACAAAAAAGACAAAGTGAACTTCTTTGCAAACAAAGGAGGTAAGATGCGTAAGCTCGCAAGTAAACTCCGCGAAGACATCGAAGAAGCCGAAGAAAATATTGTCGATGTGCGTCAAGAAGATCGCACGCTCGGAGAATTTGAAATTGGAGCCCAGGATTTTCCGCAACCAATTTTGACGCTCACCTCGGTCGATCTCTTAAAAAAGAATACACCGATCACCCGCGAACTCGAATTGAAAGTGCGCAAAAATACCCATGTCTTATTAACGGGTCCAAATGGCATCGGTAAGAGCACGCTTCTTCAAGCGATCGCGAGCGGCGCCGCTAATGGCGCGACAATCGCTGAAGGCGTTCGTATCGGCTACTATCGCCAAGATTTTTCTGGTTTGGATTTTTCCAAAACCGCTTTCGAAATTTTGACCGAAACCGGTGACGGTCATCCAGATGAAGAAGAAGTGTATGAAACAGCCGCGCGTTTCTTGCTCCCATCTCGCTTATTGCATCACCCGGTTGGTAGCTTGTCCGAAGGTCAAAAAGGCTTGCTCTGCTATGCGCAATTTTTCCTCTTGAAACCAGGTCTCTTGATTCTCGATGAGCCAACCAATCACATCAACTTCCGTCACATTCCAGTTATCGCCAAAGCCTTGAATGAATACAAGGGCGCCATGCTTCTCGTTAGTCACATCCAAGAATTTGTCGATGAAATCCGCATCGACGAAACCGTTGATCTCGAAAGACTCATCGAACGCGAATAAAAGCGCAAACAAAAGAGAGCGCCTGATGAGGGCGCTCTTTGCATAGACTCGTCGAGGCTAGCCTCGACGAGTCGGAAGTCCAATCGGACATTGTTCAGTGATTTTTCCGAGTGCATCGAAATAGCAATCTTCGTGCACACGCTCCGAATCGATGAAGCGTTTCTCGACGCCATCCTGACTCTGAATCGGCTTTTTGCAATGAGCGCAGATTGGGCGCTCTTCGATGTGAGCAAGATCGAGTCGTACAAAATCAGAAATCGGATATGCCATGAATACCTCCAATGTGCTCGGCATAAGATAGCGAGTTTTGGCGCATACCACAAGAATCGACGATCTATATTCCTCCAGTATATATAAAAACCCACGACTTAGGTGGGTTTTTATATGGTGCGCGTGCTTGGGATCGAACCAAGGACCAGGTGTGTATAAGACACCTGCTCTACCACTGAGCTACACGCGCAGAGATATGGCCGAGTGTAAACAGGTTTGAGCGCCAAGGCAAGTCACACAAAAAGCCCCGCATCATATGGTGCGGGGCGAAAAGTAAGGTTATTCGCGTTTGGCCATCCAGCTGCCCACATAGGTCATGCTCGCGCTTTCCCAAGCTGAGCCATACATGGTTTTCCGGTCTGGCAAGATAATGCCTTTGTAGAGGATATTGTCTGCCTCAAAGCGAGCCGTCGCCTCGCTTACGAGGCCATTTCTGACGCTCGTCCATTCGTCCTTGAAGCGACGACCATCTTGTTCTGGCTGAAAGCTGAAATCCTCTTTGCCAAAGTCATGCATGACCATCCATTCGCCTTCGACAGACAAGATCGATGTCACTTCAAACTCGATGCAGTACGAAGACTTGCAGATCGGATCTGAGGGTTGAGGCGGACATGCATTCTTTGAACAGACCGCAATGGTTGACCAGGGCTCAATGCCATCTGGAGCGTCGAACAAGTCAGCATAGCTCGTGAACCAGCAGGTTCGTCCATGTGAAGCTTGAGTACATTCAACCGTGATGACATCAGTATTGCTTGAAGACCAGGTGAGCCATCCACCACTGTCGAAGTAGTCTTCAGTATTGTCCATCGCCGGGATGGCGCTCAAAGATTCGCAGTCGGCCGGGCCACCATGACCCTTGGTAACCGTGAACATCTCGGGTGAAGATTCGCACCCCGTCGAAATATGAATGTCCGTTGTCCATTCCGTCACTTCATCCATCCGAATCACTCCTGATGCCGGCAATTGTGCCGCAGGAAGAGGGGATGACATGGAATACGGCTGGGATTGAATCGCCCCAGTGATGCGATGGGTTTGCTGTGCCGACACCGTCGGTGCCGCGAAGTCGTCAGATGTGTGGATCATGTCTTCTCCCGCACATGCCACGACGAGAGGAAGAATGTTAACGGAAAAAAATCGATACCAGTGATTCATGGAAAACTCCTTGTGGGCTCCGTACCTTATACAGAGCTGCCAGTATTTGCTTATCCAGTCAAGTATTTGTTGCAAACGAAAAAGCCGCCTGGTGCAGCAGGCGGCGGTCTCATTCATGGTGATGAACGAGGCGGGTCGGTTACATAGCCGTGAATTTCACCCTCCGTAGGTTTCCGGATGGCCGGATTCGTGGGGGTTTCATCAGGGGTGTAATGCGTTTCATTCCACAAGAACTGAGTGGCCAGAGGCACGAGCAGTTTGAAGTGGATCTCGTCAGGCTCATAGAGCTCTCGGACGAGGCTTGTTGCGAGCCGGTGCGACATACGGCACTTCACGCCGGACTCATGGTAGCGTCTGTCTAGCTCTTGTTCACCGCCGAGCAAGAGGAGCAGGTTCTGGCTATCCAGGAGCTCTTGTTCAATGATGTGTTGCAGAGCAGCGTTACACGCCGAAGTCGTGACCGAAGGGGGCTTCTCCCACCACGATGTAGCCAAGATCATCGACCAAAGACGCCAATGTTCGATTTCTCGAACCCAGACATCGCAGGGAATTTCTTGGTAGACATCAATGAGCTTGAAGTCGTATTCCGGATCGATCAAGGCGAGCTTGAGCAGGGAGCGGTGCAGATCATCTCGCGTCTCATCCCGAAGGAGATCAACGGGAATGGGCGAGCAATGCTCCAACAGAATCCGTACGAGCGAAGGCCGTTCAGCAGTGGCTCTCACGATCACATCGGTCGTCAAATGACGAGACATGATGTCGGGCGTCAGACAGCCGACAAACTGCAGGCGGTCGATGAGCGCGCTGAGCAAATGCTCTGGCGGCGTGAGAGGGCGTTGGCGCACTGCTGGCCTAAACCCGCTCTGATGCACAGCAAGAGAGGTTTCTTGTGTTGCGGGTTTTGCGGGCAATGTCATGCCACACTCCTTGTGTGAGAAAGAACGATCGAACTTAACGCAGTCCAATTGTACGTTGCGCCGTGCTCCACGTCCACCGTACATGGGGTGCCTGAGGTTCACAGTGTGAAAGGTGTTCAATGGTACGCGCATCATGCGGATAGCCGCAGCCAAAATCTTCACCCAACTCTTTTTTTAATTGCTCGATCGCATCTTCTCTTTCTTGTTTCGCAATGATCGACGCGGCCGCTACCACCAGATAGCGCGCATCTGCGCGATGCTCTGCCTGCAGCAGATGCGTTTCGGGCCATGAAATGTCTTGCTTTATTTTTTGAATAAAAGCCATCGGATTTGTACTCGGTGCATCAATCATGACCTGGAGTGTTTGCATTGGATGCGCGCTACAAGCGGCTTGAAGAAGTGATTCCATTTGCTCTCGCTCAAGACCATTCAAGGTTCGCAAGCGATCTCTCACGGCGCGATCAATCTCTATTGGAGAAGCATGACTTGTTTTGAACCAACAACGTTCACGAATTTTTTTTGCTAACCACATTCGCTCATCCGGTGGGACTAATTTTGAATCGCGAACCTTATTGCGTGAAAACCAAGCACGATCCGCAGTAGTCGCTGCGACACAACCAACAACGAGCGGTCCTAAAACACAGCCGCGTCCGGCTTCATCAAGTCCAAGTCGAAGAGAGGGGAGAATCATTGCTCTATCTTGCCAAAAAACCTGAATTCTGGCACGCTATGCATATGATATGGCAGAAATCAAGCAACTAAAAGCCATTTATTGCCGCGATTTTGGCAATGACTGTAATGCGGTCATGAAGGGTCGCAATCCGGACGAAGCAATCGACGCTGTGGTCAAACACTTTGTCAGTATGCATGGACGGAATGTTCGTGACCTCCAATCACCTGAAAAACGGGCAGAAATTGGAGCTCAAGCCAAAGACTGGGAAGCGCCTCCAAAAAACACTTAAACGGGATTCATGCCCGTTTTTGTTTTTCCTGGGTTCTGTGTAAGATAGACATCTATGCAGAATGTACTTGTTTTTGGCCCAGGATATCTCGGAACGCGTTTTGCGGAATCAACCCCGGGGGCTATTTTGTCGACAGCAAATATCGCAAATGAAGCAGAAGTTCGCGAGGCTATTGAAACCTTTCATCCCGATGTTATCGTAAATTTTGCGGGGAAGACGGGTAAGCCAAATGTCGACTGGTGCGAATCAAACAAGGTCGCCACCTTCCGTTCGAATGTAACAGGGGCCCTGGTCTTAGCTGAAGTCTGCCAGGATCTTGGTTTGCATCTAACCCACATTTCTTCGGGATGCATTTTTTACGGCACCTCGCCTGATCCGCGCGGTTGGCATGAATCCGATTACGCAAATCCAAGTGCATTTTATTCACGCACAAAATACGCCGCAGAATTAGTTTTGTCACAATTGGAGAATACGGCCATCGTGCGTTTACGCATGCCGATTGATTCGATGCCGGGTTCACGAAATTTGATTACCAAATTGGCAAGCTATCCAAAAATTATTGATGTCGAGAATTCGGTAACCGTGATCGATGATTTAATGGAAGTTGTTCGTGGGATTGCTGCCCAAAAGGCAACAGGTATATTTCATGCGGTAAACCCGGGCAGTATGCGCCATCGCGATCTCATGGCTTTGTATACCGAGCTTGTGAATCCAGCTCATACCAATGAGTGGATTACCGAGCAAGACTTGGTGACACAGGGGCTCGCCGTCAAAGCTCGTTCAAATAACATCATGCAAAACACCCGTCTCGCCGAAATTGGTATTCAGATGCGTCCCATCGACATCGCTCTTCGCGACTGTATGGAAAAATACGCCGCAGCTCTGAAGGCTGAATAAAGAAGACATCTTGCACCTTAATACTCCATGTCCGACATTATCGATCCACAGCACGAACAACATGTGCAAAACATCTTTCAACATTCCTGTAAAATTTTAGGAATGGAGGGATTTGAATTGCGACCGCTTCGTCGTCGGGTGCGAGGCAAGGGGAAGCTGCGTTCGCTTGCCTTGGGGTATACCAAGTTGGGTGAAAAATTGATTACCGTCGATCTCTATACGCCGCGCACCATGAAGCATCGGCAAATTGATGCCATTTTACGCGTAATTTGCCATGAACTAGCGCATCATCAGGCACCGCCGCGTCTCAAACGAGTCTGGTTTCGATATGTGCGCGAGATTCACCATCCGACCTTTTGGAAGCAATATAAAAAGAATGTTGCCTTGCTTGCCCAAGATGAGCTATTGAAAGCCTATTTTGCATAAGGTAGTGTTGAGGCATGCGAATCCACGTTGATCAAGATATCTGTATCGGAGCCGCGTCTTGCGTTGCGCTTGCGGCCAAGACCTTCGGCTTAAACCAAGAAGGAAAGGTATTTATCTTGAATGAAGATCCTGAGCTAGCGAAACGAAACCATGCGGGTGAATGTATCGAGTCTCTCTCGAATCCACTGATGGATGTTCGCGAAGTTCTCTTAGAGGGTGCGCGTTCTTGTCCGGTTCAAGCCATTCGCGTTTTTGAAGATTCTGGTGAAGAAATTATGTTGTGATATGGCATTTCAACTTCCACAAAAACGAAACTATCGAGTTATTTCAAATAAACCAATTGCCCAAGGTCAATTTGAATTAACCTTTTGTCCGGCTGATGAACAGCCAATGTTCGACTTTATCCCTGGGCAATGGGTGATGATTGAATTACCTGATCCAAACGGAGGAAAGGTATGGAAGAGTGCATATTCAATCTCCAATGCTCCACATGAAGCTAAGACAGCTTTTGAGATCGCCGTAAAAATCGATGGAGATTTTACCAAGCGCCTTGAAAAGCTTGCGGTTGGTGATGAGGTTGTAGCTCAGGGGCCATATGGCGTCTTCACCTTAAAACCAGGTCAAGCTCCCTTGGTTATTTTTGCAGGTGGAGTTGGTTTTACCCCATTTCGTAGCATGATTCGTTCACTGGTTGCGGTAAAAGATCCGCGTCCAGTAGTTCTGTTTTATTCAAATCGCATTCAAGATGAGATTGCATATGCGCATGAATTTCGCGAACTAGCCGCGACACACTCCTTATTTAAACCCGTCTTTATCCTGACACGCGAGTCTCCTCAAGAATGGGATGGCGAATCACGTCGGCTGGATCGAGACATGTTGCTGAAATATGTTCCTGATCTGCAGGCAGCGGAGTTTTTGATGTGCGGTTCGCGTAGTTTTATGGAGGCCGTACAAAATCTGTTAATGGAAGAGGGGATCGATATCAAAGCTCGTTTGCGAAAGGAATTATTTGATTAATGTTATAATCCAAAACATATGCAAAATAAGACTTCACTCTTGCCACTCATCGCAGCCACAGCTGCCATTTCATTGATGGGATTTGGCTGTAATCCATTAGCGGGTATTCAAGAAAAGGTAGAAAAAAAGGTTGGTGAAAAAGTTGCTGAATCAACTGTGGGTGCATTGACCGGTGGAAAAGTAAAAATGGATTCCGAAGGAAATAACTGGCAATTCAAGGATAATAAAACAGGGAACAGTGTCGCCATTGGCGAAGACTTGAAGCTTCCAGAAGATTTTCCAAAAGAGCTGCCAATTTTGACGGGCGCAAAAATCAAGAGCGTCAGCCTTGGTCGCACGGGTGACAAAGAAGCCTCGGTGACACTTGGTATTGATGACATGAATCCTGAAAAAGTCGCGACCTGGTATAGCGACACCTTAAAGAAAGAGGGTTGGACCGAAGACAGCAGCACGACCATGGGTAAAAGCGAAGCGAGAAACTACAAAAAAGGAACCGCACAACTTTCCCTGCTTGCCTTCCCAGTTGATGAAGAATCAAAAGGATCGCTCGCAACCTTGGTCTATAAGCCAGGTAAGGCCGAGGTCAAATCAGATGACCAAGGCATGAGTGACGAATAAAAGAATAAAATCCTCGAGTACAGCCTCGAGGATTTTTGTATAAAAAACAAAGCCCCTCAGGATGAGGGGTTGTGGGGTGGGGGAGATAAACCGGCGCGCTGCATCTCTCGCAGAACGCGATCAAGTTCACCACCGAGCAGGGTCTTGGTTGTAAGTTGATAACAGCCACTTATCTCGAAGTGCTGTACGAGCTTGTTTATGTCCCTGAAGGTCGAAATTCGACCGCCAACACCCTTCATGAGAAAGGTACCGGATAGAACCGCCATCAAGGCAGCGCTTCGAAACGGATTCTGGCTTACGATGAGGTAATTTATCGTCGCCAGATGACCAAGTAGAATGTTGGTCTCTTGATCCATGTAGGAGCGTGCATCTTTTGCGGGTGGTTTGGTCAAATCGCTCAGGATACAAACGCCATGAACAGGTGTATTTCGAGCGATGCTCGCGCGAAATGAGCTCACGTCCTCCGAGAGTTTCTTCGCTTCGGCGAGCGTAGCTTCACCCGTCCATCCGGCGATATGAAAACAACCGGATCTTCCGAGAATGAGTGGCATATGGAACTCCTCCGTATCTACAGGTTGAAAGGTCGTAACGTCTGAAGATGCTGCCTTAAAAATAGAAAAATGTCAATGGGCGTCTATTCAAAAACCCCTTAAGCAAGGCATAAGGGGTTTTGCGCGGACTTAATACAGAATGACGTCTGATGGATATTGTGGTGTTTCTGGATAGGACACGGCTTTGTATCCGGACAAGTCAGGTACATGATGGAATTGCAACTGGCTTTGAGAAGCGGTGATCAAGGTTTCGCGATTCAAGAGGACGCGTTCAATCGCATGCATCGGATCTGAAAACCAATGGGTACTCTTGAGATAGGCTTGCTGGTCTTCGATGTGCGACACGCGACCTAAAAGCTCGAATCCTTTTTCAATCGTCAGACGAAAGACAAATGCTCCTTGAAAGCTAACATCTCCGTATTCGCTACCAGAATTGCGTGCTCTTTGTTCTGGGCTAAGGGTGGTCACGGTTACAGGCAGAGCAAGTAACTGGCGCTTCGCATCATACAAAAAGGCATGAGGATCATGGAGGGCAGGTGAGTCACTGCCGCGATCACCGATCTCGGTTTTCCAAAGTTCTTTTGGTTGTTCGACATTGGTCACATCAAATACGGCAAGCTTCAATCCTTGATACCAGGCAAAGCTCGTTTCAGGTGCATCAACGGCATTCTTCCCAATACCAATCACATGTGTGGCATCCATCGGATGAAGATAGTCAGAATAACCTGGGATTTTCAGTTTACCCATGATGCGCGGCTTGTTCGCATCCGCAAGATCGATCACGAAAAAGGGATCAATTTTTTTGAAGGTAACCATATACAGTCGATCTCCCGCAAAACGCGTACTGTATATTTGTTCACCCGGCGCAATGCCAGTTACCGAACCGAGCGACGTGAGCTTTGTCGCATTGAGGGTGTAGACCGCACTTGTCGATGGACGTTCAGAATTCCAAGCCTGACCATCGGTGGTTGCGACGCGAAGAATGTTTTTATCTTCATCCAAGCTGTATTGATTTAACAAATGTCCAGGAACCGAAGTTTTTGCACGAAAGCGCACAGCTCCATTTGAAAGAGTAAAGGCATAGATCTGTGTTTTTTCTTGAGAGGCCTGGCTTTGTTTGAGGCTATCGATTACCCAAGGGCGAACTTGATTCCAATCCTGACGCGCCACATAAATCGAATCCTGGTTTGCATACACAGTTTCGCTTGAGCCCAAAATGACCGAGCGCTGAATATCGCCGCTACCACTCATCGGAATACTCGCAATCGCGACAAATGAATCGGCTGGACCACGATCAAAATAGGCGACATTGCCACAAGGCAACATGGCGCGTGGCGTGTTTCCTGTTGCGCTATCTGAGTAATTCGGTACCAGATTCACTGAGTTCACACTCTCACCATCTTCCCAATTCGACCAGCTATTCATCACGACATACATCCGTCCATTGATAAGACGCGAAGTGCTGATATTCCCATCGAATTCTAGTGTTCGTAGTTTTTTAATTTGATCACGTTTTGAAATGTCATAGATTTCAACCCGCGTTGTATTTCGCCCGCGCCAAATCGGCATCATCTTTGAGGTAACCGGTCGACCCAGCATCGGAATCGGCTCAGGTGATGGACCATTGTCCCAAGAGTTTCCGATTACCGTTAAGCGATTTCCTTCAATATACAAATTTTGCGCTGCGAAATTTGAATCAAACGTTGTGATCGAGCTGAGCTGAGCTTCGGTTGGTGGATTTGCTCGTGTGATGGCAAGACGATTTTGCGTGAGGTGATACACAAAATCACCGTCTTGTTTGATGATATCGGCTTCATCAACTCCCTGGACTTGCACATTGGTTGTTGAGTATTCCGTTTGAGGAGCACTTGGCGCGCTGGTTCCGCTCTCAGCTGCACCGATGGAAACTGCGGCATCCATTGCACTAAGATTGGTTGTCGCGACCGGCATGGCTCTTTTTGCGTACAAAGAATTTCCGTATCCGCCCGAGCCTTGTCGCGCCGCAATGATACGGCTTTTCAAAACCGAACAGGAAGCAAAACGTTGCGGAGCGCCGCTTGTGAGTGCGCGACTTGGTTGAGCGGCCGCCAAAGCGACCGAGCCCATAACCAAACTCGATCCGGTAATCCCAAAAAACGTGATAATGCGTGCAAGGGTGGATTTCATAGAGGTATAAAAGGAATGATACGTGAATAACGAGAAGCGTCTATAGATGATGACAATTTTTTTGTCATAAACAAAAATCCGACGCTGAGCGCCGGATCTCTGTTTAGCTGTATCGAGCTAAGCTCGATGGTGCCGAGAGCCAGGATTGAACTGGCGACGCAAGGATTTTCAGTCCTTCGCTCTACCACTGAGCTACCTCGGC
>CAYRRZ010000019.1:17822-19769 GCA_964426815.1 uncultured Gammaproteobacteria bacterium | reverse complement strand
ATGTCTCAACCTCGTCTTCGTGTGCGCTATGCGCCAAGCCCAACCGGATATCTCCATATCGGAGGCCTCAGAACCGCTTTATATAATGAGCTTTTAGCCCGCAAAAATGAGGGCGATTTCATTTTGCGCATCGAAGACACAGATCAAAGTCGCTTTGTTCCTGGTGCAACCGAAAACCTGTGTCGTTCTCTTAAGCGCTGTGGCGTTCAAGCGAATGAAGGCGTTTGGATTAATGACGCGGGGCAATTAATTGAACGCGGCAGCCACGGTCCATACACCCAGTCAAAGCGAAAAGACAAGCATCGGGCTTATGCAGATCAACTGATTGCCATGGGAAAAGCTTATGCCTGTTTTTGCAGCTCTGAGCGTTTAGACAAGCTTCGTGAAGAGCAGCAGCTCATGAAGCAACCAACCATGTACGATGGTCATTGCCGCAATATCGATCCAGTAGATGCAGCTAAGCGCATTGCCGCCGGAGAAGCACATGTCATTCGTCTCAAGCTTCCAAAAGAAGGAAGTGTCACCATCGACGATATCATCCGTGGTCAGGTGACCTTTGATTGGAAATTGATTGATGACCAAGTCATTATCAAATCAGATGGGTTTCCAACCTATCATCTCGCCGCGATGTGTGATGATCATGATATGGAAATTACCCACGTAATCCGTGGAGAAGAGTGGCTTTCATCAACGCCAAAACATCTCTTTATTTTTTCTTGTTTTGGTTGGGAAGCGCCACGTTTTGCGCATCTGCCTTTGCTGTTAAACCCAGATCGTTCCAAGCTCTCGAAGCGTCAGGGTGATGTTGCTGTAGAAGATTTTCTCGACAAGGGTTATTTGCCTGAAGCTTTGGTCAACTTTGTTGCCATGCTCGGCTGGAATCCAACAGGGGATCGCGAAATTTATACGCATGAAGAGTTGCGTTCCTTATTTGCCTTAGAAAATGTCAACAAATCCGGTGCAATCTTGAACTTGGAAAAACTCGATTGGATTAATGAGCAGTATTTGCGCGCGCTTCCAAATGAAGCTTATCTTGATCTTGTTCGCCCATTAGCCACGGTCAATATCGATGATCTAGCTATTCTTGATCGCGCTTTATTATTGATTCGTGAGCGTTTACAGCGTTTGAACCAAGTTCAAGAATGCGTCGCACCATTATTTGTAGAGCCAACCTATACCGATGTTGTTTTGACCTGGAAAACGCAATCGCGCGAGACAGCAAAGCAAATCTTGATGGCATTTCGCGACTTCTTGAATTCCCAAGCCGAAGAATTTTGGACCTGGGGAAATCGCCCAGTGATCGAACAAACGATTAAAACCTGGATTGCTGAAAAGAATTGGCAGAATGGCGAAGTCTTGTGGCCTGCCCGCGTCGCTTTGTCCGGCCAAGAAAAGTCACCAAGCCCATTTGAATTACTTGAAACCTACGGAAAGACAATGAGTCTTAAACGACTCGATGCAGCCATTGCCAGCCTCTAATGGTATACTTTTTGGCATGCAGAAACGCCCTCTCTTTTTTGCGTTGACCATGTTGTTTGTATTGAATAGCCTTCCATATGGGACAGGCTCGGTTCGTGCACAAGAAGCAGCTGGAATAAAGGGCGATGTCGATCAACTGGACAAACAAATCAAAGACAAGCGCAATCGCGTCAGCGAATTACAGAGTCTGATCAAAAAGTATCAAACGCGTATTGATGATCAAGAAAAGCAGCAATCGACGCTTGAAAATGAAGTTTTAATTTTAGATACACGCATCACCACAAAACAATTGGCAATTGAGGAAGCAAAGGAAGAGCTCGAAGCAATTCGTCTCGAGATCTTGTCCCTTGAAGCAAATATCGCCGCACAAAGCGATCGCATGAATCGCCAAAAGGTATTATCAAGCGAACTCATTCGACGCATTGATCGTGCTGAACGTATTCCGATGCATGAAATTTTGTTAACGCA
>CAYRRZ010000019.1:0-17722 GCA_964426815.1 uncultured Gammaproteobacteria bacterium | reverse complement strand
TTCGACGCATTGATCGTGCTGAACGTATTCCGATGCATGAAATTTTGTTAACGCAGCCTTCGTTATCCGCTTTTTTTGATCGGTTAGAAGAAAATCGTCGCTTGCAAACCGATCTCACCGAAGCGCTTCAGAAAGTAAAATCCATTCGACAAGATCTCGAGGCGAGTAAAAACCAGCGCGATCAAAAACGGATTGCTCTTGAAGATCAAAAAAAGCGACTCCGCAAAGAAGAGTTGAAATTAGAAGCAGAACGAAACTTCAAGTCTTCGCTCGCTTCTGAAACAAAAAACAAACAAAGCGAGTTCGAGCGCGTTTTATACGAATTACAGCAGCAACAACAGGGGACAGCTGACGATATTTCGCAGTTAGAAGACAAATTAAAAGATAAATTGAATTCAATTGATGAAGCCTTGGCACGTGGCGACGTCTTATTGAATTGGCCGGTTGATCCGTCACGTGGCATTACAGCTACCTTTCATGACCCGACCTATCCATTCCGACATTTATTTGAGCATCCTGGTACCGATGTACGTGCATCCGTAGGCACCTCCATTAAATCGGCTGCAGGGGGATATGTCGCTTGGAACAAAAAAGGCCGCATGTACGGCAATTACACCATGGTTGTACACCCTGGAAATATGGCGACCGTGTATGCGCATTTGTCTAAGTTTACGGCAAAACCAGATACCTATATTGAGCGTGGTGATGAAGTCGGTTTATCCGGCGGCCGCCCAGGTGATCCAGGAGCTGGTCTCTCAACCGGCCCGCACTTACACTTTGAAGTCCGAAAAAATGGGATCCCAGTAAACCCAGAAAGCTATTTGCCAGATGTGGAATAGTCCTTTTGTCATCCTGAGCGAAATGGAGTGAAACGAAATGTAGCCGAAGGATCTCCTCGATCGATCGAGGAGATCCTTCGGCTACGCTGCTGCTTCGCTCAGGATGACGGTGTCAGGTTAATAGCTCGTTTCAATTTTCTTCAAGATCTCTTCCAGTTCCTCGATATTGTTAACACGAACCAGAGCCGAGCGAATGTCAGTCCAGTCCAACTGTGGGCACTCGGACTTCAATTCTTTCTTAAAATAATAAGCTAAGTGTTTGCGAAAAAGTGGCATGCCTCGTTCGCCATAGCGCGCAAGATGCATTGCGACATGTTTACGGACAATGCGAATGCGCTCTGGCATGGTTGGTACTTCAACCTGATCGCCACGCAAGCCATGTTCAATTTGTGTAAAAATCCATGGATTACCCAAAGCCGCGCGTCCAATCAGCATGCCATCGGCACCAGAACGAGCTAAGGCCTGCTTAGCCAATTCGGGAGACGTAATATCTCCATTCACAAATAAAGGGAGGGAGGTGTTCTTTCTTGCTTCACCTACACGATCCCAATTTGCGATGCCGCTATATCCCTGTTCCTTGGTGCGGCCGTGAATCGAAATCAAGCTCGCTCCTGCATCTTCAAGGACTTTGACGAATTCCAAACAGTCCGTATCTTTTTCCCAACCCAAACGCGTCTTTACGCTGATCGGTACGGATACGGCGGCGCGCATTTGTTTAATGATTTGCGCTGCACGTTCTGGATCGCGAATAAGGGAAGCCCCATTAAAATTCGACACGATATTGTAGACCGGACAACCCATATTAATATCGATCCCGTCTGGCTGATAGCGCTCTTCAATGATACGTGCGGCTTCGGCCATCATATCGGGCTTGGCACCAAAAATTTGTTGAACCAATGGCCGTTCTTTTTCATCAAAACGAGCCATTTCAAGCGTCTTTGGGTTCAACCGCACTACGGCCTCAGCTGACACCATTTCACGAAACATGAGTGGCGCTCCTAATTCCTTTGAAACCAAACAAAAAGGCAGGTCGCTCATATCAGCCATGGGGGCTAGAGCAACTGCCGGTTTTGGGAATTTTTGCCAATCAATCATGGCGCCGACAATAGCAAAAAAAGACAGCCCTGTCGAGGCTGCCTTATCTTGGTCTTAATGAGACCGTATTTCGTTTAATCGCTCAACCCAGGTGAGAAAAGCTTTTCCAAAAGTCTCCATTCGAGCCTGTTGTGCCGCCCCCGGTTCTAATAAGACTCCATCAGCTGAAACAGCCTTATCTGCAAAGCCGAACAACATCTGTTCATGCACGCCTACCATGCCGAGCTCGGTGCAGACCTGTCTTAATTGCTCAACCGCTCGAATGCCCCCAAATGGCCCAGAAGACACACCAACAAAGCCCACGGGCTTTTTCTCATACTCATCATAGGCACCATCCAGAACCAATTTTACGGCTCCTGGATAGCCATGATTGTACTCTGGCGAGACAATTACGAAGCCATCGGCCTTACTCGCTAATGCCATCCAAGCGGGGATGTCGGTTTCAGTGAGGGGATGATCCTTCAATAGATCGCGAGCATCAACCAAGGTGACGGTTGCACCAAGCTGCTGAAGCTGAGTCGTGACATATTTTGCAATGCCTTCAGACGCCCGACCTTCACGCGTTGAACCGAGTAAGACAATAATCTGTGACATACTATGGTTTAACGGTATTCCACTTGGTTACCTTGAAATCGAAACATTTTTCACCCACTTCATGCTTCCAAAAATCAGAACCGGTATTCATTGGGTAGATCGCATTTGATTTTGTTGTTTGAGCATCATCAATCCCATTGGTTTTAAAGTTTGCACACAATTGATAGGACTCAGGGCCAGTAACGCGATAGGTATAGAGAAAACCCGTTTCAGGATCAACAAGTGAGCTGAGATAGACATCGCGACGTTTACGCAAATCCTCAAGTTCTGCAGGAAGTTTTCCTCCATCCGTCGTGCTATTGAATGTTTGGTCAATGGCAGATGAGATCGATTGAAGATCCGATACGCGCTGTTGGTCAATCCGACGAGCGCGTTCTTTTGAAGGAGCTCCGGATAAAACCATTCCACCAATTGCAACAACCGTTACCATGGCAATAACCCAAATGACAAAAATGTTTCTTCCGGTAATTTTCATATGGTTATTTTTTGCCTTCTTCTTCGGTGCCACGCAAATCCCACAAATACCAACCAAAGATGCTGCCCGAAATAGCACCGATCGTTAAGACCTTCAAAACAAAGCGTAAGGTCAAATCACCTTGTAAGAAGGTAAAGACAATCGAAATCGTATCACCGATAATAATACCGGCGGCAGCAAACAAGGTGATATAGGTAAGCCACTTCCGCACTTTTGAATTGCGTTTATCTGAGTCTTGTTTGATGGATTTGGCGAGAATCGACGAGATCCACAAGAAGAGAGGGAAGGCGACGATAAGCGAAGACGTACCCATGCGCAAAGCGCTCGCCGTTGATTCGTAGATATAATCCAACTGAACCGCATCCGGGAACCAGCGATTAATAAATTGAAAGACAATGGTGCCAAAACTCCAGGCGCTAATATAGAGCGTAAGGAATAACAATAAATACAAAAACGCTTCACGAGCTGAGGTGTATGGACGGCGTTTTGGGACCGGAATTGGAAATTCGACCTCGGCAAAACCATCCAAGGCTTGAATAATTTCATCATCCTGCCAGCCCGCTTTGGCTAAAGCTTTTTGAATGTCTTTGCGAGAAAGGCCTTTACTTAGCGCTTCTTTAACAAAGGGAAGCAATTCATTGGTCATATAGGTATAGAGTAGCAGACCATGGCCAGAACGAGGAGGCCGTGGCAGAATGACGTCAATCTGTATGCTTCACGGCGAATTTGAACTCAAATCCAATTATCAGCCATCTGGCGATCAACCCCAAGCAATTGAAGGTTTGGTTGACGGTGTTAAAAAAAATCTGCGCTATCAGACGCTTTTGGGTGCCACGGGTACAGGTAAAACCTTTACTGTCGCCAATGTCATTCAACAGGTGCAAAAGCCAACCTTGATTATTGCGCATAATAAAACCTTGGCTGCGCAGCTGTGTAATGAATTCCGCGAATTCTTTCCGGACAATGCGGTTGAATACTTTGTTTCATATTACGATTACTATCAGCCTGAAGCCTATATCGCCAAAAGCGATACCTATATCGAAAAAGAAGCCATGATCAATCAAGAGATTGATCGGTTGCGCCACAATGCAACCCAGGCCTTGCTCACACGTCGTGATGTGATTATCTGCGCATCAGTTTCGTGTATTTACGGTTTGGGTGCTCCGGTTGAATATTTAAAGAGCGCATTACAAATCGCCGTAGGTGATGACATGAAACGCGCCGATATTTTGACGCGCCTCATCGACATGCAATTTAATCGCTTGTCGAATACCGATTTGGTGCGTGGTTCATTTCGCACAACGGGCGCCGTGCTCGAAGTCATGCCAGCTAACGAAGAAAAGATCTATCGCATCGAAGCACCACGTGGCGTCATCGATGTTATCTTGGTGATGGACCCGGTTACCAAACGCATCATCCGCGAACAAAAGGATATGTGGCTGTTTCCGGCCAAGCATTTTATTACCGATGCCGACAATCGCGAACGCGCGCTTAAGGATATTCGAGCTGAATTAAAAGAACGTTTGACCTATTTTGAAAAAAACGGAAAATTGCTTGAAGCAGATCGTCTCGATCGCCGTACCAAGTATGATTTAGAAATGATGGAGAATTTAGGCTATTGCAATGGCATCGAAAATTACTCGCGACACATGTCCGGACGCAGAGCCGGTGAAGCGCCTGATTCGCTTTTCTCGTATTTTCCAGAAGACTTTCTGCTCGTTGTCGATGAATCGCATGTCACCATTCCTCAACTTGGCGGCATGTATGAAGGTGACCGTTCGCGTAAACAAAACTTAATTGAACACGGTTTTCGTTTGCCATCAGCTGCAGATAATCGTCCAATGAAGTTTTCAGAATTAGAAGACAAGTTTAAGCAAATCGTTTTCGTCTCAGCTACGCCATCACAATTTGAATTGACGCATTCAGACCGAATCGTTGAGCAGATCATTCGTCCAACCGGCTTGATTGATCCAGAAGTCATTATCCGTCCGATTACGCCGACATTGCCGACGGTGAGACTAGAAGGCTCTTCCAAGTCCGATTCTGAAATGGGTAAAGACAATAAGGAGGGTTCAACGATGCCAAGTACCAATTCGAATAATGAATGGAATGACATGGGCGGCAGTAAATCTGATCCCATTGCCGATCGCGGCTTGTCGCAAGTCGATGATGCCATGTTGCGTATCGCCGAAGTCACCGAGCGTGGGGATCGTGTTTTGGTCACAACTTTAACCAAAAAGATGGCAGAGGACTTGTCTAACTTCTTAAAAGAAAAGGGGATTAAGTCGCGTTTTTTGCATTCTGATATTGATACCATTGAACGTCTTGAGATTTTGTCCGACTTCCGTCGTGGAAATTACGATGTGGTGGTTGGTGTGAACTTATTGCGTGAAGGTCTCGACTTACCTGAAGTTGCCTTGGTTTGTATTTTAGATGCCGACAAAGAAGGGTTTTTGCGTTCAGAAACCTCTTTGATTCAAACCATTGGTCGTGCGGCTCGTAATGTTCGCGGTCAAGTTGTGTTGTATGCGGATCACATGACGGAATCAATGCGCAAAGCAATTGCCGAAACCGAACGTCGTCGTACCAAGCAAATTGCTTACAATACCGAACATGGCATCACCCCACAGACCATTATCAAAGAAGTCAAAGATATTCGAAAAGAACTTGGTCTTGAAGGTGGCTCAAGTGATGAAAAGAATATTAAAGAAATTTTGAAACTTGAATTAACGGCTGAAACGCATGACTTAAAACAAGTCATGAAACAAAAAGAAGCCGAAATGAAACAAGCGGCACAAGATCTTCAGTTTGAACTTGCCGCAATTTTGCGTGATGAAATTGGCGTCTTGAGTAAAGAATTAAAAAATCGGGACAAAGAAACCAAAAAGGCAGGCGCAGCTCCAAAAAAACCGCGCGGTGTCAGACATGGCCGTACGCGCTAATCGTTGACATGAGCCGCGAGGAATGATACCCATTGCGGCGTACCTTCAGGCGAAAACACAAACAGGAGACATCGATGGACACCCTTCGTTCCGTCCCACCGATTCAGTATCTCTGCATACCTCAGCTGAATGTTCAGCAGGAGTATTGGCTCGAATTTTTCGCGCCATACGACGTGCGAATCAGCACCCCCAAGCATCCAAGCTTCCCAAGCTCAAAGGAGGCGAAGAAAGCGATTGTTGCCGAGTCATCTGGTTTGAGCACGGTGCTCCTGCCGAAGCGCGCGCTGTGGCGAGAGTATTTCGAGCTTGCACAGGATGCGAGCGATGCGCTTATTCTCGAGCGGCTTCTGGTCACATTCGGTCAGGGGAATCGAAAGACACCTCTGGTATCGTACCTTGATGAGATGCGCACTCGCTACCGACTCAAGGCACCGACCGCGACTTCTCTCGCTGGTCTTGAAGCGAAAGACGCGTCATCTTTCTGCTTGATCAGAATGGACAATGGCGAGTTTCATCGTGGCAAATCGCCAGCGGGAACACTGAGAACCCTGCGCGAGCAAGAATTTGGCCTCGATGTCTTGAGCGGTCTTGCTCTGTTCATGGCCTGCAGACAGGAGTTCTCGCCGACGGACTTGTTTCATCTGTCTTGCCCGGGCAGCGAGTATGACCCGCAAGGCAAAAACACTTGGGCTGATACGCCACGTTGGGATATCGAGTTCGGCTCAATCAATCTCGATTGGAACTGGGACGTCCGAGCCCGCCGCTCCCATCTCAACCTGACGGCTTTCGCCCCTTGAACATCACACCCCACGAAATATCTCGTGGGGATTTTTTGTATATACCTCTATTGACAAAATAGAATAAAAATGGTTGTATGCTCACGGTTCATTTAGGAGGTTCCCATGTCGACCGATCAGAACACCGATCAATCGTCCGAAACCGCGGAGCGGCGCATTGCCGGAACGCTCTCTCAGAAGTTCGAGACGTTCATGCTCGATGCCGTCAAACAGCAAGATCCGAGGTCGAGCTTCCATACGTATGATCTCGACCTGACGTATGAAGATCGTGGCTTTCTCGCGCGGCTCATCGTCGGCCTCGCTGAATTGAGCAACGGCAAAGCCGTGTGCAGCATGATGGATGAGCCTGAGTCCTTCAACGACGTTTCTCTCGATGCACGTTTCGGCCTCGCGATTCACTTGAGCCTGAACAGCCCTGGAAACGACGAGTCTTTCTCGGTCACTCAGGTGGGCTATCTGTACGGCATCACCAAATTGATCGCAGACGGAAAGATGAGTCTTTCTTCGATCGAAGCCTTGAACAAAAGCCGTTTATATCCGGCGCCTCTCGGACACGTCCCATGACGTGTCTTTTTGTTTTCTGAAAAGCAAAACTGTATGGCAAGACTTGACAAAAAGCCCAACCTAGGATAGGAACTGCGCACCCTGTCGAAAGACTTATGGGAGGTGGTACACATGTCACGTTATGCGATGACGCATGCTCCTTTGGGCGTTTCGTTCGCGGTAGCCATTGGAGACGACAAGCCCGGCCATATCGACCGCCTCAAAACGGAGCAGGCCAAGGGCGATTTCTTCTTCAAAACCCTGAAGCCGGGCGACCAGGTCTATATGGATCTGGGTGGCCCAAATGGCAAGATCGCCCTGTTGGCGGTCAATCGAGGCGCACAAGTCTTTTCCATCCCAACCTTCCGGGTTGGTGGCAAAGAAGAGATTCAAAAGCGTTTGACCGATGCCAAATGGAAGTGCGCTGAAGAAAAGGCGCATGGCGGGGAAACCGGTGACAAGCTCACGGCGCGTAAAGCACGTGCCTTGGCCATCATTCACCTGGCTCTGCATGAGCCACAGGAGTTCGTGCCGGCGCGCGAGGACGATGTCAAAATCCTCGAGCTCCAGCAGGCCTGGAGAAGCTATCGCTCATTCCAAAAGGTTCTGCTCGCTTGTTACTTGCGCCTCGTTGGCACATGTAACGACAGCTACCTGCTCGAATACGCAAAAGCGGTCAGCGCCGACGATCCGAATGCCTCCGGTGTGCAGGCGACGATCGATGCGATCCGTGCTTTGACGAGCTATGTTCCGGCAGAGGAACGTGCGGCTTTCGAAGCGAAAATCGGCCTGGAGACTTTGGCCAAGAAAAAAGCGATCAAACGCTCAGACTTGCCAAAAATCTTCCGAGCCATCATCGACGAGATGATGCAAGGCGGAGCCGTCGCGCCCATGCTCAAGCAAATGAGCGATGAGCATAAAAAGATCATCAAGCTCCTCAAGGGGCTCAAGATCGCCAAGGAGGTCTTTGACCCAATCCCTGGCTGCGGTCCGCTCATCAGTGCGCGCATCATCAGTGCCATCGGTGACATCCGCCGCTTCGAAAACGAGGCGAAATTGCGAGCCTTTGCTGGCTATCACCATTTCGAAGACGGGAGCCGTGCACGTCGCAAGGCGGGCAAGGTTTCCAACTGGAATATGGAGCTCAAGCAGGCCGTCTACCTGTTCTGCCAGCAGACGATCAAAATGCCCAAGAGCCCGTTCCGGCAAAAGCTGGATCAGCGGCGTGGGTATGAGCTCTACAAAATCTTGGTGCAACGCCAAGAACAAGCGAAGGCTCAGAACATGCAGGTCGACATTCTGCCTCCAGAATTTCGAGACCGCGTGATCGCGAGCGTCAACGATGTCACCATCGAAGACTTGGCAAAACTCGCCGCGCATGTCGATGCCTTGCGCAAGCAGGCTGGCGTGAAAGAGTTCGCCAAAGACGATGAGGAAGAATCTGAGGAGCAGGCTGATGAGCTGGACAGTCCCTCTGATGAGGAAGAAGTCCAAGTGGTGAAAAACCCACAGCTCGCCAAGCTCGTCAAAGGCGTGAAAGGCTCAGCTCTTCTGAAGGCCTCGCGCTGGCTCGGCCAGTATTTCCTCAAACACATCTACCGCGAATGGAGCAAAGCGGTAGGGGTGACAACCAAAAGCTCCTTAGCGCTTGTAAGCGCCTATTCCAATGATCGACCTTGATCATTGGAGACCCTTTCTTGGATCTAATCACATTGGATCTAAAAAAGGGGAATGACTAGCCTATCGCTGTCGAAAGACTAACTAGCCGATGTCCTTCCCCGCACCTTTCCGCGTGACTCTAAAGCGATTGTCGAAAGACTTGCAGACGATTGTTGCGCGGAGCAAGTTTGGGAACGATTCTTGGCTGTGTGTCGAAAGACTAACCCCACCGTATTGTTCTCAATCAATCTTGTGGGAGGCTACGGTGCCACTGTCGTAAGACTATGTCCGAAATGCTTTCCACATGCCTCACCTTGCCCCTCTGGCTTGGTGAGGTCTCCTTTCTTGGCTCTACATAAGTGGATTCAAAAAAGGGGAAGGGACTAACTATTTTGTGTCGAAAGACTTGAAAAGAGCTGTCCTTCCCCGCACCTTTCCGCGTGACTGGAAAAGTCCTGTCGTAAGACTACGTACGTACCGTCACGCGGAGCAAATTTGAGAGCGACCCAGGAGACGGTGTCGAAAGACTACGTAATTTTTGTCGCTCTCAATCAATCTTGCGGGAAACTATACTGGAAACGTCGAAAGACTACGAAAACCCTGTTTCCCGCTTGCCTCACCATGCGCCCTTGGCTTGGTGGGGTCTCCTTTCTTGAATCGAAATCATTCGAATTAAGAAAGGGGATGAAACTACAGCTGGTATGTCGTGAGACTGTTGGTTGCATGTCACATCCCCGCATTTTTCCGCATGACTGTCAGGCGATTGTCGCAAGACTAGCAAACGACTGTCACGCGGAACAAATTTGAGAGCGACTGAGTGCCGGGTGTCGAAAGACTGGATGGTGAATGTCGCTCTCAATATTTCTTGTGAGGAACTTTCTTGGACGTGCCGTAAGGCTTGGTCGACTATGTTCCTCACGCCTCACCATACGCCTCTGGCTTGGTGAGGTCTCCTTTCTTGAAGTTCAGCTACTAACTGAAAGCTAAGAAAGGGGAAAGGACTACTAGCGCAGCGTCGAAAGACTTGGACAGGTCTGTCCTTTCCCCGCACCTTTCCGTCTGACTATCCCAAGCTTGTCGAAAGACTTTGTCTGCGGTGTCAGGCGGAACAATCTTGAGAGCGACTCTTGTAGGTGTGTCGCAAGACTACGTCGTGTTTGTCGCTCTCAATCAATCTTGCGAGGAGACTTTGGTGAAAATGTCGAAAGACTAAAGCTTCATTGTTTCCCGCTCGCCTCACCATGCGCCTCTGGCTTGGTGAGGTCTCCTTTTTCGGATCTGATGACATTGGATCCAAAAAAGGGGAAGAGACTTATGTCCGACCGTCGTCGACTAATACAAGCTTGTTCCTTCCCCGCACTTTTCCGCGTGACTCAGTGCACACTGTCGAAAGACTCTTCACGAACTGTCACGCGGAGCAAATTTGAGAGCGACTGAAGGCCGGGTGTCGCAAGACTAGATCGTGAATGTCGCTCTCAATATTCGTCTCCTGTTCAGCCGTTCGTGCATTTCGCGCAAACGGCTGTTTTCTTTTTTGAATATTACGTTTGCCGACAAGTCTGCGGCATGGCAAGCTCTTTGCATGGATGCAGTCACCGACATCAAATCACGCCTGGATGTCGCCGACATCGTGGGCGAATATGTAACCCTAAAACCGGCTGGTTCAGGCAGTTTTAAGGCAAATTGCCCATTTCACCAAGAAAAAACGCCGAGTTTTTATGTGAATCGTCCGCGCCAATCCTGGCACTGTTTTGGATGTGACTTGGGCGGCGATCTGATTTCTTTTGTCCAAAAAATCGAGGGCTTAGATTTTCCAGAAGCTTTAGCTTTGCTCGCTCAAAAAGCAGGTGTTGAATTGCCGCAATTTGATCCACAACTTTCAAGCGATAAAAGACGTTTATACGACATCACCGAGCTCGCCTCTAAATTTTATCGTTCGTTTTTGTTACAGGCTCCAGAAGCCGAAATTGCCCGAGCCTATGCTGCCAAACGCGGCATCGATGATTTAACCGGCGACTTGTGGGGTATCGGCTATGCGCCAGAATCGTGGGATGCGCTCGCCAATGCATTAAAAGAAAAAGACATTACCGAAGACGAACTCGTTCGCGCGGGCTTGTGTCAAAAACGAGACAAGGGGAGTGGCGTATATGATCGCTTTCGTGGCCGCCTCATGTTTACCATTCGCGATGTCCATGGAAATGCGATTGGATTTACCGGCCGTATTTTGACCGATGCCAAAGATCAGCCAAAGTATGTGAACACACCAGAAACCATGGTCTATAAAAAAAGCCATGTGCTCTATGGCCTGGATAAAGCCAAAGGCGAAATAAAACGACAAAACACGGCCGTGATTGTTGAAGGAAACATGGATGTATTGTCATCTCATCAATTTACTATTCCTTTTGTCGTCGCTGCATCCGGAACAGCTTTAACCGCGGAGCAATTACAGCTCTTAAAACGCTTCACGACACATCTCGCGATTGCCTTTGACGCTGACAATGCAGGCAGTGCAGCGACCTTGCGTGGTTTGGATTTAGCTCGTCAGCAAGATTTTGATGTGCGCATCATCACCATTCCGCCAGAGCAGGGGAAGGATGCCGATGATCTTGTACGCAAAGACCCAAAGCTGTGGACCGACGCCATTGCAAAAGCCGTACCTATTATGGACTGGGTTTATCGCCATGCCTTTCGTGGCAAAGATACAACCAAGCCCGAAAGCAAAAAGCAGATTGCGGCTGAACTCGTCCCTGAGCTCCTGCGTATCCCAAATCCCGTCGAGCGGGATGCCTGGATTAAGCGTCTCACAAATGACCTCGAAATTTCCGAAGAATCCCTCCGGGAGGTCTTACGTTCCCAAACCCCACGCCCAAATAACCTGAATTTTAAGCCAAAAGCTGGGGTAAATACCGATTCCCGTTTTCAGGGGAATGACGGCGGAAGCCAATTTGGTGCAGGGGAGGCGCAAAAAACGGCTCCAGCCCCTAAAATCCGTACCCGTGAAGATGAATTATCCGACCGCGTAGACGCCCTAATCTATCTCCAGCCGGATTTCGAAACGCTTGCCGAACAGGCTTTAGGAGCGTATGATGCACCCCGTTCGCCGGACCATGATCGTTTAAATTATCTCGCGGCCTTTGCAGACCGCGAATTCCAAGACCAGTCGGCCGTGACTCTCCGGCGAGAGCTCGACCTTGCAAGTGCTGAATTACGCAAAATACGCGTCAATCGGCATCGCCTGGACCTGGAAGCACAGATGCGTGAGGCCGAGCGAGCGGGCGATGAAAATCGCATCCGCCAACTCCTTGCGCAATTTAGTGACCTGTCATAAATAACGATTCATTTTTTTCTGTCCCATTCCGATGGCCCTTCCTCGATGAAGGATTCCTGTCGACTCGGGATAGACCCCAGGCCTATGGCCATATCCAAAAAGAAGATCGCACCTCGAACAAGCATGACCAAAAAACCAGCCAAACCCCTCCTGAAGAAAAGCACCAAGCCGGTCGTGGCAAAAAAGCCAACAGCACCAGCGAAAAAGGATGAACCAGTGAAGGCCGTAAAAGCAGCTCCGTATGTAAAGTCTGAGCCACCTTCAACCGAAGCGCTCGACAAATTATTCGACAAAGCTCGCACCCGAAGCTTCCTTACCGAACAGGAAGTCTTATTTGCATTTCCAGAAGTGGAAGATTATATCTCCACCTTTGAAGCATTTATCGATCGTCTCGATTCCGCCGGTTTGACCATTGTTGATGCCAAAGAGGGGATTCTCGGTCGCGCCCAAGAGCGCACTCAAATTCTCCAAGGCCTCCACAGCACGGACGAACGTCGCGCCAAGATGGATCCCTTTGATCTCACGGTCGAATCGATTCAAATGTATTTGCGCGAAATCGGTAAGATCCCATTGTTAACTGCCGAAGAAGAAATTGCTCTCGCAAAACGCAAGGAACGTGGTGAAAAAGAAGCTGAAAAGCGTTTGATCGAAGCCAACCTCCGTTTGGTGGTGTCTATCGCCAAAAAGTTCACCGGTAAATCTTTATCGCTTCTCGACTTGATTCAAGAAGGTAATATCGGTTTATTCCGCGCCGTGAAAAAATTTGAATACCGCAAAGGATTCAAATTCTCAACCTATGCAACCTGGTGGATTCGTCAGGCCATCACACGCGCCTTAGCTGACCAGAGCCGCACCATTCGTATTCCGGTGCACATGGTTGAAACCATTAATAAGTTTCAACAAATCGAACGTCAGCTCATTCAAGACCTCGGTCGAGAACCATTGCCAGAAGAAATCGCCGCAGAAATGGGCGAAGAGCTCGACAAAGTTCGTCACATCATCAAGATTTCACAGGACACGGTTTCGCTCGAAACCTCTGTCGGTGATGATGATGAAGACTCGACCCTTGAAGACTTTATCGAAGACGTTAAAAACGTCACCCCAGATCGTTCGGCCGCGCTCCAAATCTTGCATGACAATGTATCAAACATCATCAAGGATTTGAGCCCACGTGAACAAAAAATTCTCGAAATGCGCTTCGGCTTGGTCGATGGCGTCAGCCACACCCTTGAAGAAGTCGGTAAAGAATTTGATGTCACCCGCGAACGTATTCGTCAGATTGAAGCTAAAGCAATTGAGAAGATCCAACAACATCATCTCATCAAGAAATTGGTTGACTACTAAACAGTCAAAAAAATCCCCCAAAACATCCCCCAAAGCTCACCAGAGTAACGGGGGAAGCGGCGGGGGATTTTTGTATACATGGATTGACTTTATTTCAACTTTATGATCAAATTCTGTCACAAGGAGTACCGATGTCCTTCTGGAAATGGCTACGAAAGCTGTGGCCTTGGTATGAAGTGCCACTGAGAGAGCAAAGTGATGCTGAACTGGTCGATACCTACTGTGAGGCCGGCCTGGCCTATGCAGAAGTCTACCTCGACCTAGACTTTGACACCGCAGACGATTTCGATGAACTTCTCCAAAAATGGATTGACGCCGAAGATGAGATGCAACGTCGCAACTTCGTCGTCTTCCCACTGGAAAGCTTCGCACGCGCCTACATAGGCCGCCAAAACGATATTCAGGGGCTGGGAGAGTACATTCCACCTGATGTCAGCCCTTTGGCATACGCTCGGGATCACCGAGAAAAATTCATCAAAACGTCCCTCGGTCGAGCCAGACGCTCCGAATTACGCCTAAAAACACCCTGTTTCTGGCGTATTTTTGTGCCTTGACGCATGTTTTATCGCTAGGTAGACTACTGCCACATTCGGGAATCGCTCGAATCACAACTATTCCGAGGTAGCTCAGTGGTAGAGCAGTTGACTGTTAATCAATTGGTCGTGGGTTCGAGCCCCACCCTCGGAGCCAAAAAATCCGCTTTCTAAGCGGATTTTTTATATGCGAAACTTCATCCGTTGCCCACCTGTTGCCCATATATTTCTGAAAAGATCAAAATTGGAAAATGAAAGCGTCCGAATTCCTTAGCAAAATGAATGTTTCATTTTTTGAAAGCACTCAGCATTGGGCATGAACCCCACCCTCTTGAACTGGGCTAGGTTGTCCAGCGCAGTCTGAATCACAAAATTACTTGGAACGTAGAAGCTTCACCAAATTGGAATGCAGTGTTATCCACAGGTGAGGGAGTAGCAATCACTGAATTCAAGTGCTAGAATAAAAACACAACGGGAAGGAGAGGCGAAAGTCTCACAAATCCCGAAGAAGGAAGAAGCAGAAAACAACGAAGAGCAGAAAGAGAACTCTAAAAAGAGTCTGCTCTAAAAACAGGATAGCCACCTGTGAAAAGGTTCGAGGTCCAATCTCGCTTGCGAAAGCAAGGCTGCAGGGTGAAATGAAGTCGCGCACAGGATATACACTGTGAAGCATAATCTGAGCGACGAGAGACTGGTCAGCTGACCAAACAGAGATCAAAGGAAAGGGCAAAGCCTGAGTACAAAGTTCGAAGTTTGACAAGCGCAGTCAAGCTGAAATAAAGTAAGTAGCATGGAGGGGCGACTTCGGCCAAAGTCGCCCACCATTCCAAACATGCTTGAAATAAATAAAAATCTTCTCACCAAAGCTTGGAAGAGTATTTATCGTCACAAATCAGTAATAAAGCGCAGGTACTCAAGAGGTATTGATGGAGTCACGATTAAAAAGTTCAAAGAGGCCGAAGAAGCAAACATCGAAGAGATAACCAACCGCATTCAAGGCGGTATTTTTAATTTTTCAAAATTAAAAGAGTATCTAATACCTCGACCTGGCAAATCTCCTCGAATAATACAAGCACCGTGTGTAAAAGATCGAATCGTACAAAAAGTGATGGCTGACTATTTAGGTCAAAAAATGCATGAAGAGTTTTCTAAAAACAGTGTCATTGGGTCGATCAAAGGAACAAAAATAAAAGATGAACTGCGACGAGCTCGACAAAATTACGATGCTGGATACAAGTATGCTCTAAAAACTGACATAATAAACTTCTTTCCTTCCATCAACGTAGAAAATTTAAGAAATATTTTTTACAGCCATTTTGATGAACCATTTTTAAATAAATTGTTTGAACAATATCTTGATCAAACTTCGCGCTCGGGCATACCTCAGGGAACGCCGATATCGCCTTTCATGGCGAATCTTTATTTGCTTGAATTAGATAAGATTTTATCAAAAAATACTGAAGTGAGACATTTTAGGTATATTGATGATCTCGTAGTTTTTTGTAAGACGCGAGAAATGGCAGAAGAAATATACGAAATTGCTCGAAAATATTTCGCATTACTAAATTTATCGGTCCACGAATTGGATACCCCTGATAAAACAATGATAGATGACTTTAACGCCGGCACAATCAGTATTCTTGGGGTAGTGATGCGTAACAAAAAGTTGCTTATTAAGCATAAAAGCTATAAGAATTTTATAGATTCGATTATTTTACCTATACGGTATAGAACTTCTCTGTATTCCAAAAAAAATGAAACGAAAAAGCAAATATCTTTAGAAGAATTTGTCCTTGAATTGAACCGAACAATTATAGGGTGGAGCAGTGCTTATAGCTTTTGTGACGTTCAAGATGAGTTCAGGAGGTTAGATCAAAAAATTGAGAAGAATTTTGATTTACTGATGGAGGCTTGCGGTACAAAACCAGAAGATAGGAAAGCCATAAAGGAAAAAATTGCGAAAATGACAGATGCTTTCAAGCCACGGAAACGAAAAAAAAGAAAGTCTAAAAAACGGGTCAGGGGTTCAGCTAAACGTACATGAGTCTTGTCACAAAAGTGCAACCGCTTCATGCAGAGCCTCAGGAGCTGCGTGTGCGTAGCGCATGGTCATCGTGATCGTCTGGTGGCCCAATAGCTCCTTCACCAAATGCAGGGGCGCGCCACGCGTTGCTAGTTGAGTAGCAAACGTATGCCTAAGGAGATGCCAGCCTATGTTTCGGGAGAATGCCTTCTTTGCCAAACAAGAGAGGATTCGGTGGGTTTGACTCGGAACAAGGGGTGTTCCATCTAGACTGAAAACGTACTCGAAATGAGGAGGTGCAGTTTCACGGAGCCGCCGTAAAGCAGCAACTGCATCAATTGTCAGCGGAATATATCGAGCCCGATGATTCTTCGGTGTGCCAACAATCCCTCGAACAATAGACTGGGAAACAGTAATGGATCTCTTATCGAGGTCGACATTTTTCCAGGTGAGGCCGATCAGTTCACCGTGTCGAAGTCCAGTACGAAGAGCGACGCGAATCAGGGCGGCCCACCTGGTGCCGTCAGTAGTAGCGAGGAGGGCGTTCACTTGAGCAGTATCGAGAGTCTGAATAGGCGGAGCAGTAGCTCGAAGCATTCCGACGCGAGGCGCATTCTGGATGACTTCCCATTCGACAGCGCATCGCAAACATTTGCTAAGTATCGCCAACTGGTTGTTGACAGTTTTAGGTCGCAAACCCTTCTTTAATTGAGCCACTTTAAATTCTTCGATCCTCATCTTACGAATCTGGTCCAGTGGTAGATGTCCAAAGTAGGGGAGCAGATGAAGCTTGAGAGTGCCTATCTTCGTCTGCTGCTCAGACGGTTTGTTGTTCAAGCGCACATGGACCTCAAGCCAACGATGGGAAAAATCTTCAAAAGTTGGTGCCCGTTGAGCTGGAGAATGGATATCCTTCCCCTGGGCTAGGGCGGTACGCAGAGTAACTTCAAACATCTGTGCTCCAGCCCTCGTGTTGAGTGGACTACGCTTTCGATATCGAGTTCCTTGCCAACAAAAATCGACCCACCAACTTTTGCGGACTTTTCTAGTCGGCATAAGACGGTTCTACTATTGAATAAGGTGCTAAAAATTGCTCACACGATCTCTAGTAACAAGATCATGGTACGACCGAGTTGGGCTACCTTACAAATAACGGAGTACAAGCGATCAAGGTCTACCTCGCTGACTTGATCGAGGCCGGTGAACTGATGCCTACTTCTAAATTCTAGCTACACGAACCGTTGCCCACGGGTATATAGCCCACGCCCTCTCTATTATATTTGATTTAGATGATACGAATATTACCTTTTTGTAGAGCGTTATTTTCTGGTTCAGTGACCAAGATCTGCAGACTTTTTCATTGCCCACCTGTTGCCCAAGCGAAGGTATTTTTAGTATTCCCAGGATAGTTTTGGGCAACATCTTTTCTCCATAATTTCGCTCAACCAAGTTTTATTCGCTAATTTGAGAGGAAATTTTTGCTTATGGCAGGAGTTTCGAGCCCCACCCTCGGAGCCAAAAAATCCGCTTTCTAAGCGGATTTTTTATTT
>CAYRRZ010000018.1:9999-20971 GCA_964426815.1 uncultured Gammaproteobacteria bacterium | reverse complement strand
CCGCAACACTTTCACCTGGCGACCTCATTAAAGGTCCGGGCGAAGCCGTGTATTATTATGGCGCCAATGGAAAACGCCTGGTTTTTCCAACTTCTAAAACCTATTTCACCTGGTATTCTGACTTTTCGCAGGTCAAAACCCTGACCGCTGCTGAATTAGCCGCGATCCCACTGGGTGGAAATGCGACGTATCGCCCTGGAGTAAAGCTCGTCAAAATCACCACGGATCCAAAAGTGTATGCCGTGGCTGCAAATGGAACCCTGCGTTGGGTCGAAACCGAAAATGCGGTGAAAGATTTGTATGGCGCGGATTGGAATACCAAGATTGATGATATTCCAGATGCGTTTTTCATTAATTACACCGTGGGCGCTTCGATCAAGAATGCCTCGGACTTTCAGCCAGGTGCACAAACGGCCGCTGCGACCGACTTGAACACGGATCGAAAATTAGGAAATGGTACGCCGACCACGCCAACGACGCCGACAAATCCAACCACACCGACCAGCACTCCAAGCACGCCAGATACAAATGGCACCTTGAGCTTTACGCAATCAAAGACTTTGCTTCAGGGTGGAGATGTTCTCTCACTCACCGCGCAGGCAACACATCCATCTGGTATCAAGCGCATTGAACTCTATTTTGATAACATCTTGATTAAAAGCTGTGACGCGACCCCTTCGTGCAATGGCGACACGCAAGTCCCACAATCAGGAACCAAGAGCGCCTATGTGGTAAAAACCATTGTGACGACCGTTGCACAAACCGTCTTAACCGAAAGTAAGACCTTGGCGGTTGAAGCGAATGGCTCGAGCAAGGTTCGGGTGAGCCTTGGGCAATCAACCATCATGGCAAATCAAGCTGCATCGGTGGTCGCAGACATTGATTCGAGTATTGCTATTTTGCGCGTTGACTTGAGTGTGAATGGGACTATTGTGAAAGGCTGTGCCGATGGTGCGCGCCAGTGTCGCTGGAGCGATGTGGTTAGTGGAGCAAGTGTCGGTCAATCCATGCCTGTATTTGCTCGTGTGACTGATACCCTTGGTCGTACATACACCTCGAAGACACTTACCTTAACGATCGGTACGAATGATTCGCCGAGCGTGGTGGTGACTCCGGTTAAGACTTCCATCTTTGCCGGCGAATCACTTGAGGTTACGGTGAGCGCAAGTGACAATGATGGCATTAGTCAGATCGATGTAATGAATGGCAATGTGGTTTTGAAGAGCTGCATGAGCGCACAACCTTGCACGGTCTCGACTGGTCCTTGGATGAATGCCGGAACGGTTCTGTTATTTTCTGGTGCGGCAAAGGACACCAAGGGCATGACCGGAATGGCAGATGCCGTTGATGTAGTGAACGTTGTTGCGAAGTAAAATCATTGAATACCAAGAAGAAACATCAGCTGCCCGGCCATCGCCGGGCATTTGATTTTATTGCGTTTTCCGTTGACGCAGAGGTGTGTTAGTGGCATGCTGTAGGGACTTACTCTTTATTATTCTCAACACTTCTCTTATGAAGAAATCTTTCGCCCGCGTTGCGGCATTGGTCTCTACATTGGGCATGGCTGTTGCGCCACTTGCAACTTCTGCAATGGTGACGACATCTTTTGGTCCTGGTGACTTGGTTAAAGGTTCTGGTCCAGCTGTGTATTATTTTGCTGTTAATGGAAAGCGCTATGTGTTTCCAAACGACAAGACGTATTTCACCTGGTACAAAGATTTTTCTACGGTGAAGCAATTGCCAGATGGCATGCTCTCGACCATTCCACTTGGTGGCAATGTCACCTATCGCCCAGGTGTGAAGATGGTGAAGATCACAACCGATCCACGCACGTATGCGGTTGATCAGAGTGGCGTTCTCCGCCATGTTGGTAGCGAACAATTGGCTGAAACGTTGTACGGCTTGAACTGGAAGGGTCTCATCGATGATGTCCCAGATGCCTTCTTCACCAACTATCGTGTCGGTACGGCAATCGCTGTGGCGACCGAATATCGTCCAGCTGATGTGACCTCGCAAACGACCAATATCAACTTCGACAAGCAATTGGATGACACCAAGATGACGGTCACGATTGGTACGAAGGACAATGGCTTCGTTCCACCAAGCTTGACGGTTAAGAAGGGTACCTCGGTTTCTTGGACCAATTCTGATGGTACGGAACACAATGTGACGGGCAATGGCTGGGGTTCAGACATGCTCAAGTACAATCAAACCTATACTCATGTCTTCAACCAAGCTGGTTCCTTTGACTATAAGGATTCCAACTTCCCAGTGATGCAGGGTACGGTGAATGTGGTGAACTAAATTCACTTCAATTCAAAAAATCCCCCGTCGCTCTAGTGAGCTTTGGGGGATTTTTTTATTTAGAGCGAGTAATGCCTTATACAAAACAAAAGGCGCTTCCAGAACCAAGATCCGAAGATCGAGATTCTAGAAGCGCCAAGAGACGAAGTACCGAGAGCCGAGCTACTCCCGTAGGAACGGGACATCAAGATTGTCGTCGGAGTAATCGGACAAGTGAGAGTCCAGCTCCACCCGACGTTCGATACAAGCGAAATAGACATAGGGAACGCAGCGCCATTCCTTGTCGCCTTCATCCTTGCACATCAGACCAGGAAGAAAGAAGCCAAAACCAAACTCGTAATCTATATCCTTGATCCGCTCCGGATGCTCCGCGCTCATGAAGAGCAAGGCACAACCAGGCGAGGACCTGGGATCACGAACGTGAATGGGCCTACTGCCGATGTTGGCGTTGAGCTTGATGCGAACCCAACGCAGCGTCCACGGCTTGAACTCGAGACCATCTAGGAGCGCGAGTCTGTCAGAATCAGAGACTACGCCTTCGTATCGAAATTCGTCTTCCTGCCCGTCGACCGTCCACGCCCAGGCGAACTCAAACGTGTCTTTGAGCGTGTCGAGGGTCGCGTCGAGGACGACGACTGTATCAGGATCGTTCGGATCGTAGTCGGGGGCGACCTCGGAACCGATCCAAGAGAACCGGTCGAAGTCGATCCCTTTCACCGCACATCGCGTCTTGAAAGCTGCGAGTACGTAAACGGCCGGATTGAACACATCGTGGACGAACTTAAACTCTGGCTCTTTTTCGAGTTGCTCAACCCATCGCTTCATTAGCTCGTCATTGCCGAGGAGCTTTTTTAGTTTGTTCATATCGCCGCCGAAGCGAGCAAAACGAGCAAAGAACTCCACGACCTGAGTAACGCTGACTTCCGATGCAAAACCAGCCATCGTGGTTACCACCTCCGCTGTGCCGTCGATGAGCCCGGATTCCGTATGTGATACGGATTACCAAGCCTGTCTTTGATTAAAAACGGCATACTATGGCCAACTTTTTGGCCATAGTATGCCGTCTTCAAACTCGATTCCTTTTAAAGTTCGATGAATGAACCTAGCAAAAAAATTGGTTTTTGTCAACACTCCACTCTCTTATGAACTCTAGAAAGAAAGCCATTGTGAGAGAGGTTGTCCCGCATTCTTGCTATACTCCCCTCATGTTATCGCCTTCACGTCTCATTGAACTTGAACTTGCTGCGAATCAGATTCGCCAGGACATTATTACGTCCTTATTGGCAGCAAAAAGTGGTCATAGCGCAGGGCCACTCGGAATGACCGATGTGTTTACCGCTTTGTACTATGAGATTGCGAAGATCACGCCAGAAAAGCGCGAGGCCGCGGATCGAGATCGCGTGGTGTTATCGAATGCGCATATTTGTCCGGTGCTGTATGCCACTTTGGCGAATCGCGGTTATTTTCCGCGTGAAGAACTGACTTCATTGCGTAAGCTTGGGACACGCTTGCAAGGACATTCAAATAATCATTTTTTCCCGGAGATTCCGATTGAGACTTGTGGCGGTCCTTTAGCGCAGGGTATTTCGCAAGCTGTTGGGATGGCGATTGCGAGCCGGACCAATTTTCAAGCAAATGAAAAAGACAAAGGAAATCGCCCAACATGGCAAACCTGGTGTCTCATGGGTGATGGTGAATTGAATGAAGGCCAGTGCTGGGAAGCATTTATGTTGGCTGGCAAATTAAATTTGCGTGAACTTACGGTGTTTATTGATAGAAATAATATTCAGATTGATGGCTTTACCGAAGACATCATGCCGCTTGAACCACTCGCGAATAAATTCAAAGCATTTAATTGGAGCGTGCTTGAGATTAATGGACATGATATTCAGTCCGTGGTTTCAGCAGCTGAACTTGCCAAGACGACATTTGAAAATCCAACCGTGATTATTTGTCACACGATTCCAGGCAAGGGCGTGAGCTTTATGCAGAATCGATTTGAATGGCATGGCAAACCGCCGAATGCCGAAGAAGGACAAATCGCCCTGCGCGAACTGAGAACCTTAGCCGGACAGATCAAGAGCGAACATGAATAATATGCTGCACCCTTCTTTGAACCCGCATGTGTTGTCGCCACAGGTTGAACAGATCCCCACGCGAAATGGGTATGGCGATGGCTTGCTTGAGCTCGCCGAAAAGAATCCTGAAGTCATGGTCCTGACGGGCGACTTAGCTGAATCAACACGTGTACTCGCTTTTTGGAAAAAATATCCGGAGCGCTTTGTGGAATGTGGGATTGCTGAGCAGAATATGATGGGCGTAGCAGCTGGTTTGTCTTTGGCGGGAAAAATTCCATTCGTCTCCTCATATGCGGTATTTGTACCCGGACGAACATGGGATCAGACGCGGGTCTCGGTTTGTTATAGCAAGTCGAATGTCAAAATAGCAGGTGCGCATTCTGGGATTTCAGTTGGGCCGGACGGTGCGACACATCAGGCTTTAGAAGATATTGCGATCATGCGTGTCTTGCCAAACATGACCGTGATTGTTCCGTGCGATGCGGAAGAAACGCGCAAATGCACGATTGCGGTCGCGAACATGATGGGTCCCGTGTATTTTCGATTTGCGCGTGAAAAGACGCCGGTGATTACCACCGCAGAAACCCCATTTGAAATTGGAAAATCGATTCTCCTACGCAGCGGTGAGCATGTGACCATTATCGGTTGCGGTCCTCTTTTGCATGAAGCCCTCCTCGCCGCCGATGCCTTATCACGCGACGGCATTGAGGCTGAAGTTATTAATATGCACACCATTAAGCCATTTGATCATGCGGCCCTGGAAGAGAGCGCGATCAAGACAGGCTGCGTGGTAACGGTTGAAGAACATCAGGTCACAGGAGGTTTAGCGGGTGCGGTCGCCGAAAGCTTGAGCCGACATCATGCGGTACCGATGGAATCTATTGGCATGCAGGATTCATTTGGAGAAAGCGGTGAACCGGATGAGCTTCTTACCAAGTATGGAATGCGAGCAAAAGATATTGTTCTTGCGGTAAAACGCGTCATCAAGCGAAAGAAAAACATTGGTTAAACAAAAAACCCCGAGAGGCAGTCCTCTTGGGGTAAGTTGGCCAAGAATTGGCCGCTGGCGATTTGTTCATCCAGAAAGTGCTCAAAGGCTGTGAGCGAATCGTCTGGATTTTTTGCGAACCGGTTTACCACATTTGAAAGGAAGGTCTGCCTTTCTTGTGGACTTAGACCATCGAGGTATTCAGCCAGGAGCAGGAGCTTGTCTGGGTCGGTCATGTGACTCCCCCAAATCTGGGTAATGCGCTGATGCAAGAGGGCAGCGAATTTTTCTCCATCTCCGCTGCGATCATGCTCCGCCAGTGCCATGAGTTCATCGACCGTGTTCGGCTCGGGTTCATCTGACTCATCACCCTCATCATCCACATCATCGACGATGACTACATTTTGCGTATCTCCCCCGATCTGTCCGATGAGGACCACCCAGACCTGAAAGACACTCACGATGTCTTCTGCTGCAAGACTTGCAGCCACCCGTGCTTCTGCAGATCCTTCCTTGATGAGAAAACGTTCTGCGGCGGGATTTTGCGTCGCGCAGATTTTCAGCAAAGCGACCGTCTCACGGACGGACGCTTGACTGCTCGAGAAATTTCGCAGGAGCAAAGCCTCTTTCTCCGGAGGAAACTTGTTCAGAAAGATGAGTCGGCAGAGCACCTGCCTTACCTGACTCAGACTCAGTACATCGGGCAGGATGGCGGCGATCTTGTCCTGGAATTTACCGCATTCCTGACATCCCAGTTCTCGATCGAGCAGACGCGCTACGGCGAACGTGTAGATCTTTGGGTTCATCGACTTCTCCCGTAAAGGACCATCCATAGAAAGCCAGGTTTTTCTGGTTTTGGCAAGACTGCTATGCTGGAGACCTATGAAGCCCAAAAAACCGGCCTTTGATGTCATCGCTATCGGCGAATCCTTGCGTGATGTGTTTTATATGTTGAGCGAAGCGAGTGTGAGCTGTTCCCTGCATAAAGAACGCTGCCTTTTATGCCTGGAGTATGCCGAAAAAATTCCGGTTACCCATATTGTTAAAGTTCATGCGGCTGGAAATTCGGCGAATGCAGCCGTGGGCTCGGCGCGCTTGGGTATGAAAAGCGCTTTAGTGTCTTGGGTTGGTAAAGATGCAGCCGGTCAAGAAATCCAATTCGCGCTTGAAACCGAAGGAGTGGATGAGCGCTTTATTGTGGTTGATGACAAGGTCTCAACAAGCGAAGCAACGATTTTGACATTTCAAGGAGAACGAACCCAGCTGGTTCATTTTGAACCGCGCAAATACGTTTTGCCTAAACTACCAGCAACGCGCTGCATGTATTATTCTGCCATGGGCGGCAAGCATCAAGCTTTTGATAAGATGTTGCTCGCTGAATTACAAGCGCGACCGGAAACTCATTTAGCTTTTCAGCCGGGGACGACCCATGTTCGCGCTGGACTCGCGGCGATTAAGAACCTCATTCGTCGTTCGTGGTTATTCATCTTGAACAAAGATGAGGCACATCTACTCTTACCAGATGGTGAAAGAACGATTCATAATTTGTGTGAAAATTTTCACCACCTTGGTGCACAGATTGTGATCATTACCGATGGTGAAAATGGTGCCTTTGCTTTTGATGGCCAAACCCATTGGAGTATGCCGATTTTTCCTGGCAAAGCATTTGAACGAACAGGAGCTGGAGATAGTTTTGCAACAGCGGTGACCTGTGCGCTACTCCAGGGTCATGATTTACCCGAAGCTTTGCGTTGGGGTGCCGCAAATAGCTGGAGCGTGGTCAAACAAATTGGTCCACAAGCCGGACTCCTGACAACGGCTGGGATGAACAAGACGCTTAAAGCGTATGCGAAATTTAAAGCAGGTGTGGTAACGGTGTAATTCACTTTTTCTCTTTCTATGCTCGTCTCATTAAAAAAAGTGTTGGTTGAAGCTCGCGCTAAGCGCTATGCCGTGCCTGCAATGAATGTGAATAATATGGAGGCGGTTAAGGCGATCATCTCGGCTGCCGAACACATGCGCTCCCCGGTGATTATTCAAACCTCAGAGGGCGCGATTGAATATGCTGGCATCGAATATCTATCTGCCATTATTCGGGTTGCGGCAAAGGGAAAGATTCCAGTCGTGATGCATTTGGATCATGGAAAAAAATTGGAATATGTAAAAATGGCTTTAGCGAATGGTTATACCAGCGTCATGTTTGATGGTTCGTCTTTGCCAGAAAAAGATAATATTCGTATCAGCACCCAGGTTGCAAAACTAGCTCATGCAAAGGGCGCAAGTGTTGAAGCAGAGATTGGCGCCATTGCAGGGATTGAAGACTTTGTCAGCGTCGAAGAAAAAGATGCTCATCTCACAAATCCAGAAGCGGCCTTGGATTTTGCCAAAAAGACGGGCTGTGATGCGCTCGCAATTGCGATTGGAACGGCGCATGGAGCCTATAAATTTAAAGGCAAGACGCATTTGGATTTAGATCGTTTGAAACGCATCGCGAAGCTCGTAAAGCTACCGCTCGTATTACATGGCGCATCCGGCGTCTTAGAAGATGTGAAAGAATTGGCTGAAAAACATGGGGCAAAATTGGGCGAGGCTCGCGGTGTTTTAGATGAAGATATTAAACAAGCGATTAAACTAGGGATTTCAAAAATCAATATTGATACAGATTTGCGCCTGGCTTTTACCGCAGGCGTACGTGAAGCCGTGGATGATTTACCAAAAGTCATTGATCCACGAAAATTACTTGAACCGGCAAATCTATTAATGCGTGAAGTTGCGATGCGCAAAATGAAACTCTTTGGCAGCGCAGGACGAGTAAAATAACGTATTTTTGTGTAGCACTTGGATTGACAAGATCCGTCTTTTTTGGCAGGGTCAGGTGGTTCGTTACGCTCTTTTTCTCAACCCCCTTCAGGAGGCCTAATGACTTCGTCGTTTCCTCGTCCGGTTCACTCTGCGGGAGCTACTGACGACACCTTGTCGAAAGAAGCTGCGCAGTTCATCGTCGGTCATCCCCCGCTGCAGATTTTGGCGGGGCTCATTACCATCCTCCGGGAGAAATACCCTTCGTGGTATACCCCGGAAACCATGTTCCGTTTCAGCCCGGTGGCTGAGCGGATGTGTGCCCTCGAATCGCGGCCGGATATCCGGCAGCGGCTCTTGGTCGAGCTCACCAATGCCAAACCGAAAACGGCGCGCAAAACGCCGCTCGAGATGCAAGGCGGCCAAGTTCTGATCGCGATCGATGCCGAAGACGTGTCGATCAAGCAGTATGAACTGGCTCATGAACCCATGGAGCTCGCGCTCTACCTGGATGCGGGTGCCCTGTGGCGATTCATCATGAATAGCCTCCCTTGGGAGGCGAATGAGGAAGCTGACAAGGAAATTGTCGCCCTCCTCATATCGAGCCTCATCGATCCGAGCCGAATCAAAACGGAGTGGTCACCTTCGGGCGCCATTCTTACGCCTTGGGATTTGATGCACGGGATTGATGCCCGTGTGTGGAATCAGCATCTGCCACTCGACTTGCGCGTGAAGGTGCATGAGGCCTGGGTCGAAGCGACCCGTGATGGATCCGAAACGGTTTTTGCACCGAAGCAGGTGTTCGAGATCGTTCCGCCGGATGTTTTCATGCTCCATTTCAAGCTCACGGATCTGCGAAAGATCTTGGAGCTTGCGGAAAAGCGCATGGGCTTCGAAGCTCCGCCGCCGCCGGTCGAAGAACCGGAACCGCCCACGCGTTTCGAAGGCAGTCATTCGACCAAGCCGCCGGCTGCAGATACTGCCGCTGCGGTGGAGGTCGATGATCTGTTCCCTGATACGTCTGGGTCTGACACGGATGGGGAGTCCGCATCCACTCCTACCGCCAGGCCGACCTCCCCGCCGTCAGCTGTGCCCTTGGCTAGCTCAACCGAGACGGTTCGTCCGTCATCGGATGAAGCAGATCCGATGGGAGCTGCTCCTACGGCAGCTGCGGGTGGTGTTCCTAACGGAGATAGTTCGACGACCATCATCGTTGGGGAAGAGGAGCTGTCTGAGGCCGACTTGGCAGAGCCTTCTGGTGGTGCGCCTGTCTTGGACTCGGAGGCGAGCGCTCGTGATACCGCCCAGGCCGTTGAGGTCGCGCGGATCATGATGGATCTGGATAAACTCGGCATCAAGCTGGATGGCGATCCAGCCAAAATTCGACGGGTTTACTCGACCATCAAGTGTGTTCGCGAAGGCACTTTCGACCCGGATGAAAAGAAGTACAGTCCGGCGGAAGTCGCCGCTCGCAAAGAGCAGATCCGCGAAGTGCTGGTCCTGTTCGATCTTGCGAGGTATAGCGGACACAATTCGTACACCCAAGGTACGCTTACCCTGAGCGCATTCGTCGCAAGGCTGCAGTTTCACCTTGGCATGGAGGGTTCCCGTGAAGGTAGCGGTCCAGCCTCGATTCAGGTTGCAGCGCCGCGACCGACGGGACGTTCGGCGCAACCGCCGCCACTCCCTGTTTCGGACAAAGAAAAATCCGACGCTGGGAAATCGCCGGATCCTTCGTGAAGTCTTGCCCTCTCTTTCCCCGTGCTGGTCACGGATGAAAGGGAGGGTTTTTTGTTTACCAACTTCCACCACCACCTCCACCAAAACCTCCGCCTGAACCTCCGCCAGAGAAACCAGAGCCTCCCGAGCCAGCACTCGAAGGTGGCGAGAATGAGGAAGCTGCAGCCGCATGCATGGTACCGAGATTAGAAACGAAGTTCGCTGCGGCAAAATGGGACATGGAACTTCCTTCGGCCCAAGATGGAGCAGGCATATTGAGCGAAGCAAATTGTGCAGCCCATTTTTTCTCAACACCGAGTGCGATAGCGAATGGTAAGAGCGCCATGAATTGAGATGGCGTACGCTCAGGCGCATTGTGAAAATCAAATCGATCTTTTTCGGTGACCGACATAAACCATTCAAAGCCTTTGGCCTGACGTAAGAACTCTGCCCCAGCCGCATTACGACGTGGCATGATCCAACCAAAGATGGCAATGATGAATCCGGTGACGATACTGCAAACAATGCCAAGTGGATTCAGGCTTCCAATCGTCCAAAACAACACCATGCCAACACCGAAGGCGACTAAGATATACGTCCCGCGTACCGCGCCTGGATTTTGATCAAACAATTTTTTGGCATCAACTTCGGCTTGGATTTTTTTCTTGAAGTCTTGCACCTCTTGATAGAACTTGGCATTTGGATCTTTTAATTCATCCAAGGTACGTTCATTCCCTTTCTCAAAGATCCCATTGAATAGGACGCTTTCGTATTCATTTAATTTTTCTGTGCTTTTTTCGGTTTTTACAAAGGTATAGGTAGGCGTTGAACCAAAGAGCAAGCCCTTTTGTTCACCAAAACGGATATGTAGATAGCCGCGTTCAGCTAAGTCGATAATAGTGGCTGTGATTGAGCGATCCGGAATATCGCCTTCCGTCATGCCAGCTGAAATGGTGGCAGGGGTAAATCCTTTTGGTGCATCGTACTCTGGAATAATGGCGGCGAGTTTTGGATCACGGCCACGACTCCACCAACGCATAAACATAAAAATGAAAGCGAGAATCGGAACAAAGAGCGAACCATT
>CAYRRZ010000018.1:0-9899 GCA_964426815.1 uncultured Gammaproteobacteria bacterium | reverse complement strand
TCTTCAAAATCGTATTTGATGGTTTCGGTAACGGTTAGATTCCGATTGGTATCAACCGTGGCTTGGACATCGTATGAATGAATGACCTCGGCGGCAGCAAGCTGCGGCAAAAACAAGGCGGTCAAGAGAACGGGATACAGTCGTTTCATATTATAAACAATGGTAGAATAGCTACATGAAACACGCTAGGCGCATGCCTCTTGACGTTCTTACCATCGGTTCTGCCACCCGAGACATTTTTGTCGCCAGTACGCATTTTGAAAAACTGGTTTCGGCTACGGCACCGGATGGCTTTAGCGCTTGCTTGCCAATGGGTAGCAAGATTTCGGTTGATCTGATGGAACAAGCGTCGGGCGGAGGCGCAACCAATGGCGCCGTCACTTTTGCACGCTTTGGACTCAAAACCGGTTGCTTGTGTCGCGTTGGCTCAGACACGGCCGGCGAAGATGTGGTTCGCGAATTAGCGCGTGAAGGTATTGATATTTCGCATATTCAATGGGATGCCAAAGAAAAAACAGCTTCCTCAATCATCTTCTTGTCCGGACATGGGAGTCGCTGCGTTCTGGTTTCGCGCGGTGCTTCACAGCATTTGCAAACAGCTGTCATTAAAAAAGGGATTCCGGCGACATGGGTGTATCTGACGAGCCTTGGTGGACACATGACCCAACTCAAAGACGTGTTCGCGGCGGCCAAGAAAAACGGCTGCAAGATTGCCTGGAATCCAGGGAATGGCGAACTTGAATATGGCCGCAAAGCGCTTGAACCATTTTTGAAACAAACCGATGTCCTGCTTCTCAATCGAGAAGAAGCTGCTGAACTCGCACATACCGCTCCTCGTATGCTGGATGAGATTCAACACCTCCTCTCGCCTCTTCCAAAACAAGCCTTGGTGATTACGGATGGTGCCCGTGGTGCCTATGCTTTTGCCAGAGGCGCCGTATGGTTTGCCGGAACCCCAAAAGGTAAACGTATCAATACCACGGGTGCCGGGGATGCTTTTAACAGTGCCTTTGTTGCAACTCTCATCAAAGAAGGAGATGTTGAGCGTGGTCTGCAAGTTGCCGCTTTGAATGCCTTTGGTGTCGTGACCCATATGGGTGCAAAGCGCGGCATCTTGAAGCATTACCCAAAGGCAAAAGATCTTGCCCTGACCAAGGTACGCGAACTCTCGAGTCTATGAGCCAAGCTGGGTTTCGTTTGAAAAAATTCTTGAGTGATAATCAAATCATTTTGGTTTTAGCTGGTTTGATTGCGGGCGCCATTTTTCCAGCGGTATTCAAACCGATTTCGCCATTCGCGACACCGATGTTGATGGCGATCTTTTTTACTTCGAGCTTGCGTTTGAATGTGGGTGAACTCATGAACTATGCCAAGGATTTGCGCATGGTGGTGATTGCGAATGTGGTCATGCTGTTATTCATTCCGATTGCGATGTTCATTCCGCTTAAGCTGTTTGCGCCGGATTGGGCTTTACCATTTTTGATTGTCGGTGCGATGCCAACCGGATTAACGGTGGCCTTGATTGCGGATTTATTTGGCGGCAAGTCTTCACTGGCAATGTTAGTATCGGTCACGACATCTTTGCTTGCGCCGTTTACCGTGCCCTTTGTGTTTTGGCTCATGGTTGGTCAAAGCGTTCCATTGCCGGTAACCAAGTTGTTCACCTCCCTCTTTTTTACGATTGTGATTCCGTTTTGTTTTGCCATGTTGGCAAAAAAAGCAGCTCCGGCTTTTACTTCGAAGCACGATGTAGCTTGGCGCGAAATTTCGCTCGCTCTGTTTGTGGTATTGGTTGCAGCTGCGGTGGCCGATACGGTTCAAGGTGAATCTCTTAGCTTGGGATGGAATGAACTTGGTATTTTGATCGTGATGATTGTGTATATGGGTGGACTCGCCTGGCTCGCGTACGGCCTTACGGGTTGGCGCAATGCGGCTGAACGAATCACCCTGACCTTGTGCATGGTGTACATGAACAATACCTTGGCTTTATGGGTCGGAGGAACCTTCTTTAAACCATATGGAGTGGTTCCAAGACTCCTGATTATCCTGGCCGCAGTGAACGCTCTCCTCCCCCCGATCAAATGGCTGGCACGTAATCGGATCGCGGCGGAGTTGGCGAAAAACCCCCAACGAAGAACCGAAGGACCAAATTTTTAAAACACCTAAACCCATCCTATGCCATCAAAAAAGCCATTTGTGTTTGTGACTCGCGGTTTTGCCGACAGTGGAATCAAGGCATTACAAAAAGCTGGCTATCGCGTGGAGGTGTATGAAAAGGATGAAATCATTCCTCGTAAGGAATTCCTCAAACGCATCGAAGGCTGCGATGCCCTTCTCCCCCTACTCACGGATCGCATTGATGCGGAGGTATTTGATGCTGCTGGGTCACAACTAAAAATCGTGGCGAACTATGCTGTTGGTTTTGACAATATTGATTTAGTTGAAGCCAAAAGACGCGGCATTGTGATTACCAATGCCCCGTCAGATGCCGTGAATGAGTCCGTAGCTGAACATGCTTTTTCTTTGATGCTTGCTTTAGCGCATCGGATTCCAGAAGCAGATCAATTTGCAAAAGCTGGAAAATATCAGGGTTGGTCACCAACTCAATTTATTGGGACGGATATGCGCGGTAAGACACTTGGGCTCGTTGGCGCGGGGCGTATCGGATCCATGGTGGCCAAAAAAGCGGTTGTCGGTTTTGACATGAAGCTGGTGTATGCCGATGCACATGAAAATCTGACTTTAGAAAGAGACATGAAGGCAAATCGCTTGCCGCTAGAACAACTCCTTCAGATATCTGATTTTGTGAGTTTGCATGTCCCTCTTTTGCCTTCGACCCGACACCTGATTTCAACCGATGAATTTAGTTTAATGAAAAAGAGTGCGTACTTGGTAAACACCGCACGTGGACCTGTGGTGGATGAAAAAGCTTTGCTACGTGCCTTAAAAACAAAACGCATTGCTGGCGCGGCTCTGGACGTGTTTGAATGTGAACCAGCAATTGATTGTGACCTCACGGATAATTTGGAATTGCGCAGCTTTTCGAATGTCATCCTCACACCACATATTGCCAGCGCAACAATTGAAGCTCGCGAAGCCATGAGCATGGTGGCGGCACAAAATATTTTAGCTGTACTCGAAGGGAAGCCAGCGATTACGCCAGCAAAATAAAAAAGACATCAGGCGAGATCTTATTCTCAACCTCATGTCTTCAGAAAGATTACAGGCTCGCGCTGTAGACGCTTAGCTCGCCTTCGGGCAAACCAAGCTCTTGCAAGAGCTCCAAAAAGAACGGGTCGTACCACGGACCCAGGCCTCTCAGGTACGGAGACTCCAGGTCTGGGCTAAAGGCCTTGACGACGCAAGCCGGCGAGCAGACCCACAGCCCCTCGTTGCTGTCGTCGTCCACACAAGAACCGTAAGGTGCGTCGACGGTTTGAAACTGGCGACCGTCGGCGTCACCGTGACAAGCGAGGCAGATGTCGTACACCTCACCTTCCCAAGCTCTTGGGGAAAAAGTGCCGCGCCAGACAAAGCCTTTTGGCGGGTTTGAAAAGAAGGCGACTACGCACTCAGCGCTGCAAAAGTACCGTCCGCCGACTTTTGCACAACCTTGAAACTCTCGGAGCATGCTGCGGAGACGCTTGTCTCCACAGCAAGAACAAGTGACCAGGTACGGCAACTTTGACATTGAGCTCCTTTGGCCGGAGGGAACAGCTTTTTGCAACTCCGGATCTAGCATCTATCAGTAAATTCTTTTTTTTGTCAAGTCTTGCTTTACACTTTTTCTATACAACAAAAAACACCCGGTCCGCGGCGGAGCCTGCGGAGCGGGTGCGAGCGGCTGGCTAGGCCGCGAGAACTGCGAGGATCTCGAGCGCGGCGCGCGCGCCCTCGTTGGCGGCGCCTTCCATGTATCCTTGGCTGTCGGTGGAGGTGTGCTCACCGGCGAAGTGACAGTTGCCCTGAGGCACCCCTTCGTAGCCAGCGAAGAGCGTCATCTGACCGGGGCGGTAGAATGAGTAACTCCCGTTGCTCGCCTTGTCACCCTTGGTGTCGTGCAGGGTTGCGAGGCCGGTGTACTTGTCGGCGATGCCTGGAAAGACCAGGTTGAGGCGAGCGACGAAGTCTTCGGCATAGCCCCGAGTAGGCTGGGTCGCGGAGGTGGACTCGTCTTCGGCCGGATGATACTCCGAGCCTTTGGAGCCACGGAACTCGACCAGGATGCCCGGCTTTCCGGGCTGGCACTTGGTCGCCTCCCAGCAGTTGGAGAAGCCGACGTCCGAGAAGGCGGAGCCGGTGCTATTGCCCCAAGGCTTGTTCTTCTTCAGCCAGAAGCGATTCTCGAACTGCGCGTGGAGCTTGGAGTTGGTCCCCATGCCCTGCTGTTCGATCGCGATCTTCTTGAGCTCGTCAAAGCCCGCTTCTTCGTACTGCAGGTTGCGCAGCACCGCGAAGGGCAGAGCGAGGATGACGTGATCTGCTACGACGTCGACGTCGCAGCCATCATGCTCGAAGATCAGCTTGTACTTGCCATTGGGTTTACGCTTGATTTCCTTCAAGCGGTAACCGAACTTGATGGCATCGTTCGGAAGAGCCTTCGCCATCTTGGTCGTGAGAAGATCGTTCCCCCCACGAATATGGAATTGCTCATCCGAATAGCCGAACAAGGACAAGTCGCTCGACTCCGTCGGCAGCAGGTAGACGAGGTTGAGCGCGGTTTGATCGTGCGTCGACGCCCCGTACTCGATATCGTAGGCGACATCGAGAAGCATGCCGAGCTTGGACGCGTGTCCGCCCGGGACATAGGTCTCGATCCAGTCCCAGAGCGACATCTGATCCAAACGCCGGCCTTCAGCCGTGTTGCTGTCATATGTCGTCGGGAAAGGCGCATCCTCGTTTTGCTGCACGAGGATTGGAATCAGCGCCTGGAAATCGGCGTTCGCCTCGGCATATGAGTAATACTCATTGCCGAAGAAGAAGGTGTCGGTTGCACCCAGGGCATCAGCTGCCTTGAGGTCATCGAGCTCAAGACCGAAGCGGTCACAGAGCGCGATCATGCCCTCATGCCCCGAATCGATCAACTCGCCGCACCATTCGGTGACTTGGCCGTGAGACCAGTCGCGATTGGTATGCATCCGACCGCCGACGCGAGAATTGGACTCATAGATGGTGGATTTGACCCCCGCATCTTTGAGCGTCAGCGCTGCGTTCAGGCCCGCGATCCCGGCGCCGACGATGACGATCGTCGGCTTGGGTTTGCCGGGTTTAGCCTCAGCGATCTTAGGCACGCCCGCGAGTGCGAGCGCACCGGCACCGATGGCGGCCGCCCTGAGGACGCTGCGACGGCCCATCCCCTTCTTACCCGACGAGGGCCTGTTGTTGGAATCCACGGAGGCGCCGGCCCCCTGATTCTTGAGCGACTGACCGAAAAGCTCCCGAATTCGCCTCATGAGCGGCGTACGAATGGCCATATGGCCTCCTATCTTGCGGTGTGGAGCTCGCACAGTGCGAGCACGGTGGAAGGTTACGCACCTTACTCTTGTAAGAATGTGATGCGGAGAGAATTATAACATGCAAAAAAACCCACTCCCTCGAAGAACAAGCGACGGATTGACAAAAATGTCATTTTTTGTTATGCATCGAAATGTCCCAAAAATGGGACGCTGTTCAGCTTTACCGGAGGTTGCCATGTATTGCACCGTGTTCGTAATTCCGCTTGATCACGGTCTTCAGATTGCCTGGATCTGCGACGACAGTCGAATGAGGGTTCCCGTTATTGAGTTCGAAACGGGTAATGTCAGGCCGGTCAATAGCCCGACTGACAACATCAAGTTTTGCGAGGCTGTCGATACCGTCCTCACCATGAGGCAAGCTGGGACATTTTCAGAAGGACTTCTAGAAACCTCTCCAAATGTCTTCAAGCGAGTCATGAAGCTGGAGGATACCCCCACCGCTCACTGGGTTCTCCGAGACTGGACTGATATCGTTTTTGCGAGCTACTCGGTAAGCAACCCCAGTCACTACAAATCCAGAGTTGAAGCTGCTAAGAAGCTTTCACTCACCCTTTTAGAGGCGCATCTCAAGATGATGCAGAGCGCATTTCCCTAGCGGGATACTCCTACGCTCGCCATCGGATGCGCTTTTTTGTTTCAAGAATTTCAAAACAAAAAACCACGGAATATTTCCGTGGTTTTTTGTTGGTGGACCCTGTCGGGCTCGAACCGACCACCCTCTGCTTGCAAAGCAGATGCTCTACCAAATGAGCTAAGGGCCCAAGCGAATCTGGTGCTTGTGGCGGCATCATACCCAGCCTTCTGAATTGGGTCAATCCCTCCCCTTCCCAAAAACCGATTTTTAGGCTATGCTGCAACAAAACATATGGCGCAATGGACTAAATTGCTCAAATCTTTGGGCTTCACCGACAGTGAAAGCAAGATTTACCTTATTTCTTTAGAAATGGGTCCTTCTTCGGTACAAGATATCGCTAAACAAGCAGACGTTTCTCGTGTCACCACATATGCGGTGATCGAATCTTTGACCAAACACGGGCTCATGAGCTCGGTGCAAAAGGGCAAAAAGACCTATTACACGGCCGAAGTTCCAGAGCGTTTGGTGGCCTATGTGCAGAATCGCATGAAGAATATGGAATCAACTTTGAAAGAAGTTGAGTCTGCCATCAATGATTTGAAGCTCATGCAGGGCGGTGAAAAACCAGTGGTGAAATTATTTGAAGGTCCTGAAGCCCTCAAGGCTATTCATGACGATGTGCTTCTCAGCAAGCCACAACAAGTTGATGAATTTGGAAATTTGGATGAAATTAATGCCTTGTACAGCGGTCCTGAATTGGATTCCTTCAAGGAGCGCTTGGCTCGCTTGAGCCCAAAAATTCGCGGTTTCATGCTTACGGCTGGCGAACCAAAGTCGCATGGCAAGAGCGCGAACAATACCAAGTTATCCAAAGACAAATACAATTTTGACGGCGATGTCTTGGTGTATGGAAACAAAGTTGCCCTTTCAACCTTTAAAGGCCGCCAAATTTCGGTCTTGGTTGAAAGCAAGATCTTGGCTGATACCATGCGCGCCATGTTTGACGCATTGAAGCCATAAGAAAAAGACAATGATAAAAACCTGGGAAACCAGGTTTTTTTGTATGCAAGGACGTTTTTTTGAAACTAAAATCCCCTCCTGTTCGAAGTAGAGGTTATCTCTTCGGAGGAGGGGGCGGGAGGTAGGTTGCGTCGTTTTTAAACGATCGGCAGTTGGGGGGAATTGCCCCGCATGGCGATCGCCAGTAACGACGACTTCTTGTTCAACCGGTGCACATGGCGTTCTCCACAAGCTTCGAAAAGAAGGCTCGAGGAATTACGTGAGTTACCGCGACAAACGGAATTTTCTTCAGCGAGCGACTTCGTCACTCTCGGCTGCGTTTCTTTGACCCTATGGGTCGCTACGCTGCCAGACGGAAGATTTTTCTATGTGTCATCACAAGGAGCGGACACTCGACGCTTTTTTACAAGCCTCCGAGTTTCATTGCAATTTTCAGGGTGATGTCCGGCGTGGACATGGTTCAAGCTCGCAAATGCGGGCATGACTTTTGGGAAACCTGTGCTTTTTGTTTTGACGCATCATGGAAACGCGTCCAGGCTTTGAGCACTTTTGCAACGATAACCGACGAATCAGTTATGGCGGCAACATACCGCTTATCCTGCTTTCTGTCAAGGTTTGAGTGTACATCTGACGTCTTTTTGAATCCGTTTTACCCCATCTTGTACCCCTCTTTCGTTGTTGTTCTATTTTAGATTATACCTTTTGTTTTTCATTATCTTGCCGTTATTTTAGCTAAAAAAAATCTTGTTTTGTTTTTTTGTAAGTCTAACTCTTGACAGTTTTTTTGGTTCATGATAGAAGAACCAGCGTTGCCAGGAATTTCGTCTCCATTCTTGTCGGACGAAAGCTCCGCCAGCCTTTGCAGGAAAACCTGAAAATGCTCGCGGAGGAAGACAAGCGAATGAACGCTCCTTCTCAGACCATTAGTCACGACCAAGCCACGTACGTCATCCAGGGATTCTTTGAGGGGACACGTCCCCAAAAGGACTCGGCCCTCGAGGTCGCTCTGGCGATGAAAGGTTTGACGCTCGATACGATCGAGTTGCTCAAGGCCGCCGCGCGTAAGGTCACCCGTGGGAAGGCACCGTTTTGCGTGCTCACCCCAACGGGCGGCAAGAATCGCTTAAAGCCGATTCTAGATATCCCCTCTCTCGCCAAGAGGTTGAAGCAAGACCAGGCTTCATAAAAAGAATGGCTGGAGTCACCCTCCATATTCCTGACGCTCGCAACTGGGCTGGGGCACGTGCCTCAATGTTCCCGATATAGAGCTAAAGGAATGAAAACGGTGAGCCTGAGGGAGCAGAACCTCAAACTTCGAAGGGAAAAAGCACTCGCTCTTTTCCCTCTCGATCACAGCGCTTCATCAGAGGAGATGGAGTGATGTGACTGAGAACCTGATTGGTATCGGGTGCTCAAGAAGGAGAGAAAGATGCCCTCTACACCGATTCAGTTTAACCTGCTCATCACTCATAGTGAGGATGCGGAGATCGGTAATGGAGATGAACTGCACTTCGGGTTTACCGCCCTCGAGGAGTGTCGAAAGCTTTTCACGGTTGATGTTCGCCTCACCGTTCGGGCAGGTAGCATCGAGATCGAGGGCCATCTGTACGACCATGATCGTCACGGGATGGATTACAAAAAGAGTCTCGACGTTCTCATCTTGGCACTGCGTCCGTACGCATCATACCTTGACCTGGTTTACTCGGACGAAAGCTTGAGCTCGCCGCTTCACCTTCATTGGTGCACTAGCCAAACATCGTGATCCGTCCGATGCAGCTTTCTTGGGAAACTTGCGCTTGCAAGCTTTCCCGCTCGATCGTCGTATTTCATTCAGATGGAATGCAGCGATCGGGTTTTGACCCGAAGCTTGTTGGTCGCGTGTTGTATCTTTTGTAAAAGATACAGAACGTGGCCAAACAAGCGCATTGCACCCTACACCCAGAAACCACAACCTCAGCCCTTGCTGCAGATCGCAGCGAGGCATTCCGAGATGCGCGGATGGATCTTCGTTCCCAACGCGAACAGCGTCGGCGGATGAAGGACCGTGACAGGCTTCGCTTCATGCGCAAACATGCGGCGAAGACGATGCGCGATCCGCGCGAGGTATTTATGCCGGTTCCGGAACCTGTTTATGATCCGGAAACGGATGCGGAGGTGATGGATTCGCGGCGGCGGTATGAAAAGTACTGCTGTATTCTCGATGGCAAGCTCCCTGAGCCTGCATTCGAGGAATTGGTCAGTCAGGCTTGGCCGACACATGACCAGGACGGACAGCTTCAAGCTGTCGATCCCGCTTTTGCGGACGTGCTCAAGGGCACGGACTCCGGGCGAGTCACCGTGGGCGATATCCTCGTGATGAAGCACGACTTGTATGAGTTCGGCCTCTGGCTCGTACTGAGCATGAAGGCCGAGACCATCAGGCTGTGCTGTGTACATGAGCCCCCCATGTACTACAACGATCAATGGAATCAATTCGAAGATCACGACCGGATGAACATCGCTCTGAAGGGGCATCCGGGATTTGCTTCGAAGCGCGCTCTCGCAGACATCACGCTCGAGCTACCAACTGGCTTCATCACCTCAGACCTGTTTGTACGGGTCGGATGGGCGAGGCCGTTTGAACTCGACGAAGTGATGTCTTTGCAGGGCCAGTCTCGCGAGGTTTATTGCGAGTTCAGCTTTGCCGATATGCAGCAAGAGCATATTCAAACGCTGGCTGAGCTGTGGAAGGCGCGGCAGGCAAGCTGCATTTGCCGGCGTTAATCCCCTCTCTCGCCAAGAGGTTGAAG
>CAYRRZ010000017.1:6674-21698 GCA_964426815.1 uncultured Gammaproteobacteria bacterium | reverse complement strand
AATCCGGAATTGGATATGGTCCGGAATCACTTTCATCGCCATAGTCGGTAAAGCGGATCGGCACATCTTTGGTATCTGCTGAGGCGATGGTTACCGGAATGCCGTATTCTTGATTTTCACCAAAGTCTGGATGAAGGGTTCGTGTTAATCCAATCGACGAAATATAGGCATCTGAATTCCAATGCGTGAGCGCTTTTGAAATATCTTGATTCCACGGATTGTTTTGTGGAAAAATCTGACAACCTTGGACGACCGGGGCTGCGCCACTTGCGGGCGGAGTTGATGGTTCCACCGGCTTTGGAACTGGAGCGACTGGTTTTGGTTTACCAATGTTAAATGCAAGTGGCAGACGCGCCGTAAGCCCCGCTTGAATGAGACTCAGGTTCAATTTTGCCTCGGTTGCTTTTGTTGTTTTTGAAACCGTTACCCGAAAAGAAATGTCATTCGCCTTGGTCCAGGTTGGCAAGCTTTGAATCGTGATCCCAGCTGTTGGCTGTGCGCGGAGACGAATCCACGGAGAAGATAAAAACTTTCGATCAATATGCACTTGAACCAGTGCGCTTTTTCCCGGCTCAATAAACTCCGGCAAACCGCGTGGCGCTGCATAGATCGCCTTGGTTTGTACGGCAGCAAAACTCGCTATCGGCACACCGATGGAGACAAGGCTTAGAGCAAGTGAAGCGCCTACAATCGGAGCACAGAATTTCATACTGTTGGCTTCTTTTGGAATTGAACGCGCAGGAATTCAATGATGACTGGCAAGAGCGAGACGCCAATCATACCAATCACTACATAGCCAAAGTTTTGTTTGACGATTGGAATATTTCCAAAAAAATATCCCCCAAGCGTAAACACATGCACCCAGACCAAACCACCGATCACATTCGAAACCAAGAAGGTTCGATATGGCATAGCACCAACGCCCGCCACAAATGGCACCAAGGTGCGTAGAATTGGCAGGAAGCGAGAAAGGGCAATCGCCTTGTTCCCGTACTTCGCGTAGAAAGCGCGCGCATCATCTAAATGCTGGCGCTTAATCGGAAGACCAAATAACCGTTCGGTGCGATACACATTTTTCCCAAGACGCATCCCAATCGAATAGTTCACAGAGTCCCCTAGGATCGCGGCGACAGACAACACAATAAGCAAGGCGATAATATTCAAGCTCCCCGTAGCTGATAAAGCTCCGGCCGTAAATAAGAGCGAGTCTCCAGGTAAAAATGGCGTAACGACCAAACCCGTTTCACAAAAGACGATCAAAAAAAGAATCGCATATGAGCCAATACCAAATGACTCGATCAATCGATTGAGATGTTTATCGATATGAAGTACGAATTCAATCGCATGGAGAAAAAGCTGTTGCATAGCAAAAGGATGACATGGAAAACCAAACGATGCTACTATCTGTACATATGCGAGAACGTCCAATTCATCTCGACCTGTCCGACACCGTTATAAATCCAACTGGATTTGCCTTGCAAAAAATGCAAGAAGCAGCGGCGGCCAAAATTGTAAAAAAACGCGATCGAACTCCGAGCGGAATCGTTGAAAAAGGCGAAGCTGAACCCATCGGAACCCGTATGGCTCGCTTATTTGTTACTGATTATCAAATGGGAAGCCCTGAAGCAGATGACACCCTTCATCGTCTTGTTGATCAGGCGAAGGAAGATTACTTACGTCACAATACCCATGCAGAACTAGAGATCATTACTAGTCGTGATTTTTTTGAGAAAACCGTTAATCTTGTTCGAGGCAATCTTGATAAACTTGTTGGGAAGCGCGATGAACCCCTTGCTCCCGCTCGCGTCTATCTCAATATTCAAAAAGCCTTTGATGAAGCTATCCGTCGAGCCGTACACGAAAAAGAAAAGACGAAGAAACACATAAACTAGAAAATAGAAACAAAATAGCCCCCGACCGAGAATTTGGTAGGGGGCTTTGTTTCAGCACGGCGATATGGCCGGCCGCTTGTTGACTTCGACCAGCGGGTACCGCTGAGTCATCGCCCGCGGAGTGAGGATGATGTCGGCAGGGAATTTGTTCACCTGCCAGATCAGAGCCAGGAACCCGTAGGCGATATTCACCTCGAGAAAGCTCCGATCATCGAGATCGTCCGTGAGCGAACTCGGGGCACAGGACTTTCCAGTTTCACACAGGTATCGATGGGTCGAAACCCGAGCCAACTTCTCAAGACGCCGATCTTCGGCGTCGATATTGGGGTAATCCTCGAGAAGCGCCTTGATGCGCTTCTCGATACCCTTGTCGAAGCGCAGGTCCGAATGACGCAGGATCCAGTCAGCCAGGAGCGGCGTCAGATTCTCGCGGCATCTCAAGTCGACCTTGAGGAGAGCCTGCGTGAGCATCGCGGATTGCTCCGCATTGAGTTCATGTCTCGTCAGTGACGACGATTGAGGAGCGATGGACTGAGAATGAACGTGAGAGCTTTTCATTTGTAAACCTCGTGCCATGAGGAATATCACAAAAACGTGCTTTTGTCAATCCTTGACATTTTCGCTTTTTTCGTGTATCTTCCGACATTACGCACCTTTTTCCTTCCACCTGACAGGAGCCTTTCTCATGAAGTCAGCTCGTCCCGTAGACAGCAACCCCTCAATCAACTGGAGCGCAGCGATGAGTGCACCCCCGCCCCAGACATTCATACCAGAGAAGTGGGCGGTCTGGTGCAAGCATGCACCGCACCTGGTACAAATCCTCGCGCCGCTCATGCAACGCGCGCCAAAGATCCTCGAGAAGAGGGTTCATCTAAACGCCATCTTCGCGATCTATATGGCGCGTCGAGAACGGTTTGGCGCTGATGCCCCCGTTTTTCCCGGGGTGGAGAACGTCAATGACGTCCCCCTTTACTGGGAGAATCTCGAGGAAAACTTCCGAAAGCGCACCTCTCGGAACCTCCGGTTCGACAATTACCTAGGCGTGACCCGAGACGTGTGGCCGCTTGCCTGGAAGTCGCTTCGCGTGATGGCAAGCATTCCTCGAAAGATGCGCCCCCATCAAGTCGATTGGGCTAAGCTCAACCGACACCCTATCCAGGGACTCTATGCAAGGATTGTTGCGGACCTGATCGCAACCGCCATGCACAAGTGAGCCTCCCCTGTCCCCGATCCCTCGCCCTCCGCGCATCTGCCCGGAGGGTGTTTTGTTTTTTAGCGTTTTAGGCTAAGATGCGCTCATGAAACCGATTTCTGTGCCCGCTCATGCCAAAGGTGAACGCCTTGATATTTTTTTGACGGCTGAATGGCCTGAAACCAATCGTACCCAGATCGCCAAACGCATTAAATCTGGCGAAATTGCGGTAAATGGCAAAACTGCCTCGGTACACCAATTTTTGAAAGAAGGAGATAAAATCTCCATTTTAAGCGAAGAATTACGAAAACCAAGCAAGGCCGCCCCAAAATCCAAGCTCGGCTCGCGCGATGCGCAGCTCCATGCCCCACTTCCTCGCCTGGATATCATCAAAGAAACGGATGACTGGATTGTGGTTAATAAGCCGGTTGGCGTCGTGGTTCACCCAGATACCCGTCATTTGACCGGGACTTTGGTGGATGCGGTTTTACAGCATGCGCCTCAAATGGCTAAGGTTGGCGAAGATCCATCACGCCCCGGCATCATGCACCGCTTGGACAAAGAAGTGTCTGGACTTATGGTTTTTGCCAAAACGCAGGCTGCTTTTGATAGCCTAAAGCATCAATTCGCTACCCATACGGTTGATAAGCGCTATTTGGCTTTGGTTCACGGTGAAATCACCCAAGAAGAAGGCGATCTTAAATTTCGCATTGCGCGTTCTTCTTCCAAAAATCGCATGGCTGCGAAGCCTGAAACAGCAGAAGATGGGAAAGCCGCTTGGACGCATTACAAAAATATCCAGCGCTTTCATAATGCTACCTTGCTTGAATTAACCATTCTTTCTGGTCGTACACACCAAATTCGTGCGCATTTATTGGCGTTTAATCATCCAGTCATCGGTGATCCACTCTATACGCGCACGGGGCTCAGCCGTAGCATTGAGGCGCCCCACACCTTGCTCCAGAACATTCATCTCGCATTTAATGACCCTGCAACAGGCGAGTTACAAAGCTTTGATCTCAAGCCAAGCAAGTCACTCGTCGATACCATGGCAAAGTTGTCGCCTCCACACATGAAGAAGATATGAGTCGATTGTTCGTCTTAACCGGCCCTTCGGGCGCAGGAAAATCAACTGTAGCAAAAGCGCTTTATGCCATGCCCGATCTTTCCCTGCAAAAATTTGTTACCTGTACGACCCGTGAACCACGAAATGGCGAAGAGCATGGAAAAGACTACTGGTTTTTGACCCAAGCAGATTTTGAACAGCGGATTGCAGAACAGGGTTTTTTTGAATGGGCCGAGGTTTATGGCAAGTACTATGGTTCATCAAAAGAAGAACTGGAGCGGGTTCTTAAGGGCAATACACCTGTACTTATGGTGATAGACGTTCAGGGCGCAAGAACCATTAAATACCTGTATCCTGAAACCACCATTCTTTTTCTTGATGCTCCAAAGGACAGCCTTATCCATCGCTTAGAAGAACGTGGAACGAACCCCGCAGATATTGAACGTCGCGCAGCAAAAATCGACGAAGAAGAAACTTTTCGATCCCAGGCAGATTTCATCATTGAAAACATCGATGGTGATCTCGAGCAAACAATAGAGCGTGTACGAAAAATTCTTTCATAGAAAAAAGAGGCCGAAGCCTCTTTTTTTGTTTAATAGACCCACTGCTCTCTAACGCTGTGGATTGAAACGCCGCCGGAGCCACTTATAAATTTAAATTTTAAGAAATCGGGCGTTGGTGGGTTCTTTACCCCGAATCCAGCTGGGAAGCTAACCGTATATGCATTCACAAAATTTGAAGAAATCGTCAAGGACTTGGTCGATATTGCTGGCGCGCTCACATAAGGACGTAGTCCGATATTCACCTGGGAAGAATCTTGAGCCGTATTTTTTCGTCTTGCGCAGATAATCAATTCAAGATGCCCATTTGGGTGACTCGACATTACATCTACCGTCGACGTCGATAACCGAAAATCCTGCTCTGCTCCCACTGACCCAGTTAAAAATTGATCCTCCCAAATACTCGTACCACATTCTTGATCATTAGCAGCTACGGATTTGTCAAAAAAAATCGGAGATGGAATCAATAGTCCAAACTGGTTTGTCGCATTCCACTCATCATACATACCCCCCTGATACCCTTCGTCAAATACTAGACTTACAGTCGCCGCTGAAGCAATATCCGCAAAGCCGCTCCATAATGCAACCGCTAAACAAGCTGTGTTTAAGAATGCCCTCTTTTTCATATCTTGATTGAAAATGATCGATTAATTTACTTAGACTCCTATTATACAACTTTCCTTCAGAGTGAAATATCCGGCTCGTCCCCTTGTGAAAACTGCCGCATACCTATCCATACCATCCCCTACATTTTTCTTCTTTTTCTTACCCCTTTACTTATTTTAAGCTCAGTTTTATAGATTAATTCTCTTATTTAAGCCATTTTTTTGATTTACCTGCATTCCTTTTGCCCCTTGACGGTTTGTTGGGTTTCCGCTATGCTAGGCGCATTCTTATGGCAGAACAAACCAAATTGGCTGTACTTCAGCCCGCTGATGTCACAACTGGTCAGCAAATCCGGGTCCATCAAAAGATCAAGGAATTGAACACCAAGGGCGAAGAAAAAGAACGTATTCAGGTCTTTGAAGGCTTGGTTTTAACCGTTCATGGCTCTGGCGTTTCTCGCACAATGACCGTGCGCAAAGTTGCTGAAGGTGTAGGCGTTGAACGTATCTACCCAATCAACTCCCCTATCATCGACAAGATCGAACTTGTCCGCAAGATGAAGACAAGCCGCAAGCACATTGGCTTTGTCCGCACTTCAAAGAAGCGCTTAAAGGAAATCAAATAAGTTGGTATCAAAAATCCCCGATTGAATCGGGGATTTTTGTTTTGCACTTTCTACAATCCCTTGTCTGTTGAAATATCTGGGGCGCCTTGGCTCAAAATATCGAGCGGGGCGTCAAGAGCACTTTCGATTGGGGTACCGAATTTATAGTTTACGTAAAAGGCTTCGGTAATATCATCAACCTTGGTGTTCCAAACTGAACCAAATAGGCCACGCGCGGCTTCTTCCGTTTTAACCCAGCGAAGCGTCCCGCCCTTGGTTGGAAGATAGGTTTTGGTATCCGTTTGGAATTTGACCAATTTGCTCGCTGGCTTATACGTCACATTCGAACCAATTGGAATCAATGACATTTGATCTAAAGGAATAACTTTGATCGCGCCAAAATCTTTATACCAGGTGAAATAGACTTTTTCATTTGGAAAAACGAAGCGACGTCCGTTTTTGCCGTAATAGTAGACAGCTGTGTCATTCAAGGTTTTTGCATCACCGTCATCTGGAATTTTGATCAAGTCGCCTACATTCACACCAACAGCCAAACCACCACCAAAGGCGACATTCGCGGTACGTACCACGGCTTTATTCTCGACCCAGGCGGTAAAGGTTGATTGACCGTTTTTCAAAGAACGCACCAAGAACGATGCCTTTCCAAAGGCATCCGTTGTATCGTTCTCGACCGTAATCTCATCCATCCCGTCGCGCGATGAAGCGATATAGACTTTTTTCCCGGTGACGGCTTGTGAAGCACCATCTTTTAAGGTGACCGTGATACGGACTTGATCGATACCATCCGCTTTGACACTCGCCTTATCGGCCGAGACACGTGAATTATCGTAATTAATAACCAAGGCCGCCTGGAGCGGCATAACGGCGACTTGTGAAACCCCGGATAAAACGAGGGAAGACGCCAAAACAAAAGACGAAAGCTTGTTCATACGCCGGAATGATAGCGTATGCGCGAGCTTTCGTCTTGTTTTTACAATAATTCTTGTAGGTATTTTCCGGTGAGGGATTTTTTGTTTTTCTTCAAATCCTCCGGCGTACCTTCGGCAACGATTTCACCACCGCGGAGACCACCATCTGGACCCATATCAACGGCCCAGTCAGCGCATTTGATAATGTCGAGATTGTGCTCGATGACCAAAACCGTATTTCCTTTGTCGACCAGGGCCTGCAGAACCTGCAAGAGGCGCTGAATATCATCGAAGTGCAAACCAGTGGTTGGTTCATCTAAGATATACAGCGTTTTGCCGGTCGCACGACGTGCGAGCTCGGTTGCGAGCTTCACACGCTGAGCTTCACCACCAGAAAGAGTCGTTGCTGGCTGACCGAGACGGACATAGCCGAGACCCACTTCATGCAAGACGGATAATTTCTCGTAAATCAGCGGCTGATCGACAAAGAAGCGACGCGCTTCTTCGACCGTCATGTCGAGCACATCGGCGATGGTTTTCCCACGATAGTGAATTTCGAGCGCTTCCTTGTTATAGCGTTTTCCACGACACTCGGTACATTCGACATACACATCTGGCAAAAACTGCATCTCGATTTGCACATAGCCTTCACCTGCACAGGTTTCGCAACGTCCTCCACCTTTCACATTGAAGGAGAATTTACCCGCATCATAATTACGCATCTTGGCTTCTGGAATCTCGGTGAAGAGATCGCGAATGGTGGTAAAGACGCCGGTATAGGTCGCTGGATTTGAGCGCGGCGTGCGACCAATTGGCGATTGATCGACTGAAACCACCTTGTCGAGATGCTCCATGCCCTCAATCTTTTTATGAGCCCCTGGAACTTCTTTGGCGCCATAGAAGTGTTGTGAAAGTGAACGACCCAAGATATCGAGAATCAAGGTTGATTTACCCGAACCTGAAACACCGGTCACACACACAAATTTTCCGAGAGGAAGTTTGAAGTCGAGATTCTTCAAATTAAATTCGGTCGCACCCTTGATCAGAATATGTTTACCATTGCCCTTGCGGCGGACTTTTGGTGGGGCGATTTGTTTTTTACCAAGCAAATACTGACCCGTTAATGACTCCTTATTCTTTTTAATTTCAGCCAAGGTTCCTTGAGCGACAACTTCACCGCCGTATTCGCCCGCGCCAGGACCGATGTCGACAACATAGTCAGCGGCTTCCATCACGGCTTGGTCATGCTCAACCACGATGACGCTATTCCCGACATCGCGTAAACGCTTCATGGTATTGATCAATTTGTCATTGTCGCGTTGATGCAAACCAATAGAAGGTTCATCCAAAATATAAATCACGCCGGATAACTCTGAACCGAGCTGAGCAGCCAAACGCACACGCTGCGCTTCACCACCGGATAAAGACATGGCGCTGCGATCTAAGGTCAAATATCCCAAACCAACATCGAGCAAGTTTACCAAACGACGCTTCACTTCATTTGTCACCTGATCAACCACTAAGCGTTCGCGTTCGGTAAAGCCCTGTGGATCACGCGCCGTTTCGGATTTTACCTTCATGATCTTGGATGGCTTGGCTTTTTGTTGGCCCTTTCCGAGACCAAGAAAAAACGCTTGGCATTCGTCTAAAGGCAAACCAACGATATCTGCAATCCCCTTGTCAGCGACGGTTACGAGCAAAGCCTCTTTGCGCAAACGACGACCATTGCAGTCCGGACAGGTCAGGACGCGCATATAGGTCTCAATTTCTTTTTGGACGTATTCTGAATCGGTTTGGCGATACTTTTCTTCGAGCATGGCTAAAACGCCACCAAAGACTTGCGGCTTGCCGTCAATTTCAACCAATTCGGTACCCGTACCTTCGAGAATGACCTTGATGGCTTGCTTTGATAATTTACCGACTTCATCATTCAAACTAAAGCCATACTGCTTGCCGACATTTTCTAAGACCTTCAAGTGCGAGGTTTGATTGCCTGCGATACGCGTCCAAGGCTTGATTGCGCCCTGAGCAATGGTCAAGCGCTTATTTGGAATCACCAAGTCGGCATCAAGCACGAGCTTGGTTCCAAGACCGGTACAGCCCGGACATGCGCCATGCGGTGAGTTGAAAGAGAAAAGACGTGGCTCAAGGGTTGGCAAAGATAAATTACAATGAATGCAGTACAAAGATTCGGAGTAGAGGGTTTCATCACCCGCGTCTTCATTCAAAACGAGGACAACGCCATTCGCCAATTCCAAAGCGTGCTTGAGCGGTTCAAGCAAAGCTTCAAGCACCATACTGGTTTTCTTTTCAACCTTCATGGCGACGACTTCGATCGAATGGGTCTTGGTCTTGTCGATGCGGGTGTGCAATAGCTCGTCGATATCAACCAAGGTTCCATCAAAACGAACTTCGCGATAGCCGGCATTTAAGGCTCCTTGAAGGACAACTTTGTGCTCCCCTTTTTGTTCGCGAACCATTGGCGCAAGCAAAACCAAGTTATGCGTTGCGGCATTTTCGAGAATCTTGGCTCCAATTTCGCGCGGTGACTGTTCAACGACCGTCCGATTGCAAGATGGGCAATGCGCACGACCTGCACGCGAAAACAGCAAACGTAAAAAGTCGTAGATTTCGGTTACGGTACCCACGGTCGAACGTGGATTGTGAGAAGAAGACTTTTGGTCAATCGCGATGGTTGGTGAGAGACCGGTGATTTCGTCGACATCTGGCTTATCTTGAAGTTCCAAAAACTGTCGTGCATATGACGACATACTTTCCATATAACGTCGCTGACCCTCCGCATGGATGGTATCAAAAGCGAGCGAGGATTTTCCTGAGCCGGATAGACCGGTCATGACAATCAATTTTCCCTTTGGTAAATCGATCGAAATGTTCTTCAAATTGTGGGCTCGAGCCCCTTTGATGGAAATGACATTGGAAGACGGCATGGCGGCGACAGTATCAAAGATTTGCGATACTGGCAAGGCTCAAAGGTACAGCCGCTTATTTACAAGCCTTATAATAATTCTCTTCTGGATCTGGAGAGGCATTTTCAAAATTCAATCCCAGGTCACACAGGATCGGATCCGTTTTTCCTTCAGCTGCATTTTGAATATCTTCCATGGTCCAATATGGATTCAGGGATGGGTCTGCGTTCTGATCAAAGACATGGGTATCATTTGATGCTGGTTGAAAACGCTCGTCCACTCCAGGTAGGCGATGCCAACCGCAATACATGGCCCGCTTCATATCGGCTTCGACACTCGAAGCTCTGCCGCCGGTTGCATAGCCTGAAAAATAGCGCGACCCCCCATTTCCACAGTCGCGTTTACTTACAATCAAAACATCATTCGAATTGGATAAACATTGAACACTCCCTGCGGCATATCCCGCTGCACCACCACCTACCGTCACAGAACCCACAGCAACCGCAGATGGGACTGCCCCCACTCCAGCCGTTCCTAATGTCGCAAGTACCGCCGCAGGAACTGCGAGCGTTCCGGCCGCAGCAGCTCCCGTACTGGCTTTTTCTAATTTTTTAATCGTGGAACGAAATGAATCGCATGAATCTAAATATTGAATGCCCATGACGAAGCCACGAAACTGGCCATTACAAGCGGCCTGCGCGGCGGTGTATTCCGTCATGTCAGAGGTAAATACAAAACCTGCCGATCCTTTTTCATCCTTGGTGGCATTTACCACAAGGGCCTTAATCGTTTTTGGAATATTCGCCTCAACTTGAGAAAGTGAAGTTGCTGGCTGAACACCTCCACACACGGCCATCAAACGAACTTCGATCGGTGCGGCAAACTGCCCCCAACTAATCACGCCCGCCATGGCGGCTTTGATACAGGCCTGCCCCGTTTGATCGCCATTACACTCGGCAAAATTTCCTTTGCAGGAAACGCAGGCAAAACCCGTCTGCTCGCACTTTCGACCTGCACAAAAAGCTCCACTGTATTGTTCGGGATAATAGGTGGTTCCGCACTTGGTTTCTTTGACACTCTTATCAAAAGTCGCGTCACGATATTTGATCGTTCCAGCTGGATCACCGGCTTCCGCAAATTTAATTTCTTCGCCTTGACCACTTGGTTTTTTATATTCAGTGCACCACTCCGCTTTTAAGAAGAGTTGCTTATTCACCATGTAGACCTTTACTCTTTGAAAAACCGTTAAAGCGGGATTCACCGTATTTAAAATGGTCACAGCTCCAAACAGAATCAAGAGACCAACGCTCGCATTAATCATGGTCTCCTTTGCATTGCCCACCTTGATAAAAGAAGAAGCTAAAATGTATTGAAAACCCGCATAAACAAACATGATAACCGCGGCCATCATGCCAGCGATCAACAGATATCTGAGTGCGACGGACACATAATCACGAATGCCCGTCACAGATGCGCGACCAAGAACAGGTGATGACAATCGAATGCTCGGCTCCGGTGCGATGCACTTTCCTTGCGTCGCGCCACATTCGACAACATTTGGCTCAAAAGTTCCACCGACTTCAGCGCATTCAGATGGAAGAAAACATAAACCACTCGCAAATGCTTTGCGTGCATTTTCTTTTGCAATCGCTTGCTTTGATGCGTCTTGATTATAGGCCTGACCCGTTGCGCCTGAATCAACTGCTTTTTGTCCTTCAGGCAAGCAGCAGATGCTTCCGAAATCGCAACCACTGGTTCCTGGCAAGCCAGGTGATTGATTAAAACCAGATGGACAAAATGCGCCAACAACACATGAGGCGCCTTTGGTTGCCGTGCATGAAATATCTGGGACGCAGCATTTTTCGGTAACAGCACAACCACTGAGCGGGATCGCTCCCCATTTATATCCAGCTGGGCACGAAGAAGTTAAACCAGCCTGGCATACGCCACCCGTATCAAGACAACTATTTGCGGCGGATACGACAACGGGCATGCCTCCGATAGACATGAGGGCGAGACCGAGTGTGAAATGAGCGAGAATCTTTTTCCACATATTATTTCTTCGCTCTCAGTTTTGCTTGTTCAAAAGCCGCTTCCATGGCCTGTAATGTCATTGAACCTTGAAACTTTACGCCATTAAAGAAAAACGTTGGCGTTCCGCGCACACCTGCGGCGATACCATCATCCAATGAGGCTTGAAGAGCAGACTGTGTCAGGTGACGAGAGATACAGTCATCGTATTTTGCGAGATCAGCACCAGACTGACCAGCATAGACGCGCAAGCTATCCACATCATGTGAACCCTGGGTTCCGAATAATCGATCTTGAAATGACCAGTAGCGTTTTGGATTGTTTTGCAAAAAGACACAACGCGCCGCTGCTGCGGCGTCTTCGGCCTGAGGATGCAGTTCCGTCAGCGGGAATTCACGAACAATAAAGCGAACCTCGGAACCATGTGTGCGCAAAAAGGCTTTAATGGTTGATTCAGACTCGCGACAAAATGGGCAGTCATAATCCAAAAACTCGATAATGGTTACGCTTGCCGTAGCTGAGCCTAATTCTGGTTGAGGAAGTTTTGGCGAAATGCGCGACTGATCCGCATTGCCCGAGGCATCAAACTGGCGCGAAATGCTGGCGCGGAGCCGCTCTTCTTGTAAAGGTTCCTTTTTACCTGCCTTTAATAAGGCATAATAATGCCAGACCTGGGACGCAAAAAGACCAATGCCTATAGCAAAACACAGAAGAAAAAAAGCTCCGATGAGCGTGCCTTTGCGGCGATACCAAGGCAGGGTGCCTATCATGGCCTAAGTATAGCATAAATTCAGGCCTTCGCCTTGACGCAAATGCCTAAAAAAGCTAATCTGGGCTGTATCAAATTATGCGGAATCTCTTGCTTCCCCTCATCCAAATTCTGATTTCAGTCATGCTCGTGACCGCTATTTTGCTTCAACAGCGCGGCACTGGCTTGGGTTCTTCTTTCGGCGGCGCAAGCGATGTCTTTCGCACCAAGCGCGGAATTGAAAAAGGCTTGTTCTATGTGACTATTGCCTTGTCCGTCTTGTTTTTCGTCACAGCCATCTTGAACGTGGCTTTGGCCTAAACCCAAAAAAACCGACGAATCTCGTCGGCTCGGCTTGATCGCCTGATTAACATATCCATATGAAAACATCCGCTTTTGAACGCTTTCGTCTTGCGCTTCGGCGGGTGTTTTTTTGGCTTCCCTCTTCAACCAATGAAGAAGTAGAAGCAGAACATGTCCATGACCATGCCTTGGTTGCCCAGGTGGTGACCAGCAATCGTGCCTCACGCGCCAAGCAACTTCGACATGCTTCGCGTGTTTTTACTTTTCAAGAACGTCGCACGGTTACCTTTGCCTTGGTTATCGCCATCTTGAGCTTTATCGGCGCAGCCGGAAGCCTGGTTTGGGAACATACGGTGTGGGCACCTGCGGTTGGCGGAAGCTATACCGAAGCCTTAATCGGACAACCGAAATATATTAATCCGATTGATGCGATCGCAAATGATGTTGATCGCGACTTGGTGCGCTTGGTCTATTCTGGCTTGTTTCGTATGGATAATCTGGAGGCGGTGCCTGACTTGGCCGACTCGTATCGTTTTTCAGAAGATGGAAAAGAATTAACCATTCAATTGCGCCAAGATGCACGTTTTCAAGATGGCGAACCGGTGACTTCAGCGGATATTCAATTTACCTTTGACTCGATTCTTGATCCATCGCGCAAGAGTCCTTTAGCCCCAAATTATCGCGGCATTAGTATCTCCACTCCGGATGACAAGACTGTGGTCTTCCATCTTGAAAAAGCAGATGCGACTTTTTTGCAAAAGCTTACGATTGGCGTTTTGCCATCCCACTTATGGCGCGATGTGAATCCAAACAATGCCCGATTGTCTGAATTAAATATCAAACCTGTTGGCTCTGGACCTTATCGCGTGAAATCTTTTTTGCGTGATACGACCGGTTTTGTTCACTCTTATACGCTTGAACGAGCTGAAACCTATTATGGCATCAAGCCATTCCTGAAGACGGTCGTCTTTCAATTTTTTCCTGATCGAACCCAGGCTCTGGATGCTTTTCGTTCTGAATTGATTGATGGCGTGGCTTTTGCCCCTTCTTCTGAAGCTGGAAAGCTCTTATCTTCAACGCGCAAACAAGGAACAAGACTTGAATTACCTGAAGAAACGGTTGCGTTTTTGAATGTAAAAGACAAGCTCTTGTCACAGAGCGCAATTCGCCAGGCTTTATCTATTGCTGTGCAGCGTGAAGAATTAATCACAGCCGCCAATGGCTTTGGTCAGGTGGTTTCTGGTCCTTTTCCGTATTTAGCCGCAACTGGCACGCCGGCCAGCTTGGAACAGGCTCGCCGTATTTTGGATGAAGCTGGCTGGGTTGTTCCACAGGGCGGAAATGTTCGTATCTTTGTGCCAAAGGCTAAACCGGTCGTACCAACAAAAACAACAAAATCAAAAACAGCAGTCGTTGCGGCAGCCACAAGCACGGCCGATATCGCACCGGTCGCAAATGCAAGCAGCACTGAACTCAGCCTGACGATCACGACACCTGAAACACCTGACATCATTGCGATGGCTGAAGCCCTGCAACGTCAATGGTCGCTTCTTGGTGCCAAGGTTGATATTCAAACCTTGCCAACCGAAGAACTGATGAAAAAATCGACGCGTGAACGCGCAGGTCAAATTATTCTTCTGAATGTCTTGCTCACCCCAAATCAGGATTTGTTTCCTTTTTGGTGGAGCGGACAATCGATTGATCGTGGAGCCAACTTTTCAAATTTAGCCGATCGAACGGTTGACGATAATCTAGAAAAAACACGAACTGCGACCAATACCGCCGATCTTGAAATAGCTCGCATTGGTTTGTCGCAGGCTATTCTGAATACCAATGCGGCCATCTTTCTGATTCGACCACAACATGCCTATCTCCTCTCCCCTTCTTTGCGCGGGACAGAACAGGTGCAGCAAATCGCTACTCCGGCAGAACGCTTTCAACATATCGAGCGCTGGTTCATCAAGCGCGGTTGGCACTGGAAGTAAAAAAATCCCCGTGAGGGGATTTTTACATCCAAAACAAACAAAAACCCGACGCTGAGCGTCGGATCTTTATTCACTCGAACTTTATTGATCTCAGACTCGACTTTCGCCGAATCGAGCTCAGCTCGATGGTGGGCGGGGGGAGACTCGAACTCCCATGAGATTGCTCTCGCTGGTACCTGAA
>CAYRRZ010000017.1:0-6574 GCA_964426815.1 uncultured Gammaproteobacteria bacterium | reverse complement strand
TGGTGGGCGGGGGGAGACTCGAACTCCCATGAGATTGCTCTCGCTGGTACCTGAAACCAGTGCGTCTACCAATTCCGCCACTCGCCCAGAGTGGTGGTGAGAGTTTGCCTGGCTACAAACATCGTGTCAATCGAAAAGAGGTCTTTTTGGTAATGAAAACCCGTCCGGCTCAAGCATTCGAGAATTGAATGCGAACCGAACGGGGTTGGACGAATCTGCTCTAGGCAGACTTGCGGACGAACAGACAGAGACCAGTATGGAAGAACCACGTGGGACTGAAGTTGCCATCAATAAAGAAGCGTTCAGAATCCCTGTACAGCACCGCACCGCGACGGACGCCATCAACTACAGCATATGATCCGAGAGCGATGCAGAACTCATCCTTTGTCATACGCTCGGCTTGGATGAAAGGGGTTCTAAGATACGCATATGCCTCGAGATGAATCGCGGGACGATACCCCCGCTCGTTCATCTCGGGAATAATCATCCAGATCTCCTTACCGCGCCTGAACTCCTTAGCAAGCATAATGCGCTCACCTGGTGCCTGATCGATCCCGGCGCATGAAAGATGAGTCTGCCACTTATCATTACCCTTGAACATTGGTGCGGGGGCGTGTTTTGAAAGCATCTCCGTCGATGACGCACACGCACCTCCACCGCGCGGCATGCTGTAGTCGACATGAACAAGCCTCTCTCCATCGACGAGAGGTCGTGTGAACAAATCATGATGCACATTTTTTTCGTCCTGTTCCATTGCACCCTCTTATATCAAAGTACTGCAGTCACTCGTGGATTCTCTTCTCTACAGTCCTCGCAAAAAAGCAAGAACCTCAAGAAAACTAGTCTATTCTAGCCCTTCTGTCTAGATCTAAACCTCTTATCGTATCGAACTCGTATAGAAAACTTGGACCAGCTCCTTAAGACCCCTTCCTCCTTCGGTGGATCGAGATGACGGAATAGCTCTCCTCCCTCTATGTCCATACTTTTTCGCTATATTAAGCCTTTTTACCCATTAACTCTCGCTCGCCTTTTTGATAGAGGCTTTGACGCTTTTATGGTTATCTGCTATATTATCCACATCGTTTCACTGTCGTCGCTGAGTTAAGCCAAAATATTGGACACTTTCGATGGTCGTGAAGTGCGGACGGATGCACCCAGTCCCCATTTCTCATCAAGACATTATAAGAAGCTGTCATCTTGGGCTAAGCGCTGAATTGTTTGATTCTCCCCTTTGTTCAGGATGGCATCCGTCATCTGACATTCGTTTTACACAAAAAATCATTATTCTATCTTTGTCGCTTTAGCTGAAACCGCTCGTCATTTCAGATGCAAGTGCTGAAGATTATTCTTCCACTATGGACGTACAACCAAACACCAACCCTACGCATCCACAAGGACGCCGACCATTTCGTCGACCCTTCGTGAAGCGTGATTTGCCTCCTCGAGGCCCTGTTTCTGATGCCCCACATCCTTCGATTATCGAAAAGGCCGTGGCTCGGAATGCCAAACACCCAATCGCTCCTCGCCAACCAATGCCTTTTAAAGAAGCTGGCGAAGTGAAAAAACTTTCTTTGCAGCAAGGTTTTGCCAAGGAGGAGAAAGCCGCGAAAGGCAGCCAATTTAATAAAGAACGCAGTGATCGCGGCAATCAAAAGCGCGGCCCAGGCGGCGGCGGTAAACGCGGCAAGTTCGGCGGTGCCGGAGGCGGCGCTTTTCAGCGCGCTGCTCGCATGAACACCTATAAGAACAATCCATACCTCAAGACTGGTACGGACAAGGATGTTTTGCAAGCTGATCCAAATCAGCGCCTCAAGATCACGGTCTTAGGAGGCAATGAAGAAGTCGGTCGCAATATGTCGATGCTTGAATATGGCGATGACATCTTGCTCATCGACATGGGTCTCATGTTTCCGGATGAAGACATGCCAGGCGTGGACTACATTATTCCAAATGTCTCTTGTTTGAAGGGCAAGGAAAAGAATGTGCGCGGCGTCATCATTACGCATGCTCACTATGACCACATCGGTGGCATCCCTCATTTGATGCAGATTTTGGGCAATCCTCCCCTGTTCTCGACGGATTTGACCTGCGCCATTATCGCCAAGCGCCAAGAAGATCATCGCGACAAAGCTCCGCTCAACATGCATATCGTGAAGACAAGTGATGTGTTGCGTCTTGGTGCGTTTAGCGTTGAGTTCTTCGGCGTTGCTCACTCGATGATGAACTCGATGGGTGTGATTGTTGATACGCCTTGCGGCATTGTGGTGCATACCGGTGACTTCAAACTTGAAACTGGTCCAGGCGCGCAATCCATTCAAGAAACCGAAAAGATTTTGAAACTTGGCGAACGCAATGTGCTTGCTCTCATGGTCGACTCAACCAATGCAACCAAACCAGGTAAGCAGATGGGTGAGTTTGAAATTCAGCACAATATCGACGAAATCATTAAGAATGCCAAAGGCAAGATTATTATCGGTACCTTTGCTTCGATGATCTCGCGTATTCAGCAGATTATTTTGGCTTGTGAACGCAATGGCCGCAAAGTTGCGGTTGAAGGCTTCTCGATGAAGTCGAATATCGCGATCGCCCAAGAACTTGGATACATGCAGATTCAAAAGGGCACTTTGATCGAATCAAAGGAAGCTCGCAATTACCCTCGTGATCGCGTAGCCATTATTTGTACCGGTGCTCAGGGTGAAGAACGCGCCGTCTTGATGCGCATCGCAAATCGCGAACATCCATTTGTTGAAATTGAACCGGGTGACACTGTGGTGTTCTCTTCTTCGGTCATTCCGGGTAATGAACGCTCGGTGCAGCGCGTCAAAGATACCTTGTATCGTGAAGGCGCTCGCGTCGTTCACTATCAGATGATGGACGTGCATGCTGGTGGTCACGCTTGTCAGGATGACTTGATCGATATGCATAACATGGTCAAGCCACGCTATATCATTCCAATTGAAGGTAACTACTCCTTCTTGTGTGAACATGCCAATGCGGCAGTTCGTGGCGGCTTTAATCGCGACAAGATTTTTATCGCGGATAATGGCCAAATCATGGAATTTGATTCCCAAGGCAATGGTCAATTAACCAATAAAAAAGTTGATACGACCTATGTGTTCGTTGACGGCTTAGGCGTTGGTGATACCAATCAAGTCGTGCTCCGTGATCGTCAGGAATTGGCTGGTGATGGCGTGATCCTGGTGATCGCTGTCGTGAGCCAACGCACGGGTAAACTCTTGCAATTGCCAGATATTATTTCTCGCGGCTTCATTTATGTGAAGAACAATGAGGAATTGATCAATCTTGCACGCAAGAAGGTTGGCCAAGTTTTAGCTGATAATGATCCACGTTCAAGCGCAAATGGCACCTATCTCAAAGACAAGGTACGCGATGAATTGGGGCAATTCTTGTTCACCAAGACCCAACGTCGTCCAATGATTTTGCCGGTGATTGTCGAAGTCTAAAATAGACGAAACAAAAAAACCTCCGATCTGTCGGAGGTTTTTTTGTTTTATTGCATGCGGATTTGACCTGTACCATCCATCACTCCCCCGCCGTTTGGATTTACGCCATCGCCCTGAACTTTCATCGCAGGTGGTTTTATCATCCCAGCCTGATCGACAGGTGGTTTTCGCATAGCATCCATTTTTCTTTCTGCCATCATCATACGGCGCTCGACGCGTTCAACCTGCTGACTGACATTGGCGATATAGCTTGCATTCAATGAGCCATCAAGGTCGACTTTAAAGTACAAGACCAAGAAACCAACGGCACAGAGAATGAGTAAAGCGATATGAAATGAATCATTTTGGCGCATCGGCATTTTTGGCGGAGGAAGAGTTGGCATAGAATGTTCGAAATGAGTGAGATTTGTCCACATGATATCACAAGCTCCGTTTTTCGGTGACTGTCTCGACAAAGTCAGTGGCTTGAGGCAAGCTCAGGTGGCGTTCTTTTCTTTCAACACTCACGATTGGAGGTCGACATGAATCATCCCGTGCTTCAACCCAAGGATCGCATCATTGTGGCAGCAGATGTCCCAGACCTGGCCACCTTCGAGCGACTCGCGAAAGCGGTCGCGGGGCACTGCACGACGATCAAGATTGGCCTCGAGCTGATCACGGCTTGCGGACCTGATGTGGTTCATGCCGCGCATAATCTGAACTTGCTCGTGATGTATGACGGCAAGTTTCATGATATTCCGCAGACCATGGGTCGTGCGGCGAGCCGCGTAGCGGAGCTTGGTGTGGACTGCTTTACCATTCATGCCTGCGCGGGCAAGGATGGGATCGCAGCGGCGGTCAAACAGGCCAAAGACAGCACGGTCATCGGAGTGACGGTGCTCACGAGCCACAGCGAGCAACAAGCCCGTGATATCTTTGGCATCTTGCCCGATGCCAAGGTCATGAACTTTGTTCAAGACCTGACGAGCCAGGGCGCGTGGACAGTTGTCTGCTCGCCAAAAGAAGTTCAACTTCTGCGCTCCATGAAGCAATTCGCTGATCTGCGCATTATCGCACCAGGCATTCGCCCGACCTGGGCCGAGGCCAATGATCAAAAGCGCGTGATGACGCCGACGGAAGCGATTCGGGCCGGCGTTGATCGCATCGTCATCGGTCGGCCGGTCACGGAATGCCCACAAGGTCCAGCCGAAGCCCTCAAGCGACTGAGCGAAGAAATCGAAGCCGCCTTGGCGGCCTAACCACTCCCCGACTGGCTTGCGTTTTTACGCGAGTCGCCGGGGTTTTTTGTTGGCAATTGTCAAAGCGCTTCATTCCTGGCAACGTATGGGGATTATGCAAGACCTGGTTTTGAGCGGCGTTCAGCCCACAAACATTCTCCATATCGGAAATTACATCGGTGCTTTGAAGCAATGGGTTGAGATGCAACATCGTCATCGTTGCTTGTTTTGTGTGGTTGATTTGCATGCGATTACGGTTCCGCAAGATCCAAAAACCTTGCGCGAAAATAGCTTGCGTATGGCTGCAACCTATCTTGCGGTTGGCACTGATCCAAAACGATCGAATATTTTTATTCAGAGCGAGGTTTCACAACATGCGGAACTCGGCTGGATTTTAGGAACGATCACCAAGATTTCTGAATTGGAACGCATGACGCAATTTAAAGATAAAGCGAAAAAACGCGGAGAGAATGTGGGCGTTGGCTTGTTTACCTATCCCGCATTGATGGCCGCTGATATTTTGCTGTATGACACGACATCAGTGCCGGTTGGTGAAGACCAGACCCAGCATTTGGAATTAACCCGTGTCCTCGCACGTCGTTTTAATGAAACCTTTGGTGACACCTTCGTGGTACCACAGCCGCTGATTCAAAAAGTTGGCGCACGCATCATGGGCTTGGATGATCCAAGTATCAAGATGTCTAAAAGTGCTGCCTCAGCTTTGAATTACATCGCTTTGTCAGACGATGCGGATACGATTGTGAAGAAATTGTCGAAAGCGGTAACCGATTCAGAAGCAAAAGTGGCATATGATGTGCAGAACAAACCAGCCGTTTCGAATTTGATGACGATCTATCATCATGCAACGGGTAAGACCATGCCTGAAATTGAAACGGAGTTTGCTGGTAAAGGATATGGAGACTTCAAGAAGGCCGTCGCTGAAGCCTTGATTCACATGCTCTCCCCTATTCAGCAAAAATTGCAGATATATCAGCAAGATCCAGGTGAGCTTCAACATATTCTCGATGCCGGAAAAAACTTTGCGGCAGAAATAGCGGAAAAGAAAATGAAGATCGTGCGCGAACGCGTTGGGTTGGGAAGATAAAATCTGTTCATAAAAAAATACCCGTGTCGGACGTATTCCGAGACGGGTTTTTGAACTGAATAACGTTTCAGTTTCTGACGTTGTTTGTGGGGCGAATGAGCTTTTCAAGGCGTGCGCGGGACGGATTTTTCCAGCCCGACATGTAGTTCTGTTTATGGAATTTTCGCAGAACCCGGAAGAAAGCCTTGCGCAAAGCCTCAGTGCGCTTAGCATCATCTTTAACGTAGATCTGCTGAGGCAAGAGCCAGAACAAGACCCGATCTTTATCCATCGCTTTCATGAGCGAAAGGACATAGAAATCATCCATATTTGGACCGAGGTCTGGTATACATGCCATGCGTTTAGACCAACGATGTACCCATCGCCAAGCCTGATACACACGCTTCGTCACGGCGCCGATACCCAGACCAAGGGTACAAGCTCCAATCATTTGCAATATCATGGCCAGGTCATCACAAAGGAGCCAGACCGCAAGCAAACAGATGCATCCGCAAACGATACCCAACCGTTTTTTTCGATTCATGGAAAGAGCCTTTCTCGTATAGAGTCTTCTATACGAAGCTGTTGTCTATCAATAAACCCTGTTTTTGTCAATCAATCCCTTTCTTTTTTTTGAAAAAAACACACCCGGTCGGAAGAAGTCCGAAACGGGTGTTGAGACAATGCTCGACCATGAGATCAAGCGCGGTAGTACGCGAAGTTCTCGATGAGACGCCGACGATTGTCGTCGGCCTCTTTGAGATTCCACGTACCGCGCTCGAGTCGATCCTGAATGAGCTCGGCCAGCT
>CAYRRZ010000016.1:8025-21914 GCA_964426815.1 uncultured Gammaproteobacteria bacterium | reverse complement strand
TATCCAGATTGCAAAACACGAAAATCCAACCGGGGATTTTCGTGTTTTAGATATGTTGGATATTGCAACCATGCCCGATCGTTTTGATGCAATTTGTGCGCAAGCGAGCTTGCTTCATATCCCAAAGCAAGATGTTCCACGGGTCATGGCGGGTTTTACTACGGTTTTATCTCCAGGCGGCCTGCTGGCGATCGCGGTAAAAGAAAAACGCCCGGATCAACCAGAAGAGCAGATTGTCTCCGAAGACGACTATGGATATCCGTATGAGCGCTTGTTTAGTTATTTTACCGAGCAAGAGCTTCGCGATTTGTATACAACGGTGGGTTTAGAATGCATCGAGTACAGCGTGACGACCGTTGGAAGAACAAATTGGATTCATGTGATCGGCCAAAAGAAAAAGGAGACTTGAGATGTTTGAAATAACAAAAAAGCCCTCCGTTTCGGGAGGACTGCATCACAACACATGGTGTGTGATGAGGTAGTTTTCGATCAAGGCAACCACCGACATCAGTTCGCCTTCGGGATTGGTGAGGTCGAATCGATTCTCGACCACCAAGTCTGGACGGATGTCGATTTCGTCGCGTTTGAGATCGGCTTCGGCGCGGATCGAATCGCGATTGGCCCATTCGCCCGAAGGACGAATCTTGACCACCACGAGTTCGAACTCGCTGCGATACAGATCCACCGCATCATCGATCAAGGCCATGAGACCAACCCCTTGGTTGAGCCAGGTATGCAAATCCGCACGGCGGGTCGCATAGAGATTGCCGGCATACGGAAGGATCTGAAAAATCTCTCCGCGCTCTTGCATCTCCAGGATTTCTCCCTTACTGGCCGGGATATAGCATTTTTCATCTTCCGGCCCTCGAAAAGGACGGGAGGTGAGGGTTCGAATGAACAGGGTCTTTGTTGGATGGCGGCGATGCAGTTCATCCAGGATGCTGGTTTTGCCTGAGCCGCTTGGTCCTACGAGGGCAAGAATAGGGTGCATATAACCTCCGTGTGTCTTTGTGTAGCTTAGAATGAGAGGCAATGTCAATTTACAGACGGGAACACTTTTTGCACAGACCGAATAATTCCAAAGCATGATCCTGGATCGAAACAAAGTTTGGATGTTTTTTTAAAACCGCTTTGCTGATGTTTTCGATATCACATTCTTCAAACTCCTCCATACGGCCACAGGATGTGCAGACGAGATGGTGATGATCGGGAACGAGGGCGAACTCGTAGTCCGTATGACCATGGCGTAAATTAACCTGTCGCACTAATCCCGTTTCAATAAAAGCCTCAATCGCCCGATAAACCGTGACCTTATCGGCCTTGATTCCTTTTGGTAGTTGTTCGATAAGTTCGTGAATACCGAGTGGTTCATGCGTCGCCTCGAGCACATGCAACAATGCTAAACGAATGGGCGTTGCTTTAAGTTGACGCTCTTTGAGCAAGTTCGCATGCCGTTCTTTAAGAACAGGGGAGGGTAACATAGAGATATCCTAACATATCGGAAGCTCTTGACAAATGCAATATAATTGCGTTTAATGTGAGACATTGGATATGCGAGTGGCATTTGTTGGTAAAGGCGGGAGCGGCAAAACAAGTTTGTCCGCTGTATTCGTGCGCCTCCTCGAACAACAAGGATATCCCGTATTGGCGATTGATGCCGATATTAATCAGCATCTCGGAATGTCATTCGGGCTGAATCAAGCTGAGACCGAGCGCATTCCGCAAATGGGGAATGCACTGCGTGAGATTAAGCGATACTTGCGAGGTACCAATCCTCGGATTCCGCATGAAGATCACATGCTGAAGACGACGCCACCAGGAACAGGTTCAAACTTGCTCTATCTCCGGCAACCAAATCCAATTTGGGACAGCTTTGCGCAAAAAATTGGCGGCATTCAATTGCTTGTGACGGGACAGTTTGAGCATGAAGATATTGGCATCAAGTGTTATCACGCAAAAACAGGTGCCGTTGAACTTCTGTTAAATCACATTGTTGATGGAGCCGGGGAATATGTCGTCGTAGACATGACCGCCGGTGCTGATGCATTCGCTTCGGGTTTATTTACTCGTTTTGATCTGACCTGCATCGTGGTCGAACCAACGCAAAAATCAATCGGCGTCTATCATCAATACGCAGCCTTCGCCGAAGAATATGGAGTAAAGCTTGCTTTAGTCGCAAATAAAGTTCGGGATGTATCCGATATAGAGTTCATCACACAACAGACAAAGCAAGTTCCTCTAGCGGTAATTCCATACTCGCAAGGAATAGCTCGTTCTGAGCGTGATGGACTGATCCCGCTGGAACAGATCGAGCCGTCGGTTATGGAGGGGCTACAGCAAATACATACGGAGCTCGATCGGACGCAAAAAAATTGGCCTCGCTTCTTAGAACAGGCAAAACACTTTCACATCAAGAATGCGCTAAGTTGGGGAAATGTGTCGACGGGACAAGATGTGACGCATCAGATCGATCCGGATTATATCTATCCCTCTGTTTGAACAATTGCGATCCTCGGGCCACATGGGGTGGCTCCAGGATGTTCAGTTGTTCATGCGTGAGGTCACATGTCCCTCAATGTTCCTTCTCATCTTCTTGCCCAAGTCGAACAGACGGGCCAGATTTCCCTCGCTGACTTTGTCGGTATTGTTCAGGAGAGCTTCCCAGCCCTCTGGAAGCTGTGCGTCGAGATCACCATGGGTCAAAAGCTGTTTCCACACAGTGCTCATCGGGTCATTCGTCGTGACGCAATGGGCGACGAAGGCTATCCGCAAGTTTTGCGGGGGATGGCGAGTACCGCCGTTCATGCCGCGCTCGATGAGCACTTCAACGGCCGCTTCTTCCTACTCGAGAAGGACGTTTTCGCCTTTTTCGACGCTGACTTTGTGGCCCGTTCGCCAGAGGCGCAGCAGCGCTACTTCCACGACGTGCTTCACATCGAAACGATGCATCGTTGCGGCAAGGATGGCGGCGACAATCGCGTCAAGCAACTCAAAGAGTCGCATCCGCTCGGCTTTGCGCGTGTCGAACGCCTTGCTCGGGCCGTGGTTGCTGAAGGTCATGCCTTCGACAATCCGGCTCATCTTGATGAGGCTGAGCGCGTGCAAGTGCTCGAGCTCATGGCAATTCACCTCAATCGGCGTGCGATCGAGTGGGAATACGGCCAAATCGAGCTGGGCTTTGTCAATTGCTGCGGCTCGATCGGGACACATCCCAAAAACCGGTCGCCCGAGCAGTTCAAGAAGTGGCAGAACGCCACCTCCCGTTCCTTCCAAATCCTCAGCCAGTCGCCTGTAAGGCGCGACTGCTAAGCCCTTTAAGGCAAGACGCCCAAAGGGCCGCGCCCCACACCAAACGGTGTGGGGTATTTTTGTTTCTCTTGTTTATTTTGACACTTTCCGCTAGACTTGGCCTCATTCTACTATGCCTAAACCGGTTTCGAAGTCTGTGCCGTTTTCGAGCGTCAAACGGCGGACTGCTCTCTTGGTTCTTCTCGCTCTCGTTTTAGGAGGTTTGTCTTATCCACCACCGGCTAATTGGTTGATTAATAAGGTGAATGGCGCTTTTGGTGCGCATATTCCAACGGTTGAAAAGGGCTTTGTCCTTGGTTTGGATTTGCAAGGCGGTACCCGTCTTGAATACGAAGCAGACATGAGCAAGATTGATGAAGCCGAGCGCGCTTCTCAATTGGCTGGTGTTCGCGATTTAATTGAGCGTCGCGTCAATGCGCTCGGTGTTTCTGAACCACTTGTGCAAACCGCACGTGCTGGTGAAGCCTATCGCGTGTCAGTTGAACTTGCCGGTATTCGCGATGTGAACCAGGCAATTAAAACCATTGGTGAAACCCCAATCTTGGAATTTAAAGAGGGGAATGATGCCAAGCCTCGTGAAATGACGGCTGATGAAAAGAAAAAGTTGAGCGATGCGAATGCCAAAGAAAAGGCAGAAGCAGATGCAGCTTTGGCAGAAGCCTTGAAAGATCCATCCAAGGTTGAACAGCTCGCAAAGGACAAATCTGACGACGCGGCTTCAAAAGCACTTGGTGGTGATTTGGGCTTTTTGAAAGACAAGCCACAGTATTCTGTTTTAGCCGAAGCCGTAAAAGGCATCGCTGCTGGAACGGTTTTGCCAAAATTAGTTGAAGACAAAACCTATTATGGCATCGTAAAAGTTGAAGAAACCAAGGATGCGGGTCAAGAAATCAAGGGGAATCACATTTTGATTTCTTATGCTGGCGCAACGGGTGCCGCAACGACCACGACTCGTACTAAAGAACAAGCAAAAGCTGAAATCGAAAAAATTGCGAAAGAAGTCAATCCACAAAACTTTGTTGAATTAGCCAAGAAGTATTCCGAAGAACCAGGTGCAAAGATTTCTGGCGGAGACTTGGGTTGGTTTGGCAAAGGCGTCATGGTTGAAGACTTTGAAAAGTCCGCCTTCAATTTGAAGAAGAATGAAATTTCAGGTGTTACTGAAACCCAATTTGGCTATCACTTGATTTTCAAAGCAGACGAGCGTCCATTGGTTGATAGCCGTGTTCGCGCTGTCTTTATTCGCAAGACGCAAGATGTAGATATTTTGCCTCCTGTTGATGAATGGAAATTGACTGGTTTGGGCGGTAAGCAATTGAAACGCGCAACTCTCGACTTTGATCAGCGTACTGGTGCTCCACAAATTGCCTTGCAATTTGATGATGAAGGAACTAAGTTGTTTGCTGATATTACGAAGCGCAATTTGCAAAAGCCAGTCGCGATTTTTCTCGATGGCAAGCCAATCGTGACTCCTGTGGTTCAAAGCGCGATCTTGAATGGTCAAGCGGTGATTACAGGCCAGTACTCGGTGCAAGAAGCAAAGGCAAATGCCATGCGCTTGCAACAAGGTGCGCTTCCTGTTCCGATTAAGTTGATTGCGCAACAGACCGTTGGTCCAACCTTGGGTCAAGACTCAGTCGACAAATCTGTGCGTGCCGGTATGTATGGCTTCTTGTTCATCATCGCCTTCATGCTGTTCTGGTATCGCATGCCTGGTTTGATCGCCATCTTGTCCCTCGTGATGTATACCGCGATCTCTTTTGCCATCTTCAAAACCTTGCCTGTCACCTTGACCTTGTCTGGTATCGCCGGCTTTATTTTGTCGCTTGGTATCGCCGTTGACGCCAATGTCTTGATCTATGAGCGTTTGAAGGAAGAATTGCGTACCGGTAAAACCTACGGTCAAGCCGTTGAAGAAGCTTTCAAGCGTGCCTGGACCTCCATTCGCGATGGAAATGCAACAACCTTGATTTCGTGTGCGGTGTTGTACTGGTTCTCTTCTTCCGTGATTAAGGGTTTTGCTTTGACCTTGGCTATCGGTATCTTTGTGTCTTTGTTCACGGCCATCGTGGTGACGCGCACCTTTATGCGCTTGATCTCGGGTTGGAACATCCCAGCAAAGATGCCTTGGTTATTCTTGATGCCAAAAAAGGAAGGCCCTCAGTCCTAAGCCTCTTGTATGAATATCATTAAACTTCGCAACCTTTGGTTTGCCTTCTCGGCCTTGTTGATTGGTGGCTCGATTGCCTGTCTCGTGGCCTTTGGCTTGAAGCAGGGGATCGACTTTACGGGCGGTACCCTCATGTCTCTTCGTTTTGAAGGGGAGCGTCCAACCGTGATTCAAGTTGAAGAAACCTTAAAGCCATTTGAGCTCGGCGGTGTGACGATTCAGCCTGTTGGCGACAAGGACATCAACTTGCGCCTCAAGAACATTGAAGAAGCGCAACATCAAGAGATCACTAAGGCGATCAAGGACAAATACGGTGCTATTCAGGAACTTGAATACAATGCGATTGGTCCAGCCATCGGTGAAGAATTGCGCCAAAAGTCTTTAACCGCTTTGGTCATCATTTTTCTCGCTATTCTGGGTTTTATCGCTTGGTCATTCCGTAATGTCTCCGCGCCCGTTGCCAGCTGGAAATATGGCTTGATCGTTATCTTCACTGCATTTCATGACGTGATTGTGCCAGTTGGTTTGTTCGCCATTCTCGGGAAGTTCTACCATGTGGAGATCGGTACGCCGTTTATCGCCGCTGTGCTGACGATCATGGGATATTCGATTAATGACACGATTGTGATCTTTGACCGTATCCGTGAGAACTTACAAAAGAGTTCAGGAACCTTTGAAGAAATTGTTGAGCGCTCCTTGCATCAAACGATGCTGCGCTCATTCAATACCTCAATGACCACCCTTTTGACCCTGACTTCCGTCTTTTTCTTTGGTGGTGATTCAATTCGAGACTTTGCCTTGGTTCTCATTGTCGGTATCGCAACCGGTACCTATTCTTCGATCTTCATCGCTTCACCATTATTGGTAACGTGGAATCGTTGGTCACATCGCAACAAGTAAACAAAAAAAGCCCAAAAAACGCCCCGATGAACCGGGGCGTTTTTCGTGTTATACTTTGTCCATACTCCCATGGACGAACTCTTTAATAGCATCGACATATCATTGATCGAGAGCTTCAGTAACAATCCGTTTGAAGCGATGTGGTTTTTCTTCATCCAAGGCGGATGGATCGTTTTTGTCATCTTCTTCCTCTGGGCTGCGCTCCATTTGTGGAAAGATTACAGGCAAGAAGTCTATCACCACAAGCGTAAATTTATTACGCTCTCGGTGTCGATTCCGCGCATGCACGAACAAGGCCCGCTCGCGGTCGATAATATGTTTGCCTATATCGCGGGCGCTCATTCCACCAATTCTTGGCGTGAAGAGTGGTTTGATGGACGTACGCAGGACACCTTGTCCTTCGAGATTGTTTCGATTGACGGTCGCGTAGATTTTGTCGTCCGAGCGATTCGCCAATTTCGCGATATTATTGAGGCTGCGGTGTATTCGCAGTATCCAGATGCTGAAATCAATGAAATTGAAGACTATACATCCAAGGTTCCAAAAGAATATCCGGATGAAGAATGGGATGTTTGGGGCACAGAAATGATTCCGGTTAAATCCGATGTCTATCCGCTCCGAACCTATCCAATGTTCGAGGATAAAGTCTCTGGAGAGTTTAAGGACCCATTGTCAGCCATGCTCGAAACCTTGGGTCGTCTTGGTCCAGGCGAGCAGATTTGGTGGCAGATTATTTTGATTCCAATTGGGCAAGGTGATTTTGGAAAGAAGGCGATGGAAGCTATCAAGAAAATGAAAGGGGAGGCCACACCGCCAAAGAAGAATGTGATTGAAAAAGTATTGGAATATCCATTTGCGATCATCATGGATGTGGTTGAAGCCTTTACGGGTATAGGTGGTGCGCCAAAAGCTCCTCCGAAAAAAGAAGCAGGTCAGCCAAAAATTATGGCTATGACAGCTGGCGAAAAAGATATTATTTCTGCCATCGAAAACAAGAGTTCAAAGATCATGTATCAGTGCAAATTGCGCTTCTTGTACATTGCCAAAAAACAGGTCATGAACAAGGCAAAGGCCGTGAGTCCATTTATTGGCTCAATCAAGCAAATCAATTCAAATCAATTATTAGCTTTGAAGCCTGAAACGAAGCGCGTTGGCATTAACGGAGCTTTGTGGTGGTTTAAAGGTCGTCGCAATGGTCGACGTAAGACTTTGCTCGTCTCCGCTTACCGTAATCGAAATCCATACTTTGGCACGCCACCATTCCACTTGAATACCGAAGAATTAGCCACCATGTGGCACTTCCCACACTCGCTCCAGGTCAAGGCTCCACAGCTCAATAAAACTGAAGCCAAACGCACCGAACCTCCGATCAATCTTCCTTTCGGCTAATCGTCTATGCCACTCGAATACAATCACGACCACGAAAACGAGATTACCCTGTTTGGGCAAACCAATTTCCGCAATCAAATGCGGCGTTTTGGTATCAAGACCGATGATCGTCGGCGTCACATGTATATCATCGGTAAAACCGGTATGGGCAAAACCACGCTCATTGAGAACATGGTTTTATCGGATATTCTAGCTGGGCACGGGGTGTGTTATGTCGACCCGCACGGGGATACGGCTGAAAAATTGCTTGATTTTATCCCACCGCATCGCATTAATGATGTCGTATACTTTAATCCAGCTGATTTTTCTCATCCGCTTGGATTTAATATTTTAGAAACCGTCGAAGACGACAAAAAGCATTTGGTTGCTGCGGGCTTGATGGGCGTCTTCAAAAAGATTTGGCCTGATGTCTGGAGTCCACGCATGGAGTACATTCTCCTGAATTGCGTGTTGGCTTTGTTGGATTATCCCGGCGCCACCTTGCTCGGCATTAATCGCTTATTGGTGGATGCGGAATATCGTAAGCGCGTTATTTCAGCCATTAAAGATCCGGTGGTTAAAACCTTTTGGGTGGCAGAATTTGCTTCGTGGTCAGAAAAGTACGCTACCGAGGCCATCGCTCCAGTGCAAAATAAAGTCGGACAATTTTTGTCGGCTTCCATCATTCGCAATATCGTTGCTCAGGTTAAATCAACCATCGATCTACGCGATATCATGGACTCAGGAAAAATCCTGATTGTGAACTTGTCCAAAGGAAAAATCGGTGAAGACAATATGCGCCTCTTGGGTGGTATGTTGATCACCAAGCTGTCCATGGCAGCCATGGAACGTGTTGATATTAAAAGCGAATCAGATCGTCGCGACTTTTATCTGTTTGTCGACGAATTTCAGAATTTTGCAAATGAATCTTTTGCTTCGATTTTATCTGAAGCACGTAAATATCACTTGAACTTGATTGTTGCGCATCAATATATTCAGCAATTAGACGAAAAAGTGGCATCGGCTATTTTTGGAAATGTTGGAACCATTATTACCTTTCGTGTGGGTGCCGAAGACGCGACCTTCATGGAAAAGGAATTCATGCCAACCTATTTGCCAGAAGATCTGTTGAATTTGGCAAAATTTCAAGTCTATCTCAAGTTAATGGTTGATGGAGTCGCAACTTCGCCTTTTTCAGCCAATACCATGGCGCCGATTGCAAAACGAACAGGCTCTGAGCAGAAGGTGATCTCGGTGTCACGCGAACGATATGCAAGTAAACGTGCCGATATTGAAGAAAAAGTCTTACGTTGGAGCGGCATGGCGCGTGGGGATGAGCCAGAAGGAGTTAGCTATCCGAAGATCTTGAGCGAAGAGGAAATCGAATCGCATGCCTTAACACCACAGGCAGCGCTCAAAGACTTGCCACCGCAACCACCTGAAACCATGCAAGTCATGGTGAATGGTGTTGAAGAAACCCAGGATCGACCAAAGCCAGTTGAGTATTTAAAGATGTCTCCAGAGCGTTTGGCGGCTATTTCAAAGCCACCGCAACCAGGTCAGCAAGCCAAAAAGAAAAAGCCGATGTTTGCGCATACCTGTAGTCGCTGTGGCAAGGTATGGGAAATGCCAATTCAATTAGATACGAGCCGCCCAATTTATTGTAATGAATGTTTGCCGATCATTCGTGAAGAAAAGAAGACGAAGGATGCAGAATTCAAAACAGCGCGCCGCGAAGCGGTGCATGCTCCGGCTAAAAAATCAGCTCCGAGTGGATCTGGTTCAGTTGGCAAAAAAGATCACAGCTCCGATCGCAAAGGACCAGCACCAAAACCAGACCAACCAAATCGTCCACGCATTTTAGGCGACCTCTCGGCGCTTCTCAAATCAGCCAAAGAAGAAGATGAAAAAGAAGAAGAGGAGAGTGGCTTACTCGGACAACTCATGAAGTCAAAGCAAAAACCGATTGAAAAAAATAAAGACCGTTTAACCCTCGATACCTAAACCTATGCCAGAACGTGTCACCTTTACCACGCGCGATGCCATGACCATTGTTGGTGATTGGCAACCCGTTCCGGCTCTTCAGGGAGCGGTGATTCTCGTACACATGATGTCCGAGACACGCCAGTCTTGGGGGTTTTTGCAACGCGCTTTAGCGAAAAAGAATATCGCTTCGCTTGCGATCGACTTACGTGGTCATGGCGAAAGTACCAAAGACGCCCAAGGGTTTGTGGATTATCGAAATTTTACGGATGAAGAGCATCAACTTTATACCCTCGATGTACAGAGTGCGCTCGATTGGATCCGAACAAAAGGATTGTCGATGGACCGAGTGTATATTATTGGGGCTTCCATGGGTGCAAATGTGGCAGTTGAAGTCTTAACCGAAGAGCCGCGACTTGCTGGCGCCGTATTGTTTTCACCAGGAAAAAATTATCGCGGAATTGAGGTTTTGAGTGATGCCGGCAATCTTTCACCTGATCAAGCCTTGCTCTTGATTGCAGCTGAAGACGATGGGCAGCCATTTGCGGATACCAAGGCATTGTTTGAAATGGCTCCGATCGAAGATAAGGTATTTTTGCCATATAAAGTTGCAGGTCATGGCACGGCGATTCTGAATGCCGATTCAAGTTTGGCGGATAAAATTGCGCTTTGGATTTCTCAACATTTAACACGCGTCTAATTGGTATGCGCTTTTTTGGATTTGTACTGGCTGGAAGTATCGCGTTTTTTACGATTCCGGCAGCTTTTGCCGCAGAACAAATTCCAACAGCCGATATCGTCGCAACGTCTACGAGTAGGATATTTGATTCAAAGTCCATACTCGATACAGATAATGATGGATTAAGCGACGAATGGGAGCAGCAAATCTTTGGAACTGATCCAACCAAAAAAGACACAGACGGAGATTCATTTACGGATGCGAACGAAATTCGAGATTTTTTTGATCCGCTAAAGAAAAAAACGTCTAAGGTATTTGCCGATGCCGACAAAGACGGCTTGGACGATAGGCTGGAATGGCTGTTCAAAACAGAACCATTTAATCCGGATACCGATGGAGATGGTTTTATGGACGGGGATGAAGTCGCTCGAGGTTTTGATCCACGCTCGACAAGCACCGAGCCTTTAAAAAAGCGAATCTCGATCACGCTCTCAAAGCAAGTTATGAAGCAAGAATTGGACGGTATTGTTCTAACCACATTTCGCGTATCAACGGGCAAGCCAGGAATGCGCACACCAACCGGAGACTTTGCGATAAAAGAAAAGATTCCACGTGCGTGGTCACGTTCTGCCAAGCTCTGGATGCCCTATTGGATGAAGTTTACGGATCGCGGTCACGGTATTCATGAATTACCCGAATGGCCAGGTGGTAAAAAAGAGGGGATGAATCATCTCGGAATTGCGGTTTCGCACGGCTGTGTCCGTTTGGGAATTGGGCCGGCGAAGACCATGTATGAATGGGCCACAATTGGCACGCCTATCCACATAGAGCGTTGACGATGTAAAGACGCATGGGCAACAATCAAGCTATGAAAGCATCGGTTTGGAAAAAAATACTGATAGGCAGTTTCGCTTTGAGCTTACTGCCGCTATCTTCTGTTTCAGCAGCAGCAACGACCAAGTCGACGGCAAAACCAGTTGTATCGGTTCCAGCTGGACCAAGTCGAAATGCCCAGGTAGCGGACTTTGTCCCAATGCCAAACATGTTCGCTTCGGCCTTAGTGGTTGATGCGGCTTCAGGCAAAGAGCTGTATTCATTTAAGCCAAGCAAAAAATGGTCAGCGGCAAGTTTAACCAAGCTCATGACAGCTTTGGTATTTGTGGATAAGCGACCAGGTTGGGACTCGGTAATTAAATTGGCCAAAGCAGATGAAGTTGGCGGTGGCCGCTTGCGCTTGGCTATTGGCTCGCGCTTTACGGTGCAGGATGCCTTCTATTCAAGCTTGGTCGGAAGCGCGAACAATGCCACCATGGCTTTGGCTCGTTCGACCGGGTATTCGCAAAAAGGCTTTTTGAAACTCATGAATCAAAAGGCAAAGGCTTTGGGGATGAGCTCGAGTTTCTATGCAGATCCAAGTGGCATGGAGCCGGCAAATATCGTGACCGCACGTGACATGGTCAAATTGATGCGTGCCGCCTTCGCAAATCAGTCCATTTTGAAAGCGGCGAGCACCGTGAGCTATCAATTTACCGCTCAAAATCCAACCGTTCATAAAACCATTCTCACGACAGACAAGTTGAAGAGTCAAACCGACCTGCATATTATCGGGGCCAAAACCGGGTTTTTATACGAATCTCAGTACAATTTTGTGATGAAAGTACGTGAAGAAGGCCAAACCGGACGCGATCTCTATGTCGTGGTTTTAGGCGCTCCAACCAAACAAGGTTCCTTTGATTCAGCCGAATCCCTTGCCAAATGGGCTTTGAGCGCGTATAAGTGGGACTAATGAAACTCGCTGCCGTCGCCCAATTCTTGGCTGAACAAAAACAACCAGCCTTCCGTTTGTCCCAGGTCAAACGCGCTTTTTACGTTGAAGGCATTACCTCCTGGGACGGCCTCAGCACCTGGCCTAAGGCTTTACGTGATGAAGCAACCAAAACCATCACCTGGGACGCTCTCAAGCCTCTCAAGACCCAAGTCAGCAGCAAGGGCGACACCGTCAAGACCTTGTTCGAATTAGAAGATGGGAAAAAAGTCGAAACCGTCATCATGCGCCATGAAGGCGGTCGCAATACGGTGTGTATTTCTTCACAGGTCGGTTGTGCCATGGCTTGTACCTTTTGTGCGACCGGTACCATGGGTTTGAATCGAAATCTCACCTCGGATGAAATTGCGGAACAAGTCGTTCAGATGCGCCGTTGGTTAAAAGAGAATGGCGATGCGCATGTCACCAATGTGGTGTATATGGGCATGGGTGAGCCGTTCAATAATTACGATGAAGTCATGAAGTCGGTGCGGACCTTGAATGACCATGAGGGCATTAATTTAGGCGCTCGTCATATTTCGATTTCTACCTGCGGCCTTGTTCCAGGTATTTTGCGTTTGGCTGATGAGCAGATCCAGGTAAATCTCGCGATCTCACTGCACTCCGCGGTTAATGCAACGCGTTCTAAAATCATGCCGGTCAATAAAGCTTTTCCGGTTGAAAAGCTCATGGCCGCAATTGAAACCTATACCCGCAAAACCAATCGCAAAGTCTTTTTTGAATATTTGATGCTCAAAGACCTGAATGATACCGAAGAAGAAGCTGAGGCCTTGATTAAATTGCTCGAAAAAGATCGACGCTTATATCACATCAACTTGATCAAATATCACGATACCGACGCGTTTACCTCAACAGCAACGCCGGCCCGTATTCGCTTCATGCATCTGTTACAGCGCGCGGGTATTTCGGTTACTCATCGCATCACCTTTGGTGAAGATATTGATGCTGCCTGCGGACAGCTCGCGATTAACGAACAATCAGGTCAATTAAAAGAAGGGATTCAAGCAGCCAAAGCGGGTCGTGCCGAAAAACAAGCAAGAGCAGCAGCAAAGGGGTAAGTACTCCCGACATGAGTGGTATGCAAAAAACCGTCTTGGTTGGGATGTCAGGCGGTGTCGATTCGAGCGTCACCGCGGCTTTGCTCGTGCGCGAAGGCTATCGCGTCATTGGTGGTTTTATTAAAAACTGGAGCGATTCCAAAGAATTGTGGACAGGCGAATGTGCCTGGCGCGGCGAAAGACGTGATGCGATGCGTGTCGCCGCTCGTTTAGGAATTCCACTTCTGACATTTGATTTTGAAGAAAGCTATCGCGAAAAAGTCGTCGCCGAATTGTTTCGCGGATATGCGGCTGGTGAAACCCCAAATCCGGATGTGTTGTGCAATGAAGCGATTAAGTTCGGTCTCTTTTTTGATGAAGCGATGAAGCTCGGTGCTGACTATGTTGCGACCGGCCACTATGCGCAAATTAAGCGAGATGGCGAAAAAGTACATCTCATGCGCGGTTTAGATCCAAATAAAGACCAGAGTTATTTTTTATATCGCGTCTCGCAGCCAGTATTACAAAAAACGCTTTTGCCCATCGGTCATTTGCAAAAGCCTCAGGTGCGCCAATTGGCAGCCGAGCTTGATTTGCCCGTCGCCGAAAAACCAGATA
>CAYRRZ010000016.1:0-7925 GCA_964426815.1 uncultured Gammaproteobacteria bacterium | reverse complement strand
CAGGTGCGCCAATTGGCAGCCGAGCTTGATTTGCCCGTCGCCGAAAAACCAGATAGCCAAGGAATTTGTTTTATTGGCAAGCTCGACATGCAAGAATTCTTGCGTAAAAAAATTCCATCCAAGCCGGGGAATATTGTAGACGAACAGGGGAATGTCCTCGGCCAGCATCAAGGATTAGATGGATATACCATCGGTCAGCGCCAAGGCATTCTTGTGAGCAAAGGGGAGCAGGCTTGGTATGTCGCAAAAAAAGACATTTCTACCAATCAGCTTGTCATTGTTCAAGGCGCCGAACATCCATTGCTTTTTCAGAAAACGGCCATTTTGCATGATATGCACTGGACTCGGGGTTCAGCTCCAGCTGAACAGTTTGCTTGCTTGGTTCAAGTTCGCTATCGCCAAGAACCGATCGCTTGCCAAGCCACACTCAAGCCCGAAGGTCTGGTTGAGCTTGTATTTACACAGCCTGTGAAGGCTGTTGCTCCCGGCCAATCAGCTGTCTTATATCTCGGCGATGAGTGTCTCGGGGGAGGGGTAATTTCTGTAGCCGTATAGCTTTACACGGAGTTCTAGCCGTGTTTCTGCCCCCTTGCTACTCTTTTGCCATGGCACCTGACCAGCAGTTTCGGCAAAACCGCCGCGTTGAATGGATTTCTTTGGTCTACCTCATTTTCTTTGTGCTCGCGGTCATGACCCCGTCCATTGTCCCAAAGGACATGTTCGGTGTTCCGCAACAGCATATTGAAGAGGTCCTTATCTTTTTATTTGGTTTGGGTGGTCTTGGAACGTTTACCTTATACGAGCGCCTCATGGAACGTCGCACCAAAGAACGCGATGATGCGATTCAAAGTGCGGAGCGTGCCATGAAGGAATTGGTTGAATCCTATCGCTATATTGGTTCGGTGAATCGCCAAATCGATGTGCTTAAAAAACACATTAATGAAACCAGTATGGAACTCATGGGCAAACGCGCCTATTGGAAAGACTTACTGCTTTCACTTGCTGCCAATGCCGCGGCTTGTACCAATGCTAAACGGGTCTTGATTCGTTTTGTTGAATTAGACAAATTACGAACCGATCGCGAAGTCTATCATCATCTGGAAGGAAAAAAGATGATTAAGATTTCAAATCGTGAATTGCGCGATATTCATGATACGGGCAGTTCACATCAAATTTTGCAGAGCGAAGGGAATCGTATTTTAGTTGTTCCAAGTGATAAGCGAGATAGTCCGATTAAAGCCTATCTCTTATTCGAATTAGGCAAGGACCATACGGATGATCTCGAAGTCCCTTTGGTAAAAGTGTTTGCTAACCAAGCCGAGCTGATTTATCACAATTTGATCAGCAAAGGCGGCCAAGGAAATGAAGAGCCGCTCGATGTGCTCGAAAAAGTAACCTCCCATGTCAGCGGTGAAGTACAATAACCCGTTTCCTTTGACTTTTTGATTGAAAAACCGTACCGTTTTCCCACTATGACTGCGGCCGAACTACGCCAAAAATACCTAGATTTCTTTAAAGAAAAGGGCCACGCCATCATCGCATCGGCGTCGGTTGTGCCAGAAAATGATCCGACTGTGTTATTTACGACTGCCGGAATGCAGCCTTTGGTTCCCTATTTGTCCGGCAATCCACATCCCATGGGTCGTCGTTTGGCTAATGCGCAAAAATGTCTCCGTACCGATGATATTGAAGAAGTCGGTGACAATCGTCATCTGACATTTTTTGAAATGCTTGGAAATTGGTCACTTGGTGATTATTTTAAGCAAGAAGCCATTACCTGGGCCTTTGAATTCTTGACCGACAAAAAATGGCTTGGCCTCGACCCAAAAAAGATTTATGTCACCGTTTTTGAAGGGGATGCGGATGCAGCGCGCGATGAAGAGTCGATCGGTATTTGGCAGGGATTGTACGAAGTTCAAGGCGTAGCAGCTGAAATTGGCATCGCTAATCAGGATGAACCAGCACAGGGCGCAAACGGTCCTCGTATCTACGCCTATCCAAAAAAGAAAAACTGGTGGCCAGGCGCAACCATGAAGGGTCTCTGCGGTCCGGATACCGAAATCTTTTATGATACCGGCAAGGCACATCAGCCTGGTTTTGATGCGGTTTGTAATCCAAATTGTGACTGCGGTCGTTTTGTTGAGATCTGGAACAATGTCTTCATGCAATTCAATCGCGTCTCCGAAGGCGGCATTCTTGAGGCGCTTCCATCGAAAAACGTCGATACCGGTATGGGTTTAGAACGCATGGTCGCCATGTTGAATGGCAATGAAACCGTGTTCGAAACCCCAGAATTCCAGGTGATCATTTCTGCTATCGAGCAGGTAAGTGGCAGTTCGTATCGTGACGCAGAGCGTGCCTTTCGCATTATCGCGGACCATGTGCGTGCTTCAACCTTTGTGATCGGCGACCCGCATGGGGTGGCTCCATCCAATGTTGGTCAGGGATATATCGTGCGTCGTTTGCTGCGTCGCGCGGTTCGCGAAGGTCGTCGTTTGGGTATCACGGAGCCATTTTTGGCCAAGGTCGCCTCGGTTATTATCGGCCAATATGGCGCGCATTATGTTGAACTCGAAACCAATCGCCAGCACATCATTGACGAGTTAACCAAAGAAGAAGACAAGTTCGCCAAAACCATCGAAAAAGGAACCAAGGAATTCGAAAAAATGGCCAGCATGGGCGCGGTCACGGGCGAACAAGCGTTTATCTTGTTCTCAACCTATGGCTTTCCTGTTGAGTTGACCGAAGAAATGCTGCGCGAACGAGGCTCGAGCATCGATCGTGAGGTGTTTGCGGCTGAGTTCAAAAAGCATCAAGAATTGTCACGCACCGCTTCAGCCGGAATGTTTAAAGGCGGTTTGGCTGATCATTCAGCCGAATCCACCCGTTTGCATACCGCGACCCACTTATTGCATCGCGCGTTAAAGAATGTGCTTGGCGAACATGTCGAGCAAAAGGGGAGTAATATCACCCCAGAACGCCTTCGTTTTGACTTTTCTCATCCAGAAAAGATGACGCCTGAGCAAATCAAACAGGTTGAAGACATGGTAAATGCCGTTATCGAACAAGACTTGCCGGTTCATTTCGAAGAAATGACAGTTGCTGAAGCTAAAGCTCGTGGCGCGATCGGCCTGTTCGAAGAAAAGTATGGCGACAAGATCAAGGTCTATTTCATGGGGAATGAGTCAAATGACTTTTCCAAAGAAATCTGCGGAGGACCACATGTCACCCATACCGGCGACCTGGGTAGTTTTAAGATCCAAAAGGAAGAAGCGGTAAGCGCAGGTATCCGTCGCATCAAGGCAATGGTTACCGGTCCAAAAGCCTAAAACCACAAATTGACAGAAAAAGGCCATCCACGTAATCCTAGGGATGGTCTTTTTCAATGGAGGTCCCCATGTCCAAGTTCATCAGCTGTCTCCTTTTTGTCAGCATGTCCTGTTCTGGCTTGTGGGGATGCGCCGCCCATAAGCCCAATCTTCCCCCCGCTGAGGTCGCTATTCCGACCCCGAGCAAGGAGATACAGCCTCTACCGCCCCTTCCCAAGCCCGAAACCAGCCCGGAGATGAGTCATTCGTCACCAGAGCTGTATTTTGACACATTTGAGCCCGAGATTATCGCTCGGCAAATCCTCGTCGGAATCGAAACAGTTGAATTGCCCGAAACCGGCGTCTGTCTCTTTTGGAATCCGGTACGACAGGGTGGACAATCGCGCAATGTCTTCTTGCTCGAAAAGTCCGGTCAGAGCGCGCAGATGTACCCCATGCTGATCGTGAGCGAGGATATCCCCAAGACGCGTAAGACCTTTGCCGTCCGGAGCATTCTCGTGCCCGGGAAGGCGGGGATCGCGGGTTGGCGCATGCTCTGTAAACCAATGGAGCTTGTACTGCCAAAAAGGCAAGCAATTTGAGGGGGAGATGTATTTGAGCCGTGCCTCGCGCGGCTTTTTTTGTCTAAAAAAGGGGATCTTCTGTTGACGCCTGTCAGACATGTGCTATACTCAGGCAAAATTTTAACTTAACCATGAAATTTGTTGTGAGCAACCTATGAGCGGAACGAAAGACTTTATCGTCGTGAAAGGCGTAATCACCGAAGCCTTGCCGGCGACGACATTCCGCGTAAAACTCGATAATGGACAGCTTTTGCTGTGCCATTTAGCTGGGAAGCTCCGTAAAAATCGCATTCGCCTGACCCCAGGCGATGAGGTCGAAGTTGAAGTGAGTCCGTACGATTTGACAAAAGGGCGCATAAGCTATAGGCTTTAGCCCACTTTAATGTATCCACAGCCCAAATTCTGAAGTGCTATGAAAGTACGATCATCTGTAAAGGCCATGTGCCGCGACTGCCAAGTGATCCGCCGTAAAGGACGGGTTGTGGTTATTTGTAAAAAGTCACCAAAGCACAAGCAACGTCAAGGCTAATTCATCCATACATAACTCAGGCTGAACGGTCCCAATAAACACCTATGGCACGCATCGCTGGCGTCACCCTTCCTGCGCAGAAGCGCATCGATATCGGGTTGACCTATATCTACGGCATCGGCACCACAACTGCGAAGAAAATCATCGCAGAATCTGGTGTTGCTCCAGAACTCCGTGTGAAAGATCTCACGGAAGCTCAAGCAAACAAACTCCGCGACCTCGTGGAAAAGCAGTTTAAAGTCGAAGGTGAACTTCGTCGTGAAGTCATGTCCAATATCAAGCGCTTGAAGGACATTGGCTCTTTTCGTGGTTCTCGCCACATTAAGGGTTTGCCAGCTCGTGGTCAGCGCACCAAGACCAATAACCGCACGATTCGCGGTAATGCCCGTAAGACGATGGGTTCTGGTAAACGTAAGCTTGAAAAGACGTAATCCGTATGGCTGAAAAGAAAACCACCACTGCTGTTGTCGCAACGCGCAACACCAAAAAGAAGGCGAAAGCCAAGGCTGCAATTTCACATGGCAAGGCCTATGTGCAAGCAACCTATAACAACACCATTGTCACCTTGACCGATTTGAACGGCAATGTGCTTGGTTGGTCCAGCGCCGGCTCTTCCGGTTTCAAGGGACCAAAGAAAGCGACCCCATATGCCGCTTCTGTTGTGGTAAAGAATGCGCTCGATAAGATCGCAGAAGTCGGTTTGAAGGAAGTGAATGTCTTTATCTCAGGTGTTGGTCAGGGCCGTGAAGGTGCAATTCGCGCGTTCAATGCCAATGGCGTCAATGTCCTCACGATTAAAGATATCACTCCAATTCCTCATAATGGCTGCCGCCCACCGCGTCCTCGCCGTGTTTAATCTCTTAAGCGAACAACTTCTATGCGAATGAAAATCACCGCAAAACGTGTCCGCCGCGAGGGAATTAACCTCGACGGTCGCGACAAGATGGCCCGCATTCTCGAAAAGCGTGGCTATCCACCTGGTCAACATGGTCCAAAGGGCCAAGGCCGCATGACAGAATACGGCAAGCAGCTTCGTGAGAAGCAGCGTGCGAAGCTGGTATTCGGTTTAAATGAACGCCAATTCCGCAACTACTTTGAAAAGGCGACCAATATGAAAGGCGATACAGGTGAAAACCTCGTGCGCTTGCTCGAATCCCGTTTGGACAATGCGGTGTTCCGCGCCGGTCTCGCAAAGACTCGCGCCGGTGCACGTCAGCTTGTTTCTCACGCTCACATCGACGTCAATGGCAAGAAAGTGAATATTCCTTCTTACATGGTCAAGCCTGGTGAACAAATCACTATTCGCAAGACCAAGTCTGAGAAGAAGCTCTGGAAGAGTTTCGAAGAAGCGACAAAGCAAATTGAAACTCCATCCTGGATCACGATCGATTTGAAAGAAATGGTAGCAAAGGTTGTCAGCCGCCCGACCGGAGAGGAATTGAAACAGCCATTCGACCCAAAACTCATTGTCGAATTTTACTCGCGCTAATCGAACCTTAATTCCATCACTATGGAATCCCTCCTCCTCCCATCTAAAATCCGTTTTGCAAAAGGTGAGCGTCCTCACGAAGGTATTCTTACCGTCGAACCATGCACACAAGGCTATGGAACGACGATCGGAAACGCCATGCGCCGCGTTCTGCTCTCTTCTTTGCCGGGTGCTGCGGTTACCGCCGTTAAAATCAAAGGTGTCGATCATGAGTTCTCGACCATTAATGGCGTGAAGGAGGATGTGCTCGAAATCATCCTCAACCTGAAGGCTTTGCGTCTCAAGTGTCACTCCGCGGAACCCGTCAAGGTTTCCCTCACTGTCAAAGGTGAAAAGGCAGTGACAGCTGCAGACTTTGAAAAGAACGCTGATGTCGAGATTATCAACAAAGATCTCTTGATCGCGACCCTTACCGATAAATCTTCTTCCTTCGAAATGGAAATCACCGTTGCTCAAGGCCGCGGCTTCCGTACGACTGAAGAACGTCTCAAGGAAAAACTTGAGCTTGGCACGATTGCCATTGATGCCCTGTACAGCCCAGTGATTAATGTCTCATATAAAGTCGAAGCCACTCGTTTGGGTGAAAAGACTGACTATGACAAGCTTATCCTGTCCGTCGAAACCGACGGCACCATGGATCCACTTGATGCCTGCCGAGACTCGGTTGCCATCTTGCTCGACCACCTGAACCTGCTGAAAGAACTCGAATATGAAGCATAATTTTAAGCGCAAGAGCCTTGGTCGCAAGCGCGGACCACGTGTCGCTCTTCTCCGCGGATTGGCCACAAGTGCCATTCTCTACGAGAACATCAACACGACGCTCGCAAAAGCCAAAACCGTCAAACCGCTCGTTGAGCGCTTGATTACGCTTGGTCGCGACAAGAGCTTAACCTCTCGCCGCCGTTTGCTTGCCGTGCTTATGAGCGAATCAGCCGTCAACAAGGTGCTCGAAGAATTGGGACCTCGCTATGCCAAGCGCAATGGCGGTTACACCCGTATTATCAAGCTCGGTCAACGTAAGGGAGATGGTGCAGAAATTGCCCAGCTTCAATTGATTAAAGACTAGTATGCCGTGGAAAAAACAACCCGGTTCGCCCACCGTAAAACGGGCTACCCATCAAATCGACGCAACCGGAATGGTTGTCGGTCGTTTAGCAACCAAAATTGCGACTTTGCTCGTGGGTAAGCACAAAGTTGACCATGTCCCACACATTGATGCGGGTGACTTTGTCAAAGTGACGAATGCCAACAAATTGGTGTTCACTGGCAAGAAGTGGGAACAAAAAGCACACTTCCGCAGCTCAAACCGCCCAAGCGGTATCAAGCGCACGCCTGTTTCAAAGTTGCGTGAAGAACGCCCAGGCGAAGTGTTGCGCCATGCGGTCAAATACATGCTGCCAAAGAATCGCACCCAAATCGAGCGCTTGAAGCGTCTCAACATTTCCTAATATGGCAACCACCAAGAAAACGACCTCCGAAGCTCCAGAAGCAACGGAAGAAAAGAAGAAGGCCCCAGCCAAAAAGGCTGCTGCCAAAAAAGCCCCAGCGGTGAAAGCCGTTGAAGAAGAAGCGGCTGTTGAAGCTCTTGAAGCAACCGAAATGGAAGCTGCCAAGGCCAGCAAGGGTGGTTCATTTATCCCAGCTGTCGGTCGTCGCAAGACATCGGTTGCTCGTGTCCGTTTGATCAAGAACGGCAAGGGAAACATCACCATCAATGGAAAGAAGTTTGAAGAGTACTTCACTACCTATGACCTTCGCGAACAAATCGTGAATCCACTCAAGGTAACAGGTCAAGACACCTCAATCGATATCTCCGCCAAAGTGTTGGGCGGCGGTGTCCGCGGTCAGGCTGAAGCCGTCCGTCACGGTGTGTCTCGCGCCTTGGTTGAACTCAATCCAACCTTCCGCAAGTCTTTGAAGAAACTCGGCTACTTGATGCGTGATCCACGCAAAAAGGAACGCAAGAAGTTTGGTCTCAAGGGCGCACGTCGTGCTCCTCAGTGGTCAAAGCGTTA
>CAYRRZ010000015.1:22720-24077 GCA_964426815.1 uncultured Gammaproteobacteria bacterium | reverse complement strand
GATGATGCGCTTTTACCTGAACTTGTCCGCAAATTAGAACAAGATGCCGCCGGGCGTTTGGTTTTAGCAGAATGTGTTCCCATTTTATCGATTGATGCAGATCTTAAACTGGATGAATTAACCTGGTCTTTGGTCGATATCATCGCCAAGCTCGAACCATATGGAGAAGGAAACCGCCGACCGGTCTTTATGTCGCGTAATTTGCAGGTTTTGAGCTCTGACAAAATGGGGAGCACGCAAAAACATGTGCGCTGCCTGGTAAAAGACGCGAATAATCAAACCATGAAGTTTGTTGGCTTTAATTTTGCGGATCGGTTTGATCTCTTTGCAGTCGGTTCACGGATCGATGTGGCCTATGATCTCGGCATAAATGAGTGGAATGGAAGAAAAGAGATTCAATGCAAATTGGTAGATGTACGAGCGGCACAAGATACGGTGCAAGTGTGATACAATTCGGAGGAATGAAACGGAGGTCATTTCAATCCCGAAAAGGGAAACGAGTGTGGCATCGCCGGATGTCTGCCTTTGCTGCTGTATTTGGCTTGGTTTTTGCTTTTTCTGCTTTGCAATACAGCGCAAAACACTATCCAGCTCAGGCCGCTTCGGGCGACAATATGATGGGTTGGATTTGGGATGATGCGACCGGCTGGACCTCTGGAAATAATTTGAATGTTGGAGCTTGTGGCGGTGGGAGCTGTGGTACCTATGGTTTACGCATTGATCCAGCGACCTATGAACTAACAGGTTGGGCTTGGAATGACTATCTTGAATGGTTATGTTTTGGTTCTACCTGCAATGGCGTTCCACAATGTCAAAATGACGCAGCTGATCCACTTGGAACTTATAATGCGCCAGATGGTTTTTCCCCACGCGCCACGGTTGGTTCTGGTGCAGGGACGGTTGAAGTTCGTGGTTGGGCAAAGGTGTGTAAGCTCGGTACCAAGGGATGGATTTCTTTAAACTGCACGGATCCTGGTAATTGCGGTGGTGCTTTTGCCTATAAAGTTCGATACGATAAATCAAGTAAGGCCTTTTATACCGGTGCGCACTCGCCACCGCTTCCAGCGAATAATACCTCGATGGGATGGAGTGGTTTTAATGACGGAACTGGTTTGGGCTATTTTGATTTTCAATATTTGACGGTTAATACCGCAAGTGAGGGAACGATCCCGCCAGCGGCAACGATTTGCGCCGACGGAGTCGACAATGACTTGAATGGGCAAATTGACTGCGCGGATTCATCTTGTGCGGCAAATCCAGCTTGTACAGCTGAAACTCCAGCAAATGGAAATTGTTTTGATGGAATCGATAATAATAGTAATGGCGTGAAAGATTGTGGCGAAGTCGTGTGTCGCAC
>CAYRRZ010000015.1:10255-22620 GCA_964426815.1 uncultured Gammaproteobacteria bacterium | reverse complement strand
GCCTGGTTATCAACGCGCTTTGGAAATGTGTATGCCCAACAGGGGATTGAAGGCGATCCGACCAAGGTTTCTACAGCTCAATACTGTTTGTCATCACAAGGTGCGATTACGGGTTTTTCGAGTGATTCAGCTTGCGTTGAATCAAGTTCGAATGCCTTATCTTTACCAAGCGCAAGTACAGGCTATCGTGGCACACTCGGAACCTTAGATATTCCAGGTATTTTAGCGGGTCGCTATGGTCAGGTGGTTGAACTTGGTTCGAATGTCGATATCACCGGCCTCTTGGGCACCGCAGGCATCTTAAATGGCAAGGTCTATCACGCCACCGGCAATGTCACCCTCGGTTCACGCACCTTCGCCAATGCATCGGGCGCAACGTCGCGCGGATCTGGCTTATTATTAGTTGAAGGCAATCTCTCGATCACCGGGGATCTCGCCTATAACTCAACCGCGGGTATAAACTACTTGCGCAATCTCGCTTCATTGGGTGTGGTGGTTAAGAAGTCGGGTGTTACCGGTGGAGATTTAACGATTTCACCAAATGTCGCAAAATTGGTCGGTGTGTATTTTGTCGAGAATGCCATTAATACAGGTACCTATTGTCCAGGCATGACCACCTGTTTAACCGATATTCAATTGCAGGTTCTCGGGGTGATGGCAGCAAAACAGTTTAATCTCCAAAGAAATTATCGCGATCCAGCTCGTCCAGCAGAAGAAGTGAAATTTGATGGACGCGGTGTGGCAAATCCACCACCAGGCATGCAGGATATCGGTAAATCTCTTCCATCTAGTAAAGACGCATTCTGAAATCTATGGGACTCTTCGGCAAACCACCCGTCAAAAGCTATATCGGACTCGACTTTGGTCAAGGCGGCATTAAATTAGTTGAGCTCATGAATGAAAAAGGTCGCGCCCGCTTGGTGACCTATGCCTATTCTGATTTACCAACCACCAATCTCGAACGTGCCTTTGGTGAAGATTTAGATAAAACCGCCGCGCATTTGAAAAAAATGCTCGCCAGCGCCAAAGTAACCACCAAAATTGCCGTTGGTGCATTACCAATTTCTTCGGTCTTTTCTTCCATTATCAGTGTTCCCGCTTTGAATGAAAAAGAATTGAAACAGGCGATTCAATTGCAAGCGAAAAAATTGATTCCAGTCCCACTCGAAGAAATCTCACTCGATTCAAAAACAATCGACACCACAGGCGCAGATGGCGGAAAGAAAGTGACTCGTGTGCTCTTAACAGGGGCGCCAAAGTCATTGGTGAATAAATTTGTTGAACTCGCTGGTAAAGCTGGTCTTGAATTAGTCTCGCTTGAAACCGAGGCTTTGGCTGAAATCCGTTCACTCATCGGCAAGGATCGTTCAAGTATCATGGTGATAGATATTGGGGCCGCACGTACCAATATTTCGGTCATCGAAAAAGGAATTCCTTTTTTGAATCGATCGATCGCAACAGGTGGAACAGCGATCACGCAGACCATTTCGAAAACCTTAGGAATCCCATATGAACAGGCGGATTCGATGAAGCGCGATATTCGCGCCATGCAATCGTTTTCGCAAGCCGGAGATATTTCACCAATTCTCTCGACTTTATTAAAGCCAATCATTGACGAGGTTCGTTATTCATTCAATTTATATCAAGGTCAAGTTGAAGAGGGGCAGCAGAAGCGTATTGATAAAATTATCGTGACCGGTGGCTCGGCCTTATTGCCTCGCTTGCCTGAGTTCTTAACCCAACTCATGAATGTGAATGCGTATTTGGGCGATCCATGGGCGCGCGTGATTTATCCAGTTGATTTACGTCCAATTTTGGACGAAATCGGTCCACGGTTTTCAGTGTCCATCGGTTGTGCGATGCGCGAAGTAGAATAAAATCCCATGCCTGACTCGATTTCACTCTTGCCCGACGATCTCCGAAAAAAGGAGGAGACCTTACGGCAGCAACCAAAGCCAGCTCCAACCGGGGCTGAGGGGTTGAAATTTTCTATTCCAAAAGAAGAGCAGGAGGATATTGAGGTTATTGAAATTGATGAAGGGGAGATTGAGCAGGTTTTAGCGAATGAGCCGCTGATCGCACGCATCGTCTACAAAGCGACAAGTTTATTCGATGAAATTCGTTCAAAGATTTTTGCGCATCCTGAGCAGGAGCCGATTCAAAAATTGCCGCCACAATTTTTTACCCCACCGCCAGCTAAGGCTCCGGGCGCGGCTACAGGTGGAGTCAATCCAGCAGGCGCAAAACCAGCCGTCGGCACAGCGATTCCTGCACCAACAGGGCCAGTTATTCAAACGGGCTTAGCTTCAAAGGCACGCATCATGCCATTGGCCGATGCGCCGCGTCGAGTGCGTGTCATTAAGCGTGTTCGTAAGCCGGTGCGCGTGAGCTTTGTTTCAAGTGATGATGTTCGCTTGATGCATGTTGATATCCCAAAGCGTCGTTTTACCCTTATTGCTTTGAGTATCATGTTTTTTGCTTTAATGGGCGGAGGTTGGTTCTTGCTTAATCAAAGCCGCGCGCAAGCGCTTGAAGGTAAACAGCAGGCCGAGGCTCAGTTGGCAGATGTGCGTAGCCAAATCCAAAATCGCCAAAAAACCTGGAATGATTTTCAGGATCTTGAGCCACGCTTAAAGGCATTGAGTGGTCTTTTGGCGGCACATATCAGTCCAACCAAATTACTCGGCTTGATTGAAGAAAAAACGCTCCCAACCATTTCTTATTCATCATTCTCGATGACCGCAGATGGACGAGTTCAATTAGCCGTCACTGCTGATAGTATTCCATCAGCCGCTCGACAGATCCGCTCATTTCAACGTTCTGGTTTTGTAAAATCGATGGATGCAGGTAGCTATAATGTGGGATATCAAGGCGCCGCACTAACACCTAGTTCGGTTCAATTCCAATTGAATTTATTGCTCCGCCCTGAAATCTTGCAGGCAGCTCAACCGGTGGCAAGCGCACAATAATATGGATATGGCCCCAAAAACACCACTTCCAGAACAGCCAAAGCCACAGGCAAAAATTTTGACCCAATATTATGGTCTCTCGGTTTTATTTTTAATTGCCTTATTTTTATTGGTGTCTTTTGGATTTTTGCGCCCAATGATTCAAGATACCAAGCAAGCGAATGCCGAAACCGAAAGCATTTTGCAAAATGCGCAAAATGAACGCGCCTATCTCACAAGTCTTGATGCATCGATTGGAGCTGCGCAGTCCATCCCGTCCTTGGTCTTGAAACAAGTGACCGAAGCTTTGCCAAATGAAACCGACACGCCTTCGCTTTTAATGCAGTTGGATGCTGCGGCGAGCCGCAATGCCGTCAAAATCCAAGGCGTAACCTTCAGCGAACCAAAGGCTGCACCTGTCGTCGCCAATAAACCAGTGACGAGCCAAGTATTACCCGTTGATATCACCTTGACCTTGGCAGCGCGTAATTATTTTGACGTGAAGCGCTTTTTGACGGATTTAGAAACGAGTTTGCGCCTCATGGACATTGTCGGTATTTCAACGGGTGGTTCGGTGGTAGATGGGCAAGAATTTTCATTCACCGTCCAGGTAAAGACCTATACCTTCAATAATCCGAAGGCGAAAGCCGTAACTCCATAATATGGCTCTTCCTTCTTCTCTGTTTTCTCGCAGCCTGACCGTGATCGGGGTTTTGACCGTGCTCATTTCAAGCTATTGGTTTATTACGACGAGTTTAACGCCATATCCGGTACCACCAGCCCCGCCACGTCGTGCTTCTGTGACTTTTGATCCAAAAGTGGATGTTTCAAAAGATAAGGTTTTTTCTCAATTACGACCTTTGTCAGCGCTAGAGGTTGAAGTAGGGCAGACGGGCCGTTCCAATCCATTTACCCCACCAGCACCAACCGCCGTCATTATCTCGCCGGTAACTACGACCAGCGCCTCAACGGGAACTCCGCCACTTATCATCACCCCAACCACCACGGGTCCAGGAGATATCGCTACGCCACCACCAAGTACACTTCAGCCAGCCAGCAATACGAGTCCTGTACCAATGCCATAATTGTATGGAAGACCAGATCCTTTCTCTCCTCTTGAGTAAAAAATTGATTGATGAAAAGACGGCCACGGTCATCCGTGATCTTGTCGCGCGTGGAAAAACCATTGATCAAGCAATTGTTGGAGGAAAGTATGTCTCGGATACGGAGTTCTCCAAAGCACGCGCAGAGGTCTTAGGTCTCCCATTTGTTGATTTGACGGAACGCGTGATCCCAAAAGAAACCCTCGAACTGATGCCGCCAGACATCATGAATTCGTATCAGGTGGTTCCAACGGGCTTTGAAAACAATGTTCTTGAAGTAGCCTTTTTGAATCCGCAGGATTTGCGTGCCGTCGAAGCAATTGAATTCATGGCGCGTGATCGAGGCTGGTCATTAAAGCAGGTGAGCGCACCGGTTAATCAAGTCAATAGCCTCTTAAAAAAAGTGAAAGGCTTGGGTGCAGAAGTTGCAACGGCTTTGGCGCAAGCTAAAGGAAAGTTTGAAAAAAAGGGAGAAAAAGATGAAGACATCGGCCAATTAGAAGAGATTATCAAAGGTGCCCCGGTTTCGCGCATGATTTCGGTGATCATGCGTCATGCGGTTGAGGGCGGCGCTTCAGATATTCATATCGAACCATTCGGGAATGAATCGCGTATTCGCTATCGCATCGATGGCGTGTTGCGTACCTCATTGGTATTGCCGATTTATGTGCATCCAGCTTTGGTTTCGCGTATCAAGGTCTTGGCAAATTTAAAGATCGATGAAACGCGTACTCCGCAAGACGGACGTATCACGCAAGAAATTAATGGAAAAAAGATCGACTTTCGCGTTTCAACCTTACCGGTTGTCGATAATGAAAAAGTCGTGATGCGTGTGCTCGATACTACTTCAAGTGCGCCAACCTTGGAGCGCTTAGGCTATCGCAAAGAACACGTGGCTTTGATTCGCGAAGAAGTGAAAAAGTCTCATGGCATGTTCTTGGTGACGGGTCCAACGGGTTCAGGTAAATCAACAACCCTGTTCGCTATTTTGAGTCTGTTAAATGCAGAAGGGGTAAACATTTCAACTCTTGAAGACCCAGTTGAATATTATATTGAAGGGGTGAATCAATCCCAGATCCGTCCAGAAATTGGATATACCTTTGCCTTTGGTCTTCGCGCCTTACTGCGCCAAGATCCAAATGTGATCATGGTTGGTGAAATCCGCGATAAAGAAACAGGGGAGTTGGGCATCCATGCCTCATTAACGGGTCACTTGGTGTTTTCAACTTTGCACACCAATGATGTGTACGGCATTGTGCCGCGCATGATTGACATGGGCGTCGAGCCATTTCTTTTGGCCGCCACTTTGAACTTAGGCATCGCACAACGCTTGGCTCGCAAAATCTGTGTGCATTGCAAAGAGCCACAAGTGATGGATGAAAAAACCTTGAGCAGTGTTCTAGGAGAATTGCAGCAAATACCAAAGAAATACTATCCAAACGAAGCTCTGCCTACCGCGCCATTAACGTTTTATCATGGCAAAGGTTGTGCACGTTGTGGAGATTCGGGCTATTCTGGCCGTATTTCTCTAGCGGAATTATTTCTGTATACGGTCAATGCACAGCGTGCGATTGAAAAAGGATTCTCGCATGATGATTTTCAAAAAGAACGCTTGCATCAAGGCTCGCTCTCTTTGCGTGAGGATGGTTTATTAAAAGCCTTGGACGGTTTAACCACGCTCGAAGAAGTCTTCCGTCTGAGCCAATTGACGCAAGAAGACGCCTAAGCCACTCTATAGCTATGCCTAAACAAAAAATCCTTTTGGTGGAAGATGATGGTTTTCTCGCGAGCATCTATTCACAAAAGCTTGAATTAGAAGGGTACGATGTCGCCTTTGCCACCAATGGCGAAGACGGCTTGAAATTGGCACAAAAAGATCATCCAGATTTGATGCTTTTGGATTTACTCATGCCAAAAATGGATGGTTTCGAAGTTTTAGAAAAACTGAAAGCCGATCCATCTACCGCCAGTATCCCGGTTTTAGTCCTGACAAATCTCGGCGGTCGCGAAGATGTGGAGCGTTGCATCCGTTTAGGCGCTGTTGGATATGTGATCAAGGCACATTCTTTGCCACATGAGACCGTCAAGCGTGTCAAAGAAATTCTCGCTAAAAATTAAGCCATGCCAACCTACAAATATCGAGCTCGCATGTCAGACGGACGCATGTCCGCTGGTTTGATTGAGACGGTCTCGATTGATGAAGCCAAACAAGCGCTTGAAGAGCGCAGCATGGAAGTCCTGCTGATTGAAGAGAATAAGGGTTTTGCGGCAGCTGAAGAGCGCGCGATTTCTTTTTTGAATCGGGTTTCGGCGAAGGACTTAGTGATTGTGACGCGAACCATTTCGACCATGGTCTCGGCTTCGGTTCCATTGTCTGATGCCTTGCGCAATATTTCGCGTCAAACCGAGAATGTTCGTTTGCAGAGAGTTTTAGTTGATTTAGCAAATGAAGTTGAGGGAGGCTCTCGTTTTTCAGATGCCTTAGAAAAACACGGCGATGTATTTTCTGGTTTTTTCATCAACATGGTTCGTTCGGGTGAAACCACGGGTCAATTAGGAGAAGTGTTGGAATACTTAGCCGATCAGCAAGAGAAGGATTATGATCTGACGTCCAAAATTAAAGGCGCCATGATTTATCCCGCCTTTATTATCGGAACCATGGGCGTCATGGGTTTTATCATGATGACTTTTGTGGTTCCAAAGTTGGTCGCGGTGCTCGCAACCGCAAATGTTCCTTTGCCTTGGACAACGCGCGCCTTGATTGCGGTTTCGGGTTTCATGGCAAGCTATTGGTGGCTGTTGATTTTGATCGGTATTGCCGTTTTCATTGGCTATCGCGTCTGGTCCGTGACCCCGGCCGGAAGATTGACCATCGACCGTCTCAAGATTTATGTGCCAGGTTTTGGCACGATGTTTCGCCAAGTCTATGCCGTGCGTTTTGCGCGTTCGCTCTCAACCTTAACCAAAGGGGGAGTCGACATGGTTAATGCACTCGAAATTGTGAGCAGTGTGATCGGCAATGAGCTCTGGAAAAAAGTGGTGCATGAAACCATTCAAGAAGTGAATGATGGAAACTCCATCGTCACGGCTTTTCAGCGCTATAAGTTTGTTCCGACCTTGATGATTCAGATGATGAGCGTCGGTGAAGCCACGGGCCGCACCCAAGAAATTCTGGCTCGTGTAAGTAGCTTTTATTCTCGCGAAATTGACAATCAAGTTGCCAACTTAACTAAATTGATTGAACCAATTGTGCTTATCATTCTTGGTTTAGGCGTGGGTGTCTTGGTTTCTGCTATTTTATTGCCGCTATATTCATTGTCATCTGGAACAGGCGTGTAGACTCCGTCATTGCGAGGCACGAAGCTCTCCTGAGGCGACCGGCCGGAGGCTTCAAGATTGCCGCGTCGCACCTTCTCCTCGCAATGACGGAAGCGCGAGTGTGATATACTCTCAACATAACTATTCTTAATAGGCACTTTGTGCCTTCGAACATTCTCTTCTTATGCAGAAGAAACACGGTTTTACCCTTATCGAACTTTTGGTGGTTATCGGTATCATTGGTTTGTTGGCAACCTTAGCCGTGGTCGCTTTCGGCTCCGCCCAACAGCGTGCTCGCGACACCAAGCGCGTGGCAGATGTTCGTGCTTCTTTGTCTGCCTTAGCTGCAGCGTACAATGAAAACAGCGCATACAATGTATGCAACGGCACTAATGCATTGGCTGCAAACAGTTTTACGCAGATCAGTGCTCTTCGCATTAAGAGTGGTACATGTGCGGCTGGTACAGATGTAACTGGCAATTTCATTCAATTCGCCACTGTCAAAGATCCGACTTACACAACTGCTTGTACAACAGTGCCGCCTGCACTCGGTGCTCCGCCAGCAGGTTGCGACTACGTTATTACTGGTCCTGACGCTGCAACGGCACCAACTATCAGCAATTTCTTGATCGGTTTTCGTACTGAAGGGAATGCAGTGCAAGGTTTGAATGCAGGGTATAACCATTACGCAAGTCAAACAGGCATCGTTCAATAAAAAATGGTTTCATCCAAAACCCCGCTTCGGCGGGGTTTTGGTTTGCGTGATATACTTCGACAAGTCCTATGCGCCACTTTTTTAAAAAAGGGTTTACGGTTCTTGAAGTGCTGGTCGTGATCGCGATTGTCGGTATTCTTGCGGCCGTTTCGGTCTATTCACTCAGTGTTACTCGAGCGAGTAATCGAGATGCGAAGCGTATCTCTGATATCGCCGTATTGCGCGCCGCCTTGTCGCAACATTGGTTGCAAAAAGCGACCTATCCACAAAGCGAAAAAGTCGATCTTGGTCGTCCAGGTGCCGAAGCGGATAAATTAACCGGTAATGGCTTTGTTGGCGCCAGCATCGATGCCAAACCCGTCTTCATGCTCCAGGTTCCACTTGGTCCAAAGGCAGGGGAATACTATACCTATCGCGGTTCGAGTCAGGGCTATTCCTTGCGCTTTCTCACAGAAAGACCGACGGCATATGGGGCGTCCGGTGTATATTATGCGCATTCCGATGGTGTGGATCGTGTAGATGAAATTCATTAAACATGTTTGCTGAACAACTCATTGGCTGGATTTTTGGTGCTTGTCTCGGGGCCTGTCTTGGGTCTTTTTCAAATGTCTTAGCTTTGCGTTGGCATGCCGAGTCAACGGTTTTTGGTCGCTCAGCTTGTCCAAACTGCAAACGGCAAATTAAGGCGCAACACTTGGTTCCGATTATTTCTTGGTTGTATTTGCGTGGGCGCTGCGCAACCTGCGGAAAAAAAATTCACTTTCAATATCCGCTGGTTGAACTAGCTGGTTTGGCTTTGGGTTTGATCGCTGCTCTGCGTCACGATCCACTATCGATTTATACCGGGCCACAGTTTTGGTTTGAATTGATTTTCTCGACGGCTCTCTTAGCGCCTTTGGTCATGGACATTCGTTGGAAAGAATTGCCGGTAGAATATTTAGGCGGGCTGTCCATTGTCGCCGCTATTTTGAATGTCATTGGGTTTGGAGTGGTTACCGGCATCGGTCTTCAGGCTCGTTTAGTCTCGGTGCTCCTTGGCATGACCGTGGCTGGATTATTTTTCGCCTTTCAAGTTCTTGCATCACGAGGCCGTTGGCTTGGCGTCGGAGATATTTGGCTCGGGGTCTATATGGGCGCGGTCTTAGGCTGGCCTTTATTACCAATTTCGATCTATTTGGCTTACTTGATCGGTGGAAGCGTTGCGATTATCGGATTATTGCTCGGCAAACTGCATCGTGGAGATCGTTTACCATTCGCACCGGCCTTAGCCTCGGGTATGTTGGCCGCGCTCTGGATTGGTCCTATTGTCTATGACTGGATTATCACGGCTTGGACGTAACGGATTTACGCTTATCGAAGCCATGGTCAGCGTGGCGATTTTGGGTATTTTGGCCGGTATCGTTACTACTAATTTAACGGAGTCTCGTCGTACCGAAGAATTAAACTCAGCGGCTCGTATCGTGGTGGCGGATATTCGTTCAGCTCAGTCACGCGCCCTCACGGTGAAAAGTGTTTCTTTTTGTCAGAACGCCAGCGATGCCTGGATTTCATGTGAGCTCGGCGCTTCGGCTTGTAAATCTGGAAGCGCATGTACTCCTGCGCCTCCAGATGGCGTGGGTATTCACTTTACGCACAATAGTTCGACCTATGCTTTTTATGGCATCTTAAACGGGCCTGGGAATGATTTTTCAAGAACGAGCACGGCTCAGAATTTTTTCTCACGTCGCTTTGATACTTCGGGCGGAGGCAATGTGGTGATTGATACCGTATCGGCAACCTTGCCATCTGGAACCGAGGCAGATGTTTTTTTTCAGCGTCAGAACGGTGTGATGCGGCTAAATGCCTGTGGCGGTTGTGCTGAACCAGCTTCGGTCTTGATCACCTTGAAACATACGCAAAATGCGAAGACCAAACAGGTGCGAGTAAATGCGCTTACCGGACGAATCTCCATCGAATAATATGCAAAAAGCCAAAGGACAAACCATTATCGAAGTCTTGGTCGCGCTCGCGGTGGTTTCGATTGGTTTATTTGCTTCGGCAGGTTTAGTTTTTGGAAATTTAAGTTTGGTGGAGCGCGATACGGATCGAGTTATTGCGATTAATTTGGCGAGAGAGGGGATTGAAATCGCAAAACAAATTCGTGATTCAAATTGGCTCGCTGGAAATTCATTTGATCTCGGACTGACTAGCGCAGGCACGCCTGGGGATTACACCGCTTCTTTGGTCTGGGATGGCGTAATCTCAACACCAAGCTTTGATTTTTCGACCAATCTGATCACAGATGGAAATGCACAAGTCATACGCTCAACGGCGGTAAGTCCATCCGGAATGTATGCCAATCTCAATACCGCACCGCCAATTGGCGGCGCGGCAACACCCTTCACACGGCTCACGACTTTTTCACCCATCTGTATTGATGCGTCGAATGCACATACGGTGATTGTGTCTGGCGTCTGTTCAGATTATGGCCAGGTGAAAGGCGGAATTCGGATTGAGAGTCGTGTTGAATGGCTACGTAAAGGCAGTACAATTCGCAGCGTGATTTATGAAGATATCTATGATTGGAAATAAACGCGCCGGTTTTACCGTTGTCGAAATGATGGTGGCCATCACTATTTTTTCGACGATCGCGGTTGTTATGGCACAGACCTTTGTGTCCTTCAATCAGCTGCATCGTCGTATCGCCTTTACCGCGACCTTAGGCCAAGACGCGCGTTTTTTAAATGAGCTTTTGGTGCGTGAGGCTCGCAATAAAATGATTGACTATTCGGGTGGATCGATTGCTGCGGCTTCAAACAATTTGCAACTGATTTCACGTGACGGAACCCAACAGGCCTGGTTCTCTATCCAAACAGCGGCCAGTGGAAATTGTGGTAGTAGCGGTGTTGATTGTCTTGCTTTTTCAAATGATGCGGGTGCAACCTGGAATCAACTCACGAGTAATAAAGTGGATGTAAAACAATTTGATGTCATTATTCGTCCAAGTGATGATCCGTTTAATGTGGTGACGCCTGGCGACACTCAGCCCTTTGTAACCGTAACCGCAACTTTGCAGTATAAGTCTGATGATGCGAAAGAGCGTCCAAGTTTACAGACGCAAACGACCGTGGCTTCACGCGTCTATCTTCGATAATATGCGATTGAAACCAGGAAACATTTTGCCGATGTCCATCATGATGACCCTCATGATTTTATTGGCTGGCATCGGTATTGGAACCGTTGTGCTCGAAGGCTCGCAGCGTTCGGTTGATACAGATAAAAGTATTTCTGCCTATTACATGGCCGATTCTGGTGTCGAAAGACAGTTGTATGAAATCCGTAAGATTGGAACACCGGTGAGCGAAGTCACTGGCTTAGCTTCGATCTATCCAAATGGCAGCAGCTGGAAATACGATGGAAGTTATGCCACCGCAACCCAAAAACTGATTGCAAGTGTTGCCACAACCAGTTTCGAAGTCGTTGATTTATTTAATCCGGATGCGATTGGTCCAGCAAATATCGATGCGGTACGCATCACTTGGCAAAATGGCAGTAATTGCGGATCGAATTTTGCTAATGTCGAAGTTGGCTATGCCGAATGGAATCTTTCAGGCAGCATCGTCCCAGATCAGTACACGATTACGCGCAAAGATAATTTGTTAGTGGTTGGTCCTGCTGATCAGAGTTTAACGCTTTCTCTTAATCCAAATCGCGCTTATCGTTTGCGTTTAAATTCTTTGCGTTGTTCCGCGGTAAATATCCAAGTTCAAACAACTCTCGCTGGCGCGCCTCAAGGTTTCCCAGGTGATATCACCTTGGCTGCCGAAGGCACCTATCAAAACGCCACCCAAAAAATCGCCGTCACCATGCCAAAGCTCGACGTGTTATCTGGCTTATTTAGCTATGTCATCTTCAGTGAATGTACCTTGTTAAAGGGAACTGGGAGTCCTGTTTGTCCTCCGTAGAGGCTTTTGTCATTCTACGCCGCCTCGTTTACACTCTCTGCATGTCCAAAACCGAGGCCAAAAACCGCATAGCCAAGCTGCGTGACGAAATCAATCGCTATCGCTATCAATACCATGTATTGAATGCGCTTGAGATTAGCGAGGCTGCTTTAGATGCCCTCAAACACGAGCTCTATCAGCTTGAACAAGAGTATCCAGACCTCATCACAACCGATTCACCAACCCAACGCGTGGCCGGTGAACCGCTCCCGGGTTTTGTTAAAGTGACCCATCAAGCGCGCATGCTGTCGATCGAAGACGTCTTTTCTTTTCAAGAAGCGCAAGATTGGTTTTTGCG